>JAIXWH010000063.1 GCA_027484165.1 Chitinophagaceae bacterium | reverse complement strand
TAAAGTGTCCGGGGTCGACCACCGAAACTTTGTGTTATAGCTAACTGCCTCGTGAAGGTTCGAACCCTTCCCCTACAGCAGGTTTTTATTTTACAGAAGCCCTTGCAGCGTGAGTTGTAAGGGTTTTTTGTTGGGGGTATTTTTGAGAAAGTTTCACTACAAGTTTCACTACGATTAAGCTATCCCTTTTATAACTACTGCTTCAATATCTTTTGTGAAGCTCCCGATTCTTCGCCTTTCTCATTAACAATCCTCACCCGATAAAAATAAATACCTGCAGCCAATCTGCTAAAATTAATCTCATAAGGAAAATCAATAAATCTACTTGTATTTGTAAATTCTTTTTTTGTTTGTGCAAGTACTTTTCCATCTAAAGAATAAAAATTTACAGCAACTTGTAAATGCTGTGCAGGTTCGTTTATTTGAAACGAAATATTCGTGTAACTATTAACTGGATTTGGGTAATTAATAAGGTTATAAATCTGAAACTCATTATTCTCTAAAATATTGAAGTTGAGGATTGAGGTACTGCTGTTACCCACATTATCCCAAGCAGTAAGTTTTAAAGTATGAGCACCTTCAGTTAAAGATGGAAGTTGATACGCTAACCCCCCACTTTTGTAAGTATCTAAATCGGTTTCATAAAAACTATTTAGGATTATAGGGTGTGCTTCGTCCCCATCAATGATGGCTTTGATATTATGGTCAACATTACCATCATAAACGGTATTAATACCAGAACTGTCAGATAATCTTGCCAACAATAAAGCTCTGTCACCAACATTGCCGCCATTTCTAAAATGGTAATCGTCTAAATATAGTTTTATATCAGGACCAATATTATCATTGTTATTAACAGATGGATTAGGGGCTATGTAAAATGAGGTATCAAACCCCGAAGCATCTTCATTACCATTTTCTGCATACAGACTAATCTTTCCCTTTGCTACATTGCTATTTAAATCATTTGAAACCAAAAAAGAGAATTTGAATTTTCCGTTCCGAACAGTTGCTCTCCCACTATAGATCAAATCTGTCTGATGGTAAAAAGTTGCGGGGATACTTGATGGATCATTGCCTAATGTTCTTATGGCTCTTGGCTTATCAAAAACTTTGGCATAAACCGTTCCATTAAAATTGGACAAAACTGTTCCTGAATTGTCTTTTACAAAACCCGTAATTGTATAATTATTACCGGATTTAATCGTATCGCCATTATTTACAACTCTCTGATTTATGGAATCTATACTGATATTGTATTTGGGAAAAGATAGCCTTAAAGCAGGGTCTCCAATCAAAGAAAATTTTCTTGTGTTTACTACATCTGATGTGGTTTGACTAGTATAGTTTTTTGAAAGACGAAACGCCTCTCCTAAAGTAAGGTAGTTTCCTGTTGGGTCTTTCTGAAGAGCATATTTTAAAAAGTTTTCATTAACGACTTGATTACCGCCTGCAAAAACCAGTCTTGGTGTTGTAAGTAGTGCGATAGCTCCATTTCTACTCCCTTGCAGCATATAACTTCCCAACGAAATTTTTGACGGGTCATCATAAGGCACAAAATCACAAGTAGAAGTAATAAACAGCGGAAGTTTTTTAGCATTGTTTAATGACTTTGCATCGTGATTGCTAAATATGGAATAAGATGAAAGTTGCTGATAGTTTCCATGTCCACTGTAGTTTAAAATTAATTTACCTGAGTAAAGCTGGTCTATGATTGTTTGATTAACCTCTGGCGATGTTGTTGTGTTGTATACATTTGTTAATGGATAGGCATCAACATAAATTTTATTGTTGTTTACAAGTTTGTTATTATCCTCAACAGTATTAATAATTTGTTCAGATGTATTTAAAAATAAGTTAGCGTCCTTATCATCCGCAAGAAACAGCAAATCGTTTCTCCATGAACCCAATGTTTCGTTACTGCTATAGTTGATGATTTTATCAACAACTATATTGGCTTCGTCTATAGTTGAAACAGGCAATCTACCAACCGAAAGCTTCAGTTCACCTGCTTGATATGTGCTGTTGATATTATCCGTATCGGATAACAAGCCGTAATAATCATCCGAAGTGTAACTCGTGACAGGGTTAATAGAATTATCACTTTCAAAACAAGGAATGTGATTTATAGTAGATGCTGCTCGTCCCTTGGTATCATAATTGCCAATTCCAAAAAGCAAAACATACTTTGGTCTTAGTGTAGTATCAGCACCGGCTTTATCATAATACATTTTGATGAAATCACGGATGGCTGCTGCGCTTTTATTACCTCCACCAAATTCATTATAGATTTTTTCGGCCTCTGCAACTTTTACTGTTAAGTTGTCGTGAGCAGTATGGAATTGTGCAAGTCGATTGGCTTGAGATTCAAAGATTTTTGGTGTGATGATTAAATAGTCTGCAAAGCGGGATTGATGTAGGTTTTGATTATTGATAACGCCAATTTTAATGGGCTGCAAACACTGTGTTTTATCAAATGCAATATATTCCTTCAGAACATCTGCACGATTTATAAATGGAAGTTGGCTCCCATTGGTACTTCCATTCATTTTTATAGGTTCTCCAAAATTTGTCACATCCCAAACCTCTGTATTTGAATTAGCTCCACTTACATTAAACTGAGCAATATTATTATTACCAACAGAAGCGATGTCTCTAAAAATCATTTGATTTTGATTATTCAATTGCAGTGCTCTTCTGTATTGTAAATCAAAACCGTCTAACCAGCCCTGCGCTGAGTTTGAAGCAGGATTATAGGTGTAAGTGATATTGAAATTTGAAGATGGAGATGCAATTACAGCGATTGAAGAGGCCTGCTCCGCATAGTTATCAATCAAATTACCGCTAACTCCATTAATCGGAATATTTTGTACAAATTGCCCATTTACAGAAACATTAAAACTGCTAGGCGTACCAATACTTCTGCTCAACAAATTGCTATTCAATTTTAGTGGCTTACCGCTTTCAACATCAGACAAATTAAAACTAAATAATTGAGTAGTTTGGGTATTATTAAAACCCTCACCATACCAGTTTTTACCACTATTTAAAATTGTCGTATTATCATTCTCATGAAAAATGCGTTCATCATAATGAGTAACAAAAGTGTTGGGGGTAAGATTGTTATTATGCTGAGTGATTCGCTTTCCGTTGGCATTTACAGAAAGGAAATAATAACAAGTATCATTGATTAAGTTTTTTTGATAGCGAAAAATCATATCTGTGCTATCATATTTCCAATTATCGGGCCCAGGTGCATAGAATAGTAAATAATCATTACCATTAAAAATGTCATCGCCTCCGTCATAAACCTCAATTGCATTTTCTATTAAATCATCTGTTGTTGAAATAACATTATCATCAGACAATTGACCGCCTCCATTTCCATATAGTCTAATTGATGAATAACTCAATTGGTTAGTATTAATTCCTAACTGAGATAAAAAAGAAATATCGATTTTATAAACGCCCTCTTTTGTAATTCCAATTTTGTACCATTCACCTGACGACAAAACCGAATTAGCAGCATATTGTCTTTGCGCAAAGACATCACTTCCAAAATAAGTGAGGATGATTAAAAACAATATTAGTAAACGGCTTTGCATTAGTACATAAATTAAACAAAAAAATCAACTCGTTAAAGTTGATTTTTAAATTAATAGAAAAATATCGGTTATTTATAGGCTACATTAAATGTCCTTGTTGCAAAGTTACTTGGCGTTGCTATAGATGTGACTTTTACTGTAACAGTGCACCAATGTTGCCTTGGGAGATTAATTAGCTGAATATTATTGATTGCAGTACTGCTGTTAATGGCTGCATTTTGTGCTATGGTTGCGTTATTAGTTTGGTCAATTACTGTTGCAGAAATATTTATTCCGCTTGACGATGGCATTGCAGAAGTTAAGGTTGCAACAACAGGGAAACTATTTGACAAAGATGTATTTGTAGCATTGGCATCAGTTGTAAAAACAATAGCAGGCTCTTGTGCATTTCCACCACCTCCATTTCCACCGCTATCGGATTTAGAACAAGAAATTGCAATGGTTAAAGACAATAAGTATAATAGCTTTTTCATATTATTTCTGTTTAATAATTTGTACTTTTTTAGTTTGATTATAATTACCTCCGATAATTTTCAAATAGTAGACACCTGAAGACAAATTACTTACTTTCATGGTTGTAAGTTGGCTCTTAGTCTTAACGGACTTTACTACTGCTCCAAGATTATTTACTAATTGTAACTCAACTGTTGTTTCAGGCGTTTCCCAAAATTTGATTGCAAAATCATTGCTTGCTGGATTAGGAAATACCTGTGCTGTATAAGGCGATAAAGTTAAAGTGGGGTCAATTCCTGTTACAATGAGATTAAAATTATCACTCACACTTGTACAACCACCTGCGGTTATTTGTAACTTATATGTTCCAATAGATATTGGAGTGTACGTTGACGACGTAGCTCCAGAAATTGAATTTCCATTTAAAAACCATTGATAGGCAACACCTGTCGCGGTTGTTGAAAATTGAGAGCCGTTCCATAATATCGAAGGAATTATTGGCGAAGCAGAAACATTTATTGGAAGATTTACTACACCTCCCGAACCACAAGAATTGACACCTTTTACTGATATGTTACCAGAAGAAGCAATTGAGCTATAGCTAACTATTATTGAGTTTGTGTTACTATTACCAGAAGCACCATTTGGAAGTGACCATAAATATGATGTTGCATTTGATATAGGTGAAATCGAATACGATACATTGTTTTGATTCGTGCAAACATTTGTTAAACCTGTTATAGAGGTTGGAGTAGAAGGCACGTTTGTTACATTCACAACTATTGTATTTGAAGTTGCTTGACAACCTCCCAATGTCTGTATGTAAAGTGAGTAGCTTCCCGCAGTAGTAACAATATAACTATTTGTTGTTGCTCCAGAAATGTTTACCCCATTTTTTCTCCATTGATAAATTACATTAGGATTTGATGGCGCATTAAGTGTTATTGAATTTCCAGCACAAAAAGTTGTTGAAGCACTTGGAGTTATTGAAATAGATAGTTGGCTACATGCGGTGCTAAAAGCAGCCCATGCATTACACATTCCAGATCCAAAATAAGGGTCCCAACCTGTAGTGCCCAAATCATAAACTTGTTGCTCTAAAATTGTTCTTACTTGTGTGTTAGTTAAAAATGGATTTGCTGCCCAAATTATTGCAGCTACACCTGTAACATGTGGTGCAGCCATTGATGTTCCTTGCCAATTAGGGCCTCCATATGTATTATTAGGTAAGGTCGAATAAATAGGAAACCCTGTGGAAGACTCCCCTCCTGGGGCAGAAATATCTATTGTTGAGCCATAATTGCTGTAAGAAGCTGAGACTAAATTATATGAATTATCAACGCCAACCGCGGCAACAGAAATTACATTTGTATATGCACCAGGATAAGAAGGTAAAGAGCTATTATCATTACCTGAAGAGGCAATAATTAGTTTGTTATTATTAAATACATTATTAATTGCTGTTTCCTCAGCTTGGCTTGGACTTGGAGAGCCTAAACTCATATTGATAATTTTTACATTAGAATAGTTGGCAATTGTATTAAGTGCGTTAAGTATTGCGGTAGTACTCATGTAGGGATTATTCGGGTCGTTATCTTGAACTTTAGCAAAGTAAATTGTATCCATTGAGACTCCTGCAATACCAATTCCATTATTTCTAGTTGCTCCAATAATCCCTGATACATGAGTCCCATGATCTTGACCTGAATAATCTGGCGTTGGAGAATTATCATTCATTGCGAAATCGTAGCCGCCCCAAACCGAGTTATATAAATCTTCGTGATTCCAATCACAAGCCACATCAATGACACCAATCCAATTATTTGATGCTCTGTTTGTAAAACACCAAACGGTATCTACTCTCATAACATATGGTCCCCATTGTTGGTTATAATTAGCATCATTAGGTATACATGCATGTTGTTTGATTCTGACCTCCGGCTCTGCATACAAAATTGACTGCAACTTCTTTGCCTCTTTGACTATGTTAAGTATTCTATCCCTGTTACCATTTGTAACTTTTAAAACATAGAAGTTTTGAATTTCTGAGTACATACTTTTTTCTAAAACTTGATTTAAGTTAGTTTTTATTAAAAAGTCAATTACCTCTTTACTTTTAATACTTGTTCCTTTTTTGAATTCAATTATTACTTTATCACAATTGACATTTTTCCAATAAACACTGTCGTTTTCTTTTTCAAGTGCATACCAATGAATTTTTGAACCAGTATCAATCTTTCTTTTGCCTTTAAAAGAATAATATTTACTTTCCAATATTTTTAAACTATTTCTATCAGGCATTTTAATATCATTAGTGGATTGCTGAGAAACAACTGGGATTTCCCGTAACGTTGTTATTGGATTTTTTCTTGCAAACTGGCAATAGGCTATTCCTATGTTAAGGAAGAATAGGCAAAATAGAATTATGCTTTTTTTCATTATAAACTTTTTATTCTGTTTTAAATAAATCAGATTTGATTTTTACACTTTTGATTTTATTATTGCTTCAGGTTCTGCATATAAAATAGATTTAACCTTTTTAGCTTCTTTTATGATTCTAAGAAGTTTATTTTTATTCCCGTTGTATACTTTAAAGACAAAGAAATTTTGCTTCGTTGGATACCTTGATTTAGATAAAACATCTCTTAAGTCCATTTTTTTTAAGAATCTCAACACAACTTTGCTTTTCATGCTTACCCCAACTTTAAACTCAATAAGAATAATGTTGTAATTCACATTGTTCCAGTAAGTACTATCATTCTCTTTTTCAAGTGCATACCAATGTATCGTTGTATCAACTTCAATTTTTATACCACTTTTAGTTGTAGAAACCTTACTAATGTGCTTGGAACGTTCTTCTTTTGATTGACAATAATTAGTATTTATTTTACCAATTGCCATCACATAGCTAAAGCAAAAAAACGGGAGAAAAATAATGAGAAACAGGATTGATTTATTCATTTAATTGTTTTTCTGATGCCTTAATAAATATTAATTTCATCAATAAAACGTGTATGTATTAACACCATAACTCACTCTCATTGAACTAAACTTTGCTGTTGTTTCACAATTCAGTTTTCCTGCATAGGTAATCTCAAAAGCATCAGTTGGGTTTATGCAGAATAATTTATCATCGCCCCAATAATTATCAACTACACCATACTGATGAGCATGAGTATAAATTGTACCCTCGTATTCACCGAGGTCTAAATCTGTTGATCTATACGCTCTTAATTTGTACCAGCCCCTGCTTACGTAGCAATTACTTTCTCTATCCCATACAACGTATGCTGCAAACATTTCTTTGGAAGTGTTATTCTTTAACCTTAAAGTGGTTTGGCTGCTTGCAAATAAAGTACACAGACTAAAAATTATTACAAAAATTACTTTTTGCATTTGAGTAAATTTTTATTAATACCAAGTACCAGTGATAGTTACGCTTAAATTTCCGTTAGTTTTTGTAATTGTAGTAGGATAACCTGATTTATGATCATCCATTTTAAAACCAACATACCCAATTGTTTCATCATAAATATTGCTTGTAGTTGGTCCTAAATCATCATCATAAACAGTAACATATTGTGTTACAGAAGTATTTGTTATAGAATAGGCAGAAGTGAAATCCCAGTAAACAGGAAATTCGGAAGAGGTTACGTCTGATACAACACCGTTGACACCATTAAACAAAATATTACTATTCGCATCTTCCATGTTAAAATATAAATCAGGATAACCACCAAAATCCCAATCACTTCCATTAGGATCAAGCTGAGGAATTGCATTAACTTGTACTTTAGTTATTTTGAAATTGGAATAGCTTGGAGTAGTTGGAGCTGGGTCGCTTTTGCTACATGAAACTATTGAGAATAAACATACAACAAGAAAAAGTTGTATTAAAGTAGCTTTAATTGAGATTGATTTCATAATAAATATTTTAGATGTAAGTAACTCAAATAAAACTAGTTATTCTTAAATAGTAAGTTGTATTTTAGTATTTTTATGACCAAAAACGCCATATTATGGAACTCAACATCGGAGAAAACATTAAAAAACTAAGAGAATTAAAAAACGTGACTCGTGAGGATATTTCTCACAAGTTAAAAATGAGCCTTAGTAATTACAGTAAAATTGAAAGAGGCGAAATTGATTTAACTATTTCACGTGTTCAACAAATCGCAGAAGTTTTAGATGTAGAGGTGTCAAATATTCTGAGTTTTGACGCATCTCAAATTTTTAACATCAGCAACAACAAACTTGTACAAGCTACTGGTGCAAAAGCTGAGCATATGCACTTTCATGCTGATGATTATAAAGAGAAATATATCAAAATGCTGGAGGAAGAAATTAAAAGATTAAAAACGAAGGAGAAGTAGTTATAAGTATTGATATCTTTTCAATTCTTATACCTCCTCAACACCTTACTCTTCTCCAAAATCTCAGATAGCCTGTAATATACATTTCTGCCAATACGGTGCTCATTTAATAATCCCTGCTTTGTCCAGGAGGCCAAAGTAGTTTTAGAAATAGCCGGTTCAAATAGTTTGCACGTTTGAGCAGGAGAAAGTAGTTTCTCTTCTTTTTCGCCAATCAAAGATTTGACCATATCGTGCATCATTGGTCGAAATACTTCAACCAACTCTTCGGGCAAATAATTTGTCATTATAAACTTATCTCCTGCCATTAAACTGTTGTTGCTCTTTCTCTTTTTTCTTTTTATCTATGTGTTTATTTATTAAATACGCTGCAACTCCCACCACAGCTATACCCCAAAGTAAATGCCAGATTGTAAAACCCTTCTTTGGTTTGGGTACAGCAGGCACAACATTCGTAATTATAGGAGGGGGTGGTAAATCGGGTATTATAGGTGTATGAACAACACTTTCAACTACCTCTATTATTGACTGAGGAGCCACCGGAACCTGAGGAGCGTTTCTCAAGGCATTCAAATAATCAACTTTATCTGATAAAATCTCTTTTACAATTTCCATAGCTTAACGGTTTGATTGGTAAACAATACATAGGCATAGCGAATCAACTTTTTCGCTTGGATATGCTCAATAGTTATTATTTCGGAGTAGGTATCCCACACAAATCCACGGTCTATAAATACGTTTGCGGAGAAGGGTTCAGAGCCATATAAACCATAGACCTCATTTGCTACATTATCAATAGTAAAAAGAAGCTTTTGAATGGACTTGTTTCTGTTTTTTTCTGCTGCTACAACGCTCTTGTTGTAGTCGTAGCATTCATCACTACAATAAACGGTATTACCATTTTTATCTTCTGGTATCAAGCCTCTGCAAATGGGGCAAAATCTTATTATTTTTTTCTTCATGTCTTTAAAGTTTAGACAACAAAGATAAAAATGGTTTATTAATAAAACCCTTTACAGTATTGATTTTCAGAAGAATCGTATACTTTCTGTACGAGGTCCTCGTAAAGTTTTGTACGAGCTCGTACACTCTGGAGTTGTATATGGAAAAATAGAGTTTTGCAATCAGATTTTAGACAGGTAATTATACCACTTAATACCAGTTTTAGTACTTACCTCGCCGCTGATATTTGAGGTTATATTATATAGCCCTTTTTTTGAATTGAGTGCCTTCTCATATTCCTTAAAATAACTTGCAAAAAACAAAACGAAGTCATGTTTATCTCTTCCTGTAAGGCTGTGCTTCAAGAAAAAAAAGTGAATGGCGTAGTCTATTATTTTTTTGGGGAACCTTAGACTGGTATTAAGATTTAATTTTTCTGCTGGTATTTCCTGGGGTATAAATAAGCCGTTTGCAAAAATTTTATTGACAGATTCTTCCCCTAAAAACGGTTCTTTGTTTACCGATTTCTCTTTGTATAAAAAGGAGAAAAAATTACAAATCTGCTCATCTGTTAACTTCCCAGGAATTTTAAATCCTTTTCTACTTTCAAGATATTTTTTAAACTCTATCTCTTCTTTTTCTGAATTTGGGCTTTTCTTTATTTCGGGATTTTCAACGGCTATTTCCACTATTGAGTCAGATTTTTTATCTATCCAATTTCCTATTTCTTCGTCGAAGTTTGACGGTAAAAGATAAAAATTGCCGTCAATTGCCAGCAATTCTTGTAAATAGCCGTCTAATTCTTGCTTATCACCGTAAAAGTTATCATACACCTGAAAACTCAAAAATTCATTTATTGGAAGTTCATTAGATTTAAGCTGCCCAATTTTTAAAGAAAATAAAATACGGAATGTTTCCTCACTAGTATTTCCTCTGAAGATATACTGAATCCTGTCCAAATCATAAAACAAGCCATCATTTTCAAAAAAATCCGGAATATATTCATCATTCCATTCCGCTTTCATCCTTACATATTTTTGATAATAGCTATTATCTTCTTCTTTCACTGGTGGATACAAAAAGGGCTTGATTTCTGAATCAAGAACCGCCTTTTTAATGTGGTTATATATTTCTCTTGCATTGTAGTTAACGACAGACTTTTGCCTTAATTGATTATTCACAAATTGAACGATTGAGCTGATTTCTATATGATAATCCATCTTAATAATTTTTACTTAAGTTTCTATGTTAGATTTTTAATTTTTTCAAGTGTCTATTTACTTCCCTTTCTACTTGTTCAAAATCTGGCAATTCTTTTATTTGGTCCTGCAAAGAATTTTTCCAGCGTGCTTTATATTGAGGGATTCTTTCGGTCATCTTTTTGTGAAAATCAACCGCATTTAAATTTTTGCTGTTGCATTTTGTTTTGAACTCCGCGTTGTAAAAATCAATATCCATTCCGTGTTGTTCCAATAAATACCAAATGTCATAATAATCTCGAGCCTGCATTCTTTGCATTACCGAACGCATTTTTTCAACCAACACTTCTTCAAGCGGATAACACAATAATTGATGTTCTTCCAAATCCGAATAACCAATAAATGCGCTTTTCATTACAGGTACAAAAACCAATTGCTCACTTCTTGATATATCCACCTTTACACTTTTGTTGTTTCCTTGTCCGCCCAACGGTCCAATATAGCTGATGTAAAAATTGATGCCGCCGTCTTCATGCTCGTTATTATCAATAATATCAAATGGAATGTTTGCTTCTTCTTTTACAAACGCAAATGTTTCCCTGAACAAAGAAAATATGAGTTCGTTGGGTGTATTATTATCTAACAATGTAAAATCCAGGTCTTCGGAAAAACGGTAGTCTTCAAAATATATTTTCTTTAAAACAGTTCCACCTTTAAACACAATTAATTTTGATAACTCTTTGTGCTGAGCAATTCCTTTCAATATCCAAGAAAGCACATAATCTTTTTCGATTTGCTGGTCGCGCACTTCGGCTTTTCTTGCCTTTTGCTGTATTTCGGATGGCTTTATCATGTATTGATGGCATTTAGTACTGTATCAGTATCTATGTTTTTTTGTACACTCCAACGAGCATTTCTTTTCCCTTCTTTAGGCAACTCTGTGTCGAGTAAGACATAAGATGCTGTTTTTATTTTTTGTAGTTTTTCTATGATTGGATTTTCTATTTTCAATAATTCCAATAAAAAACCCAATCTCTTTATTACAGCTTGTGAGCCAAATTTTATTGTGTATTCTAAAAGAGTATCAAAGTTGATTTTTGTCTTGGATGCATAAATAGCTTTTGCCACCTCAACTATCCCTCCGGCATATTCGGGTTTAAACAAACAATCAACAATCGTCTTTTCCAAATCAGAACAAAGCACTTTATTAAAACTATCTATCCATATTTTCTTCGATCCAAAAAAATGTGTTGTGTTGTGATACACAAATTGAAAAGTGACATTTTTTATATTCAACTCCGCCGGTTTTATTTGCTTTGACACCACTATTTGTTCTTTGAGTGATGGTTGTGTTATCAGATTATGAATCTGTAAAGCAGAATAATATCCGATATAATATTTTGCATTGTTTACTAAATGCTCGGCTAATAAATGCCAGTCAGGCATAAACTTACTTGGCTCGGCTTCGTAAGGAATAATATGGAAAACACCTTCTTTAACACGCATCAACAATCCTCTTTTCGACATATCACTCAACAACTCACGCACGGTATTGGTTTTTGAGTTTGGCAGTGCCTGATATGCTTGGTTATTGTCAAAGCAAACCTGGTTCTTACCGTTAAAGTAGGTAAGCAGTTCATTTGATTGTTTTGATATTAACTTATCTTTCATAGTTGATTTGTCAGCTTTAAACTGACAATAAAGATATAAATAATAATTTAATTTTAGGAATTCTGTAAATAAACTCCATCATCATACGCAACATCAGTTAGTCTCACCAGCCCTCTTTAGCCATTATTTTCAAACCGTGACAATTATTCACGCTTTCAATCCATTCTAATTTAAAGCAAATTATCATCAGCAATGAAATACAGTTGACTACAATTTGTAGCCATCTGATACTTTTTTACTCATATTTTCAAGTTTAAATTATGCTACCCTCATTAAGTTATTGTTCCATTTTAGTTTGATATGCTCGTTCAAACGCTTGGCTGTATCCAGTTTACTTACTCTGATATATTTTAAAAACGCACGCTCTGTTTTATGGCCAGTTATTTTCATCAAATCAATAGTAGGGAATCCTTGTAAATAAAAATTAGTGGCAAAAGACCTTCGAGCAGTGTGACTTGAAATTAAATCACACAATCGTTCTTTCGGTCGAGAAGACAGTCGGCCCTTTTCTGTTAGTTCAGCTAATTCACCAACCTCTTTAATGTAATCATTGAACTTTTGATTACTGATTGCTTTTGGTAATCTGTTGCTGTTGTTTTTGTATTTTTCAAATATTTCTAAAACAACAGGGTTGCATGGAATAATAACAAGCTCTTTCGTTTTTTGAGTAACGATTTTAATGTAAAAGTCGTCATCAGATTTTACAATGTTCTCTGGCTTGATGTTGCTGAAGTCAGAAAATCGTAATCCTACCCAAGCTCCGAAAACAAATAAGTCGCGCACCTGTTCCAATTTTTTGTTTTGAAGTTGTACTGAGTAGAGTTGATATAAATCTTTTTCAGTTAAATAAATATGCTCTGTTTCTTCTTCGCTAAACGAAAACTTTTTGTGACGGAATTGCATGTTATCAGTATATCCAAGATCAACAGCCTCGCCCATAAACACTTTCAATATGGCAATATCTTTTGCTATGGTATTTACAGCCAGTTTCTGTTTCTTTTGTAGATAAGAAACATAGGCATAAAAAAAATCGAGATTAATACTTTCGAAATCAATTTTAGTTTTTGAATACGCTTCGTATTCTTTGAGGTGCTTGGTAACGGCATGATAGTTTTTCAAACTTCCTTCGCTTTTATCTCTTCCTCTGAACTTGATTTCTCCGTTAATAAATCTGTTGGCTAATGAAAATAAAGTTGGCTTTTGTTTAGACTCTTTCGGCTGATGGTTTTTATCAATAAAATGTTGCATCGCCATTCTGAGATGCTCCGGTTCAGGTATTCCGTCCTTTAAAGATTCATTGTATGTTTTGATGCAGATTTCTTCAAGATTATCAAGCAGATCATTTAGGGCGAATTTTCCATCTATGGTGGTAGCAAGTTTATTTTTTACCCTTTGCTTTTTTTCGTTCCAGTCGGATGGTTTTATGGATTGTCCGAAAGAAAAAAACAATCTTCTTCCATGGTAAATAAATTGAAGGTAGATATTAGAGTATCCTGCTTGGTCAGTAGGTTTTAATCTGAAGTGAACTACGGGTTGTCGGGGCATGGTGTAGATTTTGTACACCAAAGATAATGAGTTTCACTAAAAGTTTCACTAAAATTTGGATATATTGTTATTCGAAAAACCAACTTGTAATTATTTATATTGATTATCAATACTTTAATGTTTAATTGGTTTTTCAAATATCAACGAATAACAATAGGTTACTGTACTTCCCCTACAGCAGGTTTTTATTTTACAGAAGCCCTTGCAGCGTGAGTTGTGAGGGTTTTTTGTTGGAGTCAACCATTACTATTTTGCCCGGCTTGGGTACTTGCAGGTGCCCTCAG
>JAIXWH010000133.1 GCA_027484165.1 Chitinophagaceae bacterium | reverse complement strand
ACAGCCGCAGTCACAGTTGCAGTACTTGAAGTGGTATTACCATATTGATCCTGAATAGCTGCAACTGGTTGTGTGCCTAATGTAAAACCATTATATAAAGCAACTGGTTGAGTGGTTACCCCCACCTTATTGGGTACACCTGCACCAACTACTTGAGTCACTTCAGCTAATGCATATCCTGTTGATACAATCGCAATTGCTTTTGATCCTGAAGATCTTAAAACCGCTTTTCCTCCGCTTGGTTTCAATGTTAGTTGACCTGCAGACAAAACATAATCTGTAGATGCTGTTAAAGCAGTACCATTTACAGTAACTGAAGTAATAGCAGCTCTCCATGAGGCATCATCTGTAAATGTAATATTGATATCATTATCTACAGTAGCACCTACTGCTGCTGTTAATGTTGGAGAAGCAGAACCAACAGATACACTGATGGTACCAGCTGTAGAATAGTTATAAGCTTTATCATAGTTTACTACTGCAACTTTTGCAGGAGTTCCTGTAAGTGTCCAACTTGTTGAAGTTGTATTCGTTGCTACTGTCCAATCACCGATTGTAGAACCCGCACCATAGAATCCCTGATCTAATAATGTGGGAGCTGCTGCTGTAGCATTGGTTGATACTAAAACAATAGAACCTTGCACACCTGTTCCGGCATCACTACCGTTGGTCCAGCTGATTGCAGTTCCTGAATTGGATAAAGCACTTGGCCCTGAACTTGGTGCGGTTATATCTGTTGTTGTACTTGCATCATAATAAATCACAAAATCATCGTACAAAACAACAGCAGTAGTACTACCTGTATGTGTATTGTTTGGAGCTGCAAAATAAACCCTTGATGCATTGGTAACTGCAGTATACCCAGTACATCTTGTCCATGTAGAAGCGTTCAAAGTTGTTGCAGTACTAGTAGCTGTCTGTGATGAACCTGCACCTGATGTTCCACTATTAACATATCTGAGAGATGGCGTTGTGGTAATTGAAGTTGCACCATTAAAAGCGGAAACTCTTGCCCAATATATCATATGAGCATTTCCTGTGGCTACTTGGGGGAAAATACCAATTAAGGAATTATACCAATATCTAGTTGAAGTACTAGCTGGAGCATGCGCATAAGCAAACGTACCCGTACGAGCACCAGTGTTAACAGAAGTCAAGGTACCGGCGGTTTGAGATCCAAAAAAACCGGTATTTAAGGCAGAAGAATCTTTCGTTTGATACCAGATCGAAGTAGCTTGGCCCATTGAATTAAATGACGATAAAAAACTGAATGTCATAAACATCAGCATCATCAATAATCTGCTTTTTGTAGAATTACAACTTCTCATACTTTGATTGTTTATTTTTTGATTGGGATTGGTGTACATATTTGATTTTTTGAAAGAGGATTCAATAACTGAAGTTTCGAATTTTTGATTGTTGTCCATTTAAAAAAATTTCATTTACTGTTTAACGTTAGTTGATATCATTTCAAAAATGATATTTAATTTTTGTTGCGGAATCAAAAGGGACGTGTGAAAGATGAGAGATTGTTGTTTACTTGTAGAGCGCTAAATGATAAAAATCATACGCAATAAAAGAATCAGAAATGATTCAAAAAGTAGTACACAAGCAATCGTCGTCTAATAAATCAAAGACAAGTTATTTATTAAAAAAATCATTAGCAATCTTTTAACAGGAATTCTACGCAATCGTTACCGAAATGCACTCATTCAATAGATTGCTCAAATTAGAAAAGCCGGTCATAAGACCGGCTTTTCTAATAAAAATACCATTGTAAAGAAGCTTATTAATTGCCTCCTTTGATGATTTTTGTTGAGTATTTAATAGACTTATCTTTTGTTTGTAATCTAATAAAATACAAACCATTTGAATACCCACTAATTCTCAAATCTTCAGATGTAGTACCAGTGTTTCCTGAGTTTACAAGATCTCTTTTAGTTACTATTCTTCCTAATCTGTCGTAAACGATTATTTGAACATGAGAATTATCTGGCACTTTAAGATTTCTCCAGTTAATAGTAACATTTTTCCCATCTGGCGTTGGGTTTGGATAAACGACAGCAGATGCTCTGTTAACTACAACTGTCATAGTAGATTGACAACCTCCAGCTGTTGGAGTAAAGGTATATGTTGTTGTTGTCTGATTATTTATTGGCAAAGGCGCCCATGTTCCAACAATTAGATTAATGGATGTGTCAGGCAATGTAAATGTACCACCAACATTTATTGGAGCTATTTGAGTAAATGTAGCTGCTGGCTGGTTTACTGTAATTGTCATTGTAGCTGTTGTTGCACACTGACCTATAGTTGGTGTAAAGGTATAAGTGGTAGTTGCTGCGTTATTAACCGCTGGAGACCATGTTCCTGTTATGCTATTGTTTGATGTAGTGGGCAAGTTAAATGTACCACCTGCACATATTGCACTTACTTGAGTAAAGGTTGGTGTTACACTTGGAGTGATAGTCAACTTCAAAGTATCCACACTGCAAGACCCATTGGCACGAGTATATGTTCCACTT
>JAIXWH010000003.1 GCA_027484165.1 Chitinophagaceae bacterium | reverse complement strand
CTTAAACTCATGAAATTATCATGCTCTACATGATGATTTATTTTTTCATGCTCCCAGGTGGTATGAAAGGGGATATGTATTGCATGGCCGCCAAGAGCTAATACGGGAAGTACATCAGATTTAAGGGAATTGCCAATCATTAAAAATTCTTGAGGTTGTATGTCTAAATGTTTAATCAGTTTTTTATAATCATCTTCTTTCTTTTCGCTCATCACTTCGATATGATGAAAATAACTTTCCAAACCAGATCTTTTTAATTTCTGATCCTGATCTAGCAAGTCACCTTTAGTGGCTACCACTAATTTGTATTTTAATTTTAATTGTTGTAATACTTGCTCAATGTCGTCAATCAACTCAACTGGCTTCGAGAGCATGTCCTTCCCATATTCAATAGCTTTCTCAATAATTTCAATGTCTAGTTTTTTGTTGGATATATTTAATGCGGTTTCTATCATACTTAATGTGTATCCTTTAACACCATACCCATAAATAGATAAGTTTTGTATTTCTGTTTTTAATAATTCTTGTGAGATGTTGTGATGGGTTGCAAAATCTTCCAACAGTTTGCAAAACTTTTCTTCTATTTGTTGAAAGTAAGGTTCATTGATCCACATGGTGTCATCGGCATCAAATGCAACCGCCTTGATATGTTTGAATATTTTTGTTTTCATAGTAATTAAATAAGAATTAAATAGGGGATGGGTTACTTCATTTTTTTGTAAGTATTGATCAATCCATTGGTAGAGCTATTATGAGTTTTTATTTCTTCTTCATTTTTAAGTTCAGGTAAAATTACATTTGCAAGCACCTTGCCCAATTCCACGCCCCATTGATCGAAGCTGTATATGTTCCAAATAAAACCCTGAACAAATATTTTATGTTCATATAAAGCTATCAATTGTCCTAAATTATAGGGTGTGATTTTTTTAATTAAAAATGAATTGGTTGGACGATTACCTTCAAAAACTCGATAAGGATTTTGATGATCTACGCCATTCATTAATCCTTCAGTTTGTGCAAAGAAATTACTCATCAATTTATCCTGATGATCTCCAATTGGATTATGAGATTGTGCAGCAGCGATAAAATCACAGGGAACTATTTGTGTGCCCTGATGAAGTAACTGATAAAAAGCATGTTGTCCATTTGTTCCGGGTTCACCCCAAATCACAGGCCCAGTTTGATAATTTACTTTCTCTCCATTTCTATCGATATACTTTCCATTGCTTTCCATATTTCCTTGTTGAAAGTAGGCAGCAAAACGGTGTAAGTATTGGTCGTAGGGTAGTATAGCTTCTGTTGGAGCGTTGTAAAAATTTCGGTGCCATATCCCAATCAATGCCATCAAAACAGGTATGTTTTTATTGAAATCAGTTTGTTTAAAATGATTGTCAGCAGAGTGGGCACCTTTTAATAATTGTTCAAAGTTGTCGAAGCCAATGGTTAAAGCAATAGACAATCCAATCGAACTCCATAAACTATATCTTCCGCCAACCCAATCCCAAAATACAAACATATTGGCGGTATCAATTCCAAATTTTTCGACTTCTTTTTGATTTGTGCTTAGCGCAACAAAATGCTTTGCAATGTCTTTTTCATTGCCACCATTGTGTAAAAACCATTCTCTTGCAGTATGAGCATTGGTCATGGTTTCTTGAGTAGTAAAGGTTTTGCTAGATATCAGAAATAAGGTTTCATCGGCATTAACCTTTTTCAAAATTTCTGTAATGTGCGTACCATCAACATTGCTTACAAAATAGGTTTGGATGCCATGAAGCCAATAAGGCTTCAACGCTTCTGTTACCATCACTGGTCCTAAATCGCTGCCACCTATACCAATGTTTATGATGTATTTGATTTTCTTTCCATTAAAACCAGTCCAGCTGCCATCATGTACTTTAGCACAAAATGATTTCATATGGTCAAGTGAAGATTTTACTTCTGGCATCACATCTGTACCATCATTAAAAACAGCATTGCCTGAAAAATTTCTTAATGCAGTATGCAATACAGCACGGTTCTCCGTTTCATTTATTTTCTCTCCATTAAACATTGCTTTAATACCCTCCGACAATTGACATTCATTGGCGAGATGGATTAAATGTTCTAATGTTTCATCATCAATATTGTTTTTTGAAAAATCAAACAGAATATCTTCACATTGCAAGCTGTAATGATTAAAGCGATTAAAGTCTTCCTGGAAAAGCGTTTTTATTTTTCTGTTTTGAGATTTCTGAAACGCATCTTCCAATGCTTTCCAACTCTTGGTTTCTTTTGGATTTATTTTGGGGAACATGTTTTAAATCAATTTGATTAAAGATAGATAATTTTCGATGGTTGTAAATTCTGCATAATTTCCTAAGTCATTGATCAGTCGATTTAATCTCATTGTTAATATAGAGTTGTCGATTCTCTTTGCATACCAGGGAAGTTTATATTTCTTCAAATCGGTAAACTCCCACGGATGAAAGTAAAGACAAAGATATCCATCTGTTTCAAGTGTTTTAATGCAAAGTTTTTTAAATAATGAATAGGGGTAGTTTTTAAATCCAAGCCAGAATAAAGGAAGTCTGAATTTGGGAGAAACGCTTGCAGGTATTCTTGTTAAATCATTATCTGAATATATAGTTCTCGACAAATGAAGATTGTTATACCGTCCCGGCAAGAGAGTTGGATTTATTGATGAGTCGTATTGATATCCTGCCAATTTCACTTCGTTGAGATCAACTGCTCTCAATCGGGGCATTCTCAACCCCACTACTTTTTTATTGGTGATATTTTCAAGAGCTACTTTCGATTCTTTCAAATCTTTATCCTCAAAAGATGAATGATAAAAGGTATGAGATGCAATCTCATGGATAGTCGACAATTCTTTTATTCTATCTGGATATCTTAATGCAAAATTTGCTGTTGTAAACAAGGTGGTTGGTAATTGAGTTTGATTTAATATGGGCATTAATGCATCTAATCCTCTGATACCAACTTCCATCTGCTCATCAAAATTTATATTTTGATTATACTCCAATGGCATATCAAATTCTTCTACGTCAAAACTCAATAAAACATATTTCTTCATTTTTGATATAGCTTTTGTTAGTCAAATTTGAGAGAATTAAAATTAAAATCAGTTTAATTTACTTTCACTGATGATATAGTGAGGTCTGTTTTTACTTTGCATAAATAATTTACCCAAATAAATTCCGATGATGCCTAAAATCATCAATTGAATACCACCAAAAAATGCGATAGTTACAATAACTGAAGTCCAGCCGGAAATGACATGACCAGAGTAATAACTAATTAATGCATAAGGCAGATATAGAATGGAAATAAAGGATGATATAAGTCCAATATAAATAGCAATACTTAATGGTTTTATACTGAAAGAAGTGATCCCTTTTAATGCCAATTCCATCATTTTTTTTAGGGTGTATTTTGAATTACCCGAAGCTCTTTCTGCAGGAACATATTCAATTGGAACTTGCTTAAATCCTAGCCATTTCACTAAGCCTCTCCAAAATAAATCATATTCACTGATATCTCGTAAAACATCAATTACTTTTTTATCAATCAATCTGAAATCAGCAGTGCCTTTTTCTAATTCAATTGATGAAAGTTTATTTAATATGGAATAGAAAAGGTTACTCGTTTTTCGTTTGAGCATAGGTAACTCTGTTTGATCTTTTCTGATGGTATAAACGATGTCATTTCCCTCTTCCCATTTTTTGATCAGTTCTGGAATTAAAGTAGGAGGGTGTTGCATATCTCCATCCATACTGATTACAGCATCAGCATTGCTCATGTCAAATCCTGCTTTTAGTGCATTTTGATGACCAAAATTTCTGGAGAAAGAAATATAGCCAACATTGAAATGCTCTTGTGAATATTTTTTTATGAAAGATAAAGTGTGGTCTGTACTGCCATCATTTATAAATATGATATTATGGTCATAATTTGATGTTACAAATTCTTTCTGAATTGCATCTATCATTAATGAGAGGTTTTCAGTTTCGTTGAATACCGGAATAATTATTGTGATTTTTTTTCTCATTCATTAATGGTTTAAAAAATTGAATTTTTTGAAAATTAATTGATATGATAAAATTAGCCATACTATAAAACAAGGCATGGCTTTTATTGCATAAGGTCTGATATATTCAACTTTCACTGATTTTGGAAATAAATCAGTGGTTGATAAACTCGTGAAAATTACAGCCAATGCTAAAATGAAATATGTCCGGCTGTTTTTATCTTTCTGTATCACATACCATAACGCAACACCTACCATTGCTATAATAAATGTGGGGCTTTCAGCAGATGAACTAAAAATAACCAAGCCAATTAAAAGAAAGGCTAAATAGCTGATTTGGAAATTAATTTCTTTCAATTGATTGATTCTTAAAATCGAAATCAAATAAATAAGTCCAGCCCCAATAATAAAAATAAAATCATTTAAAGACGGGATAGAAAAAACTTTTTTTACAAATCTCATTGCAGTCATTCCTTGCATTACAGATTCCTGATTGGAGTCGTTTTTTTCAACTAATGAATGATACCAATCCTGATAAGATTGAATAATAAAATGAGGAGATGAAATTAACATCGGTAAAATAAAAAGTAAAATCATCCATAGGATGAAAGTCCAGATGAATTTTATTTTGTCTTCTGAAAACATGAAAAATGCTAGTCCAACCACTCCATATATTTTAGTCATTATACCTACTGCAATAAACAGTGTGGCCCATATTTCTTTTTTTTGATGTACAAAAACATAGCTCAATATGATTGTGCCCGTTAAAATAGGATTGAATTGAACATTGTGTTGAGAAGTCATCATCTCAACAGCCGTAATAAAAAAAAGTATGTTTTTCCCTTTTTCTTCAATGGGTAGTTTTTTGATGGCAAATAATAAAAAAAGGGCATTGAAAATCCCCCAAAGTAAAGTGCCGATTTTGTCGGGTAGGAGCGCAAAAGGTGCAATGATTAGACTAAAGAACGGACCGTAATGGTTACAATCGAAATATTCAGCAGGATATAAATTGAATAGGTTAGTTTGATTGACGGTATGCCAAAATACACCTTTATAAATGAGATAATTATTAAACACATTTTTTGCAACTTCAACAATTATTGCAATAATCGCCAATGAAAGCCACAACAAAACTGAGACAGAAATCTTTCTTTTAAAAAATTGAAAATCTTTGAATAAAAAGTTCATTTTCTGTTATTACATTTTTTCAATTAATTCAACCAATCTATCAATCATTTCAGATGTTACATCCAAATGGGTCACCATTCTTATTTGGGTAGAAGAAATCGGAATGCATAAAATCTGCTCTTTCTTGAGGTATTCAGCCAAGCTTTGAGCGGTAAATTTCCCCTGAATTTCAAAAATCACCATATTGGTTTCAACAGGTAAGATATGGGCAACAAAATCTTTCTTATTTAAGACTTCAGCAATTCTTTTAGCATTTTGATGGTCATCTGATAATCGGGCAATATTGTTTTTTAAGGCAAAGGTACCTGCAGTGGCCAAGTAACCCGCCTGACGCATACCTCCGCCAAAAACTTTTCTAACCCTGCGGGCTTTATTGATAAATTGTTGATTGCCAAGAAGTACGCTTCCCACTGGTGCGCCCAATCCCTTGCTCAAACAAATTGAAATACTATCAAATAGAGTTCCAAAGTCTTTTGCATTCTGATTTTTATAAACCAAGGCATTGAAAAGTCTGGCACCATCCAAATGTAGCTTTAAATTGTTTTCATTGCAAATGTTCTTAATTGCTTGTAAATCAGATAATTCATAGCAGCTACCTCCACCTCTGTTGCAGGTATTTTCTAGAGATACCAATGCCGTTATCGGCTTATGTATATCATCAGAATTTATTGCTTCCAAAACTTGTTTTGCATGAATTCTGCCTCTGTCACCCTCAATTGGCTTAACTTGACAACTGCTGTTTGAAGCAATTCCTCCTCCTTCATATATATAAATATGACTTTGTTTTTCGCAAATCACCTCATTTCCAGGCGATGTATGACATTTTATCGCAATCTGATTGGTCATCGTTCCGCTAGGGCAAAACAACGCATCTTCCATATTGAACATATTAGCACATAAAGCTTCTAATTCATTAACAGAAGGATCTTCCCTAAAAACATCATCGCCCACTTTGGCTTGAAACATCGCTTCGAGCATTTCCATACTGGGTTTAGTAAAAGTATCAGATCTTAAATCAATAATCATCTAACAAAAATAAGGATTGGCAGTAAATTTAATTCAATTTAAAAACTAAGCTTTTAGAACAAAAATTGTTATTGTTTTGAGAAAAGTAGTTATTAAATCTATGTGTATAACTATTTTTTTAAAAATTACTATGAAATGCAAAGTTTGAATTGTACCTTTGTCGCTAGTTTTAAAGAGGGGTAAAATTAATTGTTTTATGCTTTTTTATGATGTTTTTCTCCTTTATTCTAATTCATTAATCTATTAATTTCGATAAATAACTCCATAAAATGAGACAACTCAAGATAGCTACACAGATAACGAACAGAGATTCACAAGCCGTTGAAAAATATTTACAGGAAATTTCAAAAATATCAATGATTACGCCTGAGGAAGAAACCACTCTTGCTCAGAAAATTAAAATGGGAGATCAGCGCGCCTTGGATAAATTGGTTCAAGCTAACCTTAGATTCGTGGTTTCTGTTGCAAAACAATACCAACATCAGGGTTTGTCTTTAAGTGATTTGATTAATGAAGGAAACTTAGGTCTGATTAAAGCTGCTCAGCGTTTCGATGAAACCAAAGGATTTAAATTCATTTCATATGCTGTATGGTGGATTCGTCAATCTATTTTACAAGCTTTAGCTGAACAAGGAAGATTGGTTCGCTTGCCTCAAAACAAAATTGGTACTTATAATAAAGCAAACAAGGCTTACATGGCATTTGAGCAAGAGCACGAAAGAGAGCCATCAACTGAAGAGTTGGCAGAATTGCTTGAAATGAGTGAGACTGAAATCAATAATATTTTCCAAAGCAATACTAGACATACCTCATTAGATGCACCAGTTCACGAAGCGGAAGATGTGGCTATGGGTGATCTTTTAAAAGGGGGTGACGAAACAGATGAAGATGTTATGCATGATTCATTAAAAAATGAAATTCGCAGGGTATTGAAATCGTTAAGTCCACGTGAAGCTGAAATCGTTAATGCTTATTTTGGTTTAGATGGTGAAAACGGAGTAACAATAGAGCAAATTGGTCAGAAATATGATTTAACCAAAGAGCGTATTCGTCAAATCAAAGAAAGAGCCATCAAGCGTTTGCAGAAAGCAAGATACAGCGGAGCACTAAAAGCATATTTAGGTTAGTAAAATAAATAATTAAATCCCGATAATCTTCGGGATTTTTTTTATCCTAAATTTTAATATTTGGCGCTACTTACAATGAGTTTTGATTAATTTCGCACCATGAGATTTTTGTTAATTTTTCTAATTGTTGTTGTTTTTTCATCATGTGAAAAAAATATAGATTTTGATTTAAATGAAACTACAACTGCAGTCGTAGTTGACGCAGAAATAGAAAATGGGAAACCTCCAATAATTGTTCTATCAAATAGCATTTCTTATTACTCTCAATTGAATATCCAAACCTTAAATGATATCTACATTCATAATGCAAGTGTATTTGTATCCAATGGAACACTTACCCATCAATTAAAAGAATATACAGTCAATTTATTGCCAGGGCTTAATACTTATTTCTACAGTATAGATTCCGCATCACTATCCACTGCATTTGTAGGAGAGCTGAATACCAATTATTCATTAAAAGTATTAATAGAGGGGAAAGAATATACAGCAGAAACACAAATCCCCGCTTTATCCGTAATTCCTGATTCTTTATATTTTGAAGTTGCTCCAAATAATCCTGATACCAATGCAAGAGTGCTTTATGCAATAATATCGGATCCTACAGGATTAGGAAATTACTTTAGATATTATACTCAGAGGAATGATGAGCCTTTTTTGCCGGGACAAAATTCTGTTTATACGGATGAGATTATTGATGGAACAACATACAATCCCAAAATTGAACCCGGAATAGATTTCAATAATCCACCGCCAGGCGGTGAAAATTTTTTTCATAGAGGGGATTCGGTTACGTTGAAATATTGTAATATTAATAAAGCTACATACACCTTTTGGAATACATGGGAATTTGCTTATCGAAGTATAGGAAATCCTTTTGCCCAACCTAATAGAGTGATTGGAAACATCAGTAACGGTGCCTTAGGTGCGTTTTGTGGGTATGCTGCAGTATTAAAAGGAATCAAAGCACAATAATTAATAATAATAACTAAAATGGATAAAGTAATTTCAGAAAAAGTAGGTTGTTTAATCATAGGTTCCGGTCCTGCAGGATATACTGCTGCAATTTATGCATCAAGAGCAAATCTGCACCCCGTATTATATCAGGGCATTCAGCCTGGAGGTCAGTTAACCATAACAACAGAAGTGGAAAATTATCCTGGATATCCTGATGGTATTCAAGGGCCTGAAATGATGGTTAATTTCGAAAAACAAGCTCAAAGAATGGGAGCGGATATTCGTTACGGTTTGGCTACTGCGGTTGATTTTTCTAAGCATCCTTTAATGGTTCAAATTGATGAAGAGAAATGGATTGAAGCCAATGCTGTAATCATCAGTACAGGAGCTTCTGCTAAGTGGTTGGGTTTGCCAAGTGAGCAAAGATTGAATGGATTTGGAGTGAGTGCTTGCGCAGTATGTGATGGTTTTTTCTTCAAAGGAAAGGAAGTGGCAATAGTAGGGGCAGGAGATACAGCAGCTGAAGAAGCTTTGTATTTATCTAAATTGTGCACTACAGTTCATATGGTTGTAAGGAAGTCTCAAATGCGTGCAAGTAAAGTGATGCAGGACAGAGTGCTAAAAACAGAAAATATCAAAGTGTACTGGAATTCCGAAACAGACGAAATTTTAGGAGAAAATAAAGTAGAAGCAGTAAGATTAAAAAATAACCAAACCAATGAAATGCTAACGGTTCCGGTTAGTGCATTCTTTGTTGCAATTGGTCATGAGCCTAATAGCGGGATATTCAAAGGGTGGATTGATATGGATGAGACGGGTTATATCAAAACGATTCCAGGTACAAGCAAAACAAATGTTGAGGGCGTTTTTGCAGCGGGTGATGTACAAGATAAAAATTATAGACAGGCTGTTACCGCAGCAGGTAGCGGTTGTATGGCAGCATTGGATGCAGAAAGGTTTTTAGGTGAGAAGGGATTGCATTAAAACTTAAATCAAATATTTTGTATAAGGTTCAACTTCACGATCTTGAGTTTTTTGCTTTTCATGGTTTGTATAGCGAAGAGCGAATCATCGGCAATAAATTTATTGTCAATCTAGAAGTATTTATTGATGAATTTTCGGAATTTAAAACTATAGAGGATACCGTCAATTATGTTTCATTGTTTGAAGTAATAAGAAAAATAATGAATCATCCTGTTGATCTTCTTGAAAAACTTGCGATGCAGATAATTGAAGAAGTTCACTTAATGAATAACAGTATAAATAGCATTACTATCTCCATAAAAAAAGTAAGTCCTCCAATCAAAGGTATAAGAGGTAATGTTGGCATTACCATTCAAAAGAAATTTACCATATAATTTTATTTCGTGCTTAATCAATTGAGAAAATATTGCTTCTTATTATTTTTATTGAGCTTATTTTTTTCTTATAATTACGCCCAAACATTTGATAGTTTGTATCAAAGTGGTCTTCAATTGGAGCAATCATTTAATGAAAAACAAGCATTAATTAAATTTCAAGAAGCTCAAAAGCTAAATCCAAATCATTTGCAGGTACTTTGTAAATGTAGCGATTTGTGCAGCAGGATAGGAGCCAGAGAAAATAATGAAAAGAGAAAATTGGATTATTTTAATTCTGCACTTTCATTTGCAAAGAAAGCATGTACTTTATATCCGAATAATGATGATGCAAATGTGGAAATGAGTGTTGCTTTAGGAAGAATTGCATTGATCAAATCGGGTGAAGATAAAATTTCAATGGTTAAGGAAATTAAGAAATTTGCCGACAAAGCAATTCTGATTAACCCAAGTAATTTCAAAGCCTGGCATATTTTAGGAAAGTGGCATTACGAAATCAGCAATCTTAATTTTTTTGAAAAAACCGCAATTAAAATTTTTTATGGCGGTTTGCCGCAATCGTCATTTAATATGTCTATCAATGCTTATGAAAAAGCAAAATCAATAAACAATAAATTTTGTTTAAACTATCTAGAACTTGCTAAAGCGTATGAAAAAAATGACAATATTAAACAGGCAATCACAAATTTGAAACAATTATTACAAATGCCTAATTCAATAGAAGATGATGTTGCAATAAAAAAAGAAGCATCCTTTTTATTAAAAAAATGGCAATAGAATTTTAATCTAAAAAATTATGATTAATAAAATTACTTTTTTACTTCTATTTGTATCAACTCAGGTTATAGCTCAATCAAATTTTGGTAATTTTCATTCCATTTATAATCCACATGAATTGTATGCTCCTGTGCAATATCCCACTGGTGATAATCAATGCAGGTCAGCTCTTGGTGAACCAGCTTTGGGTTATTGGCAAAATAAAGCAGATTACAATATTAATGTAAAGCTCAATGAAGAAAATAGAGAAATCAGTGGTTATGTAACTATCAGTTACAAAAACAATAGTCCACACGCATTGAATTATTTATGGTTACAACTAGATCAAAATCTCTTTAATAAAAATAGCAGAGGTCAGGCAAGAATGCCAGCTCAGGGCAGAAGTAGATATGGTGATTCAAAATCTGACTTTCAGGGAGGTTATAATATTAAGTCGGTGAAGTTTTTACAAGACAACAGTAATGCTAATATACTTGTAGAAGATACCAGAATGCAAATGAGATTGAAACAGCCTCTGTTGCCAAATAGTTTAATCTCTTTCAAAATTGAATATTCGTTTGCTATTCCTGCATATGGTGCTGACCGATTTGGGATCTTGCCTTCAAAGGATGGAGATGTTTTTGCAATAGCTCAATGGTATCCCAGAATGTGTGTATTTGATGATGTTAGAGGTTGGAATACTGATCCCTATCTTGGACCAAGTGAGTTTTATCTGGAATATGGTGATTTTGATTACAGCATTACAGTTCCTTCTTCTCATATCGTTGTTGGAAGTGGGGAGTTGCAAAATCCAATTGAGGTATTAACACCAACCCAAATCCAAAGATTGGCTCAGGCAGCAAAGAGTGACAAAACAGTAATAATACGTTCAGAAAATGAAGTGAAGCAATCTTCTTCTCGCCCCAATAAATCAAAAGAATTGACGTGGCATTTTAAAATGAACAATGCAAGAGATGTTTCATTTGCAAGCTCTGCATCATTTATATGGGATGCTGCAAAAATCAATCTGCCTTCAGGAAAAAAATCGCTGGCAATGAGCGTCTATCCTTCTGAATCAAAAGGTGATTTTGCATGGGGGAGGTCAACAGAATATACGAAAGCAAGTGTAGAGAATTACAGTAAAAGATGGTTCGAGTATCCATATCCGGTAGCTGTAAATGTGGCAAGTAATGTGGGAGGAATGGAATATCCCGGAATTGTATTCTGCGGTTCATATGCAACAACCAATGGATTGTTTGGCGTTACGGATCATGAATTTGGTCATACGTGGTTTCCTATGATTGTAGGAAGTAATGAAAGATTATATGGATGGATGGACGAAGGCTTTAATACTTTTATCAATTCTTTAGCTGATGATGATTTCAACAATGGGGAGTATAAGTCTGCACCAACAAATGCCGAAGGCGTTGCAGATCGGTTAACCAATCCCAATTCCGAAAGTGTTTTTAATACGCCTGATGCAATGAGGGAGGAGAGTATCGGGAATTTATTATACTACAAACCTGGATTTGCTTTAGAAATTTTAAGAAATGTGGTTTTAGGTGCCAATCGTTTTGATTACGCATTCAGAAATTATATCAAAAAATGGGCATTCAAACATCCTACTCCCTGGGACTTTTTCAAAGCGATGGACAATGCATCTGGAGAAGATTTAAGTTGGTTTTGGAGAGCATGGTTTCTCAATAACTACAGATTAGATCAAGCGGTGTATAGTGTAAGTAACGACTTAAAAGAAGGTCCATTGGTTACTATTATTAATTTGGAACAGATGGCAATGCCAGTTACATTAAGTTATGAAACAGTTTCCGGCAATAAAGGAGAAATAAAATTGCCCGTAGAAATTTGGAACAATCGTATAGATTTCGACGTTAGAATTCCTGTTCAGGAAAAATTAAAATCAGTAATAATCGACCCTGATAAAATACTACCAGATGTTGATTTTAAAAATAATTCGTGGAATGTTCAATAGCTGAGTAGATCCGGTTAGCTACTTTTCCATTTTCCAGATTTAATATAAAGGAAGGAAAGTGTGAATATCGTGAGCCAATAAATAAATTCATTACTCCATGCCATTGAAAGAGATATGTAATGATGCACCATAAAATACCAAGTGTAAACCAGGTATAATAATATGGCAACAATTTCAATCATCAGATTTATTTTTGTTTTACCCGTACCCGTTAGTCCGTTTAGCCAGATATTGGCAAAGCTCATGAAAATCAAACCCAGTGATACTATTCTAATTACAGGAATACCTTCTTCTAAAAAAGCAGTGGATTGACCAAATAGTTTAAAAAATACTTCCGGAAACAAGTTTAAAATTGAAATCATCAAAATACACAAACCCAAACTCCATAAACTAATTTTCTTGATTACTGGGATAACCATTT
>JAIXWH010000030.1 GCA_027484165.1 Chitinophagaceae bacterium | reverse complement strand
CTTTTTACACTGTAGTAAGGTTGTGGAATTAAATTGTCATTTGAAGGATCGCCATCCACCGCTAAATTGTATGCGTTTCTTGAGGCATTGAATTGCTTGATGTTTCTGAAAAATAAATAGGTAGTTGTTCCCAAGGCTCCATATACTAAGGGAAGCTTCCAATACTTTTTATTGGTGATTTGTCCCCATCCAGGAATGATCGCTGAGCGTATGATTGCAGTTCTCGGTTTGTAGGCTGTATCCTTCGAGATGGAGCGTGAAGTCTTTATCGATAGGTCCTGCTTCTGAGCAAAAGTTGGGGCATGAAATGCTGTTACAAACAATGCAAAAACCGAAATGATTTGAAAAAACCGAACCATTTAACTTACGTTGATGTTTAATTTTTCAAGAAGGGCGTTCAATTCTTCTAAAGAATAATATTCAAATAAAATGGAACCATTGCCTTTTTTATTATGGCTCAATTTTACTTTAGTGCCAAATTGAGATGCAATATTGTCTTCAATTTTTTTGTAAGTATCCGGAATGCCAGCTTTAGGTGTAGCTTTTGCAGTGGTGCTTCCTGTGTATAATTTTCTAACGAGTTCTTCAGTTTGTCTTACCGATAATCCTTTCTTTTTTATTTCAGAGAAGATGAACAACTGCTTGTCTACAACATCAACGTTAATAATAGCTCTTGCATGTCCCATACTGATAGTGCTGTTTCTTACTGCAACCTGAATGTCGGGCGGAAGTTTTAATAATCTTACATAGTTGGTAACTGTACTTCTGTCTTTGCCCATACGTTCAGCCAATTGGTCTTGAGTATAATCCAAATCCTCCATCAGTCTTTTGTAGCTTAACGCGATTTCTATCGCATTTAAATTTTCACGTTGAAGATTTTCCAATAAGGCCAATTCCAAAATATCACTGTCGTTGGTTTCTCTGATATAAACCGGCACCTCTTTTAATCCAGCAATTCTGGAGGCCCTGAATCTTCTTTCTCCGGCAATTAATCTGTAGCGTCCGTTTGCTATAGCCGAAACCGTTAGTGGTTGTATGATGCCATGTAATTTTATTGAGGCGGCAAGTTCACTTAGTGCTACTTCATCAAAATCTTTACGAGGCTGATTAGGGTTTACATCTATTTTATCCAATGATACAGAATTGGTGTGAGTTGATTTTTCAACGACTTCTGTTTTTAGATTTCCGGCAGTGTTTTTGAGGTCTGCATCAATGTTCTGTAGCAAACTTCTTATCCCTTTTCCTAAAGCATCTTTCTTTTGTTGCATTGCTGTGAGTTTAAATCTTTTAGTGGTATTGAAAAGATTATCCTATTACTTTATCTTCCTGATTGATTTTGGTCATGTTGTTTTTCTGCAAAATTTCTTTTGCAAGATTTAGGTAGTTTACTGCTCCTTTACTTTCTGCATCATACAATATAACAGGCTTTCCAAAACTTGGTGCTTCACTCAAACGAGTATTCCTGTGGATGATACTGCTGAAAACCATGTCTTCAAAATGGCGTCTTACTTCACTCACCACCTGGTTGCATAAACGAAGTCTGCCATCATACATCGTCATTAATATGCCTTCGATTTTTAATTCGGGATTTAATCTGTTTTGAACAATCTTCACAGTGTTCAATAATTTCCCTAACCCTTCCAACGCAAAGAATTCGGTTTGAACAGGAATCACAACGCTATCCGATGCAGTTAAAGCATTTACTGTAATTAAGCCAAGAGAAGGAGAGCAATCAATTATAATAAAATCATATTCGCTTGAAATACTTTCCAGTATTTTTTTTAGTACCAATTCTCTGTTGGGGTAATTTATCATTTCAATTTCAGCACCTACCAAATCTATGTGAGAGGGGATGAGGTCAAGGTGTGGAATTGATGTCTTTAGAACAACATCTTTGGCCTCTGCTTCATTTACCATGCAATCATATAAACTTTTGGTGATATTTTGAAGATCGAACCCAACGCCTGTGGTACTGTTTGCCTGAGGGTCTGCATCAACTAAAAGTGTTTTGTATTCAAGAATTGCAAGACTTGCAGCTAAGTTGATTGCTGTGGTAGTCTTTCCCACTCCTCCTTTTTGATTTGCTACTCCAATTATTCTGGCCATATAATAAGTTAATATAAGCTGATTTTACACAAAAATCGGTGATTTTGAGGTGTAATTTATGCAAAGTTATTAAGGTTATAGCCATATAGCTGAACAAATCTGTTCATTCTTTTTAAAAAAGGCAACATTATTCCATTTGAATTGTTTTTAACTCTATAAAATTTCATTTTTCATAAAAAAAATACGATGATAACAATAATTTCAGCCAGCAGCAGAAACGATAATAACTCCAAGAAAGTTGCCTTAACTTATGCATTAATGCTCAAAAACAGAGGCATTGAAACTCAGTTACTCGCTTTAGATGAGTATGAGGTTTATTACAGGAACGAGGCCTTTAACAAAATGGAGTCCGATTTTCTGGTTGCTGCGGATAAATTTATTTTTGTGATTCCAGAATATAATGGTTCCTATCCCGGAGTATTGAAGATGATGATTGATAATTCTGATATTGCAAAATGCTGGCATCATAAAAAAGCTTTGCTTACAGGAGTTTCATCTGGCAGAGCCGGAAACTTAAGAGGTATGGAGCACATCACTGGATGTTTATTGCACATGAAAATGCTGGTTCACCCCAACAGATT
>JAIXWH010000002.1 GCA_027484165.1 Chitinophagaceae bacterium | reverse complement strand
TATTCAAATATTGTCGCTCTAAAGCTAAAAGATGAAGGAACCTCACTCAACACTTATCCAAATCCATTTGCATCTAACATTAAAATCGAAATTGTTAGCCAATTAGAAGAAATTGGACATGTTAAACTAATTGCTATCGATGGCCGTATTGTAACTCAATTTGATGTGAAGTTAACCAAAGGAAATAATGCTATTCAAATAAACAATCTAGCATCGTTACCAAAGGCTACATACACCGTTGAAGTTTCAAGTGCAACTAAGAAATTAACAAAGAGAGTTGTGAAAAACTAATACAGGATAATAACAACTACAACTTGATAAAAAATAGTCCCGGATAGTCGGGACTATTTTTTTAAGTTATAATAAATTATAAATGATTGACTTTCTGCGAATTACAACAATAATTGAATTACTTCTGATATTTTAATAGCCAAATAATATTTTTTAAGAAATATTTTACAAAATACTTGCATCTCAATTTTTTAATGTTTAGCTTCGCACTCGGAAGTTTAAGTATTTTAAACATGTCCATTTACATCAAGTACACAAATTATTGATGTTTACCTCGATCCATCATCTATAGAAATCCTCTTTTTTCCACAAATCCTGTGATTTAGTGTTTGTTTCAAATTATTGATTTGCCTAAAACTGCAACAAAAAGTACTTATTTACTTTTAAAATTCTAATTTTTGAATTGTTGTTCAGATAAAGGAGTAATAAAAATTACAACACGACCTTTTAATTTAAAATATTTATTATTTATATTTTTTCATTTTCAATTCATACCTGTATAAAATTAAAATTTAATCTAATGAAACAAACATTTACAAGAAATTCAAAAAAGTTCATACCTAAAATCGGACTAACGCTTTTATTTATTTCTTTTTGTACCATTTCAGCTATTGGACAAGCTTCTGTTAGGGCTTTTGGAATAGCTTATTCCGCTAACCTAAAAGGCAGTACAACCCTATTGGGAAATACATCCATGGCAATTAAGACCTCTGGAAGAAATGGTACTGTTAACTTGACAAAAATGAATGAAACAAGTAATGCATCCAATGGGCAAGGTGGGTTAGGATTCAGTCAATATGGTAACAATGACGAAAACATGCAATTTGTTGACATTGATAATGTATCAGGAACAAGCAATTCATCTTCTGCAGACTTAATTTTACCTGCTGGACAAAACACCATCAAATTTGCAAGATTATATTGGGGTGGAAGAATCAATAATTCAGTAGTAACTGGCGCACCGGATACGCTACGTAAAATTAAAATACGCAAAGGCACTACTGGTAACTATTCATTATTAACTACAACAAGTGCTAATGTAATTACTAAAAGCGACAACGCTGGTCTTTCTAATCAAAGTACTATTTATGAATCTTTCTTAGATATCACTTCTTTTGTAAACTCAAATGGAGCAGGTACATATACTGTTGCCGATCTGCCTTTATCTCCAGGATCAAGTGATGGAGGACAATATGGAGCATGGGCAATTGCAATCGCTTATGAAAATTTGAGTACACCATACAATAGTATTAGAATCTACGATGGATTTGCTGAGGTTTACAATAGCGGTTCTACAAGCTCACTAAATTTAACATTAAATGGTTTGAATATTCCTAGTACCCCTTTAGCATCTGATGAGGCTGTAATGGGTAGTGTATCATGGGAAGGTGATGCAGATTTAGCTGCTACATCTGGTAACCCATTAGGCGACTATATCCAAGTTAATGGAATAACAGTGAGTAATGCGGTGAATCCAGCTACAAACTTCTGGAATGGTAGTATTTCCAAAAATGGAAGTTTTGTAACAACAAAAAATCCAAATTATAGCAATCAAATGGGTATAGATATTGACGAAGTAAATGTTGGAACTGGATATAATATACAACCCAATGCAACTTCAGTGAATATAAAATTTGGTACTGAGGCTGATCAATATTTTCCAAGTATTTTCACATTTAGCGTAAGAGTTAAAGAACCTACAATAACACTAACTAAATCTGTTACAGATGCTAACTCGAGTGGATACATTGATGCAAATGAAGAATTAACATATACTCTTACAGGATCAAATCAAGGAACTGGATCCTCTTATAACACATACATTGTAGATACACTACCAGGAAATGTAACCTATGTGCCAAATTCTTTACAAATCATTACCTCTCCAGGAAGTATCAGTGGTATCAAAACTGATGCAGCAGATACAGATCAAGCATTCTATGGAGTAAATGGTTCAAAAAAATATGTAAAATTCAATTTAGGTATAGGTGCAAATGGTACGAATGGTGGTGAGTTACCTATCGGATCTGCAGGTAACTTCTCGGTGAAGTTTAAAGTTAAAGTTGGTGCTAATCCAGAAATGGTAATCAACACCGCCAGATTATATGGACAATCTGTTGTTGGTGATCAGTTTACAAATGATGCAACAGCTACTATGAATGTTAATTATCAAACTAATAATTCAGAAACAGTAGTTGCATGCGACTCTTATTTATGGCGTGGAACAACATATACAACATCTGGAAAGTACACTTACAATTATTTGAATACAAATAATGTTGCTTCTGTAGATACCCTTCATCTAACCATTAATTATGGAACTCATAATAGTTATACAGTTAGCGCTTGCAACAGTTATACATGGCATGGTGTTTTATACAATACTTCTGGAGACTATATCTGTATTTCTAATAATCTGAATAGCAGTGGTTGTCAGATAACAGATACACTTCATCTTACAATCAATACAAGTTCTCAGTCTTCAAATACTGCAAGTGGTATTACATCTTACAATTGGAATGGTACTACATACAGTTCATCAGGTACTTACACTTGGTCTGGAACTAATGCTTCAGGTTGTGATTCAATTGCTATTCTTAATCTAACAATTGATAATGTGCCTGTTGCTGCAGATGACTTATTTGCTCCTGATCAAGATACTCCATATAATGGCAATGTTTCTGGAAATGACCAAACTAGCTTAGACGGCGGAAACACATGGAGCTTAACAAGCGGTCCATCTCATGGCATTATTACTTTCAATACAGATGGTTCATTCACTTACACTCCCGCTTTAGGATTTACCGATATCGACACATTCTACTACAGCTTGTGCGACGCTGATAATGACTGCAGCACTGCTATGGTTAGATTGATTGTTCAAGCTGGTGGAACGACTCCTATCACTTTAACTTCTTTCAATGCAAGATTAGCTAACAATGAAACTGCTTTGTTAACATGGAATGCTCAATCTGAAATCAATGCAAATCGTTATGAGGTTGAAAGAAGCGAAAATGCAATCAGTTTCTCCAACAGAGGAAATGTAGCTGCAATTGGATCTCCAACTAGAAGCCAAGAATATACTTACAATGACGCATTAAATACCAGTGCAGCCATAGTATACTATCGTTTGAAAATGGTTGACAATGATGGAACATATAAATATTCAAATGTTGTTGCTCTCAAACTGAAAGATGCAGGATCTACAATCAATATTTATCCAAATCCATTTGTATCTAACATTAAAATCGATTTTGTAAGTCAGTTAGAAGAAATAGGACATGTTAAGCTTATTGCTATCGATGGCCGTATTGTAAAACAATTTGATGTGAAATTAACCAAAGGAAATAATGCTATTCAAGTAAACAATCTAGCATCATTACCAAAGGCAACCTACACCGTTGAAGTTTCAACTGCAACTAAGAAACTAACAAAAAGAATTGTGAAAAACTAATACAAAATAAAAATTATCAGTTGATAAAAAATAGTCCCGATTAATCGGGACTATTTTTTTGGGGACACTTTTTATTTACTGAAAATAAATAATTTTATAGTTGTGGTATACATAAATCGTTGAAAAAAAATACTGCATAGCTTCGTTATTAATACCAAAGCTTTGAGCTTTACTCCTATCTTTATCTTAAAAAATGTAATGTATTTCAATCCCATTTTCATAATCTTATCTTTAATTATTTCGACAAACATATGTTTTGCCCAAGAAAACAAAAACTATTTCACTCATCAAGACACTCTCAGGGGAAGTATTGGCAAAGGAAGATTAAAGTGGAATGTATTAAAATATGAAATTACCGTTCAACCTGATTATGATAACAAAACCATCTCTGGTGAAAACAAAATAACGTTCATGGATAGTGGCATCGATATGATGCAAATTGACCTGCAAACCCCTATGATTTTAGATAGTGTAACTTCAGATAATCAAACCTATTCATTTGAAAGAGAAGAAAATGTATACTGGATTAAAATCAATACTGAAACTGAAAAATTGCCTATTAAAAGAAAATTCAGTTTTTATTTTCATGGTAAACCTAAGGAGGCAATTAACGCGCCATGGGATGGTGGTTGGATTTGGAAAAAAGACAGAAACGGAAATCCATGGATGAGTGTTGCATGTCAGGGTTTAGGTGCAAGCGTTTGGATTCCATGCAAAGACACACAAGAGGATGAGCCAGATGAAGGTGCTGTTTTAAATATCATTATACCAGACAGTTTAACTGCAATTGGAAATGGCAGGTTAATGAGTCAGAACAATCTCAACAATCATTTAATTCAATACTCCTGGTCTGTAACCTCTCCTATTAACAGCTACAATATTGTTCCCTACATTGGTAAATACACTCATTTTTCTGAAAATTATTTGGGGTTAAAGGGCAATCTTAATTTGGATTATTGGGTACTCGATTACAATTTAATTAAAGCAAAAAAACAATTTAACGATGTAAAAAAAATGATGACTGCCTTTGAGTATTGGTTTGGGCAATATCCATTTTATGAAGATGGCTACAAATTAATAGAAGCTCCGCACTTAGGAATGGAACATCAAAGCGCGGTCGCTTATGGAAATAAATTTATGAATGGTTATCTGGGAACAGACTTATCTAATAGCGGTTGGGGATTGAAATGGGATTTTATTATTGTTCACGAAAGTGGTCATGAATGGTTTGGTAATAATATCACTGCCAAAGACGTTGCAGATATGTGGATACATGAAGGTTTTACCAATTACAGTGAAACCTTATTTACTGAATACTATTATGGTAAAAATGCAGCTAACGAATATGTACAGGGTTTAAGAAACAGGATAACTAATGAAAAAAATATCATTGGCCCATATGGTGTAAATAAAGAGGGATGCAATGATATGTATGACAAAGGTGGCAACCTCATTCATACTATCAGACAAATCATAAATGATGATGATAAATTTAGAAAGATACTTATTGGATTAAACCAAAACTTTTACCATTCTGTAGTAACATCCCTTCAAGTTGAAAATTTCATCTCATTAAAATCAGGCATAGACTTATCTTCAATATTCAATCAATATTTAAGAACAACAAAAATCCCAAAGCTTGAATATTATTTTACAAAAAATAAATTATTTTATCATTGGACAAATACAATCTCAAATTTTAAAATGCCTGTTAAAATAAAATTGGGAAGTGAACATACTGAAATTTGGCTAAACGTTGAAAATACTTGGAAATCTATACCGATGAAAAAAAATAACCAGTTAAAAAAACTCAAAGTAGATCCTAATTTTTATATCGAATCAAATGAAACAAGTAAACGTATTGTAAATTAATTCTCTTTGCTTTCTGTCGAAAATCTGCCAGCTGACAAAAATCTATCTTTATAATAATTCTCTTCTAGATTACTGATGATGACTCCAGAAGAAGTACTTGCGTGAACAAAATATCCATTTGCCAAATAAACCCCTACGTGACTTACACCGCCTCTGGTATTAAAAAAAACCAAATCTCCCTCATTGGCATCTGCGATACTAATTTTTTCACAAGCTCTGTATTGTTGTCTTGAATTTCTTGGCAAATCGTGATCATAAATCTCTTTTTCCACAATACCCGCAAAAGAACTACAGTCAATTCCAGATTTATCTGAGCCACCATATGAGTATCTGGTATCTAACCACTGATCAATAAGAAGATACAATTTGTTGTTTTTTAATAACTCAACTTCAACATCTAATATCTGAGCGTATTTAAATTGAATCAAAGTAGTATTTTCGATTTCAACAGAACTGCTAGAGACGTCTTCAATTAATGGAGTTATTTTGATAGATCTAGTAGATTTTTTTGATGAGGAACTGATGATTTTGGGATAATTTTTATTGATTTCTATGTCTTCTAAAAACTTTAGTTCTTTTTTGTCTTTGATATCATCTTTTCTGGTCTGTGCAAAAATATTTACACACAATCCCAGGTTAATTAAAATAAAATAAAAAAAGGGTTTTTTCATTTAGTTTAGATGAGTTGCAAAGATACCTAAAATATATAGTTTTTTTGTTAAACATAACTTTAAATGAAGCTACTTTTTTTATACACATTGACAGATAAATAAGGTTTATCTAAAGAAAATGACAAGTATTTATTATACTTTTAAAGCCCCTTTAAATTTAAAAATCAACTTAAATAAAAACCTAAAAGATGAAAAAAAGTATGCTTCTTTTACTTACCATGGTAATCATAATAGGTTATTCTTGTAAAAAGAATGAAACAACAAATAATAATGGGACAAACTTTACTTTTTATTATAGCGCATGGTCGCGATGTTTAAATGGAGTAGAAACCAGAGCCTATACTTCTAGCCCAACAGGAGGAACCCCTCCTGCTGACAGCATTTCAAGAACTTGTTCAACTGCATCGAATTGTACATTTAATTATAGTATATGGTCTGCGTGTTCAAATGGAACACAAACAAGAACCTATTCAACAAGTCCTGCAGGTTGTACAGGTACTCCTCCTTTAGATAGTTTAACTCGAATTTGTGGCATTGTATATACTTTTACTTATGATCCATGGTCATCTTGTATAAATGGAACACAAACAAGAAGCTATATATCAACCCCCTCAGGAGGAACTCCTCCATCAGACAGTACTTCAAGAGCATGTTATAATAATTTCAAAATCAACTCAGTTATATTAAATGCTTTTCCGGCATCTGATAATTCAGGCGCTAGTTGGGATGTTGGCGTGGCTACTTTTACCAATCCTGACATTTACTTTAATATTGATTCTTCTGCAACAACTCTTTATAATGGGAGTGCCAACTATTTAACTGATTTAAATCCAGCAAGTTTACCAATAGCTTGGCCTGCACTATCTTTTCCTCAAAATATAAATAACTTATCTGAAACCTATTTCATAAAACTTTATGATTCCGACTCGCCATTTTCTAGCGACGATTTGATGGGACAAATACCTTTTATGATGAACGATCACCTAACAGGTTATCCATCATCATTTCAAATCACTAACGGAACAAGCACAGTAACTATAAACGGCACCTGGTATTAATAATGAAGTTCAGTCACTTACACGTACATACACAATACTCATTACTTGATGGAGCCGCATCCATTAAAAGCTTGTATAAAAAAGCTATAGCTGATGGTATGCCTGCATTAGCCATCAGTGATCATGGTAATATGTTTGGCGCTTTTGAATTTGTAAAGGAAGCCTACAATAATGTTGATGAAAATGGCAGACCTAAAATTAAACCTATTGTTGGTTGCGAATTTTATATTACTCAAGATCGTAACAGAAAAACTTTTAGTAAGGACGAAAAAGATCCCAGGCATCATCAAATCCTTTTAGCTAAAAATGAAATTGGTTATAAAAATTTAGTCAAATTAACTTCACTAGGATATATCGAAGGAATGTACTCCAAATATCCTCGTATTGATAAAGAGCTCATACACAAATACCATGAAGGACTGATTGCAACAACTTGTTGTTTGGGGGCATTGGTTCCTCAAACTATTTTGAAAAAAGGAGAAGAAGAAGGCGAAAATGAATTCAAGTGGTGGCTTAATATTTTTCAGGAAGATTATTATGTAGAATTACAAAGGCATGGCATGTCCGAACAGGATAAGGTTAATGAAATATTACTCAAGTTTGCGAAAAAGTACAACGTAAAAGTAATAGCAAGCAACGACAGTCATTATGTTGATCAAAGTGATTTTAATGCACATGATATTTTACTTTGTATAAACACCGGGGAAAAACAAAGCACTCCAGCTTTGAGAGAATTTTCTGACGATGATGTGATGACAAAAAACAAAAGATTTGCATTTCCTAACGATCAGTTTTATTTTAAAACAACAGCAGAGATCAGCGAAGTTTTTAAAGATCTGCCTGAAGCCATTGATAATACTAATGAAATTGTAGATAAAGTTGAATTGCTCGATTTAAAAAGAGATATACTGCTACCCCATTTCGTAGTTCCTTCTAATTTTAAAAATCAGGATGAATACCTCGCACATCTTACCTGGTCGGGTGCAAAACAACGTTATCAAATTTTAACACCTGAAGCCGAAGAACGAATTCAATTTGAATTGGGAGTTATTGAAAAAATGGGATTTGCAGGATATTTCCTAATTGTAAGTGACTTCATCAGAGCAGGCAGAGAAATTGGAGTATTTGTCGGTCCAGGAAGAGGATCTGCTGCAGGAAGCGTGGTTGCTTATTGCATTGGAATTACAAACATCGACCCCATTAAATACAAATTACTATTTGAGCGTTTCTTAAATCCAGAGCGTAAGTCGATGCCCGATATTGATACCGACTTCGATGATGAAGGTCGGCAGAAAGTAATCGACTACGTAGTTGACAAATATGGCAAGAATCAGGTTGCACAAATTATCACTTATGGAACCATGGCTGCAAAAAGTAGTATTGCCGATGTGGCTCGTGTAATGGATTTGCCTTTGCCTGAAAGCAGAGCGCTAACTAAACTCATTCCAGAAAAGCCGGGTATAGTTTTAAAAAGACTGCTTCATGCTCCTTTCACAATCAAGGAAGCAAAAAATGGAGAGAAGTCACTGGAAGAAAAAGAACAATTAGGCTCCGAAGATTTTGAAAGCATAAAAAAGCTACGTGATATCTATAAGGGCAATGATTTGCTTGGAAAAATTTTACATGAAGCTGAAGTATTAGAGGGCTCTGTTAGAAATACAGGTATTCATGCTGCAGGAATCATCATTGCTCCAAAAGATCTTACAGAACTCATACCAGTAGCTACTTCAAAAGAATCTGAATTGTGGCTTACACAAATTGAAGGTAATAGTATTGAAGACGCAGGTGTAATCAAAATGGACTTTCTCGGGTTAAAAACCTTGAGTATTCTAAAAACAGCACTTGCTTTAATCAAGGAAAACCATAATGTTCAGATAGATATTGATAACATTCCTCTTGATGATGAAAAGACCTATCGACTTTATCAATTAGGTGATACAAACGCCACTTTTCAGTTTGAAAGTGCTGGCATGCAAAAATACCTTCGTGAGTTAAAACCCGATAAATTCGACGACCTCATTGCCATGAATGCCTTGTACCGACCAGGACCTATGGCATATATTCCTCAATTCATCGCTCGTAAGCACGGAAAAGAAATTGTGACTTATGATGTTGCTGACATGCAGGAATACCTGGAAGAAACTTATGGAATTACAGTTTATCAGGAGCAAGTAATGTTACTTTCTCAAAAATTGGCTGGCTTTAGCAAAGGCGATGCCGATGTATTGAGAAAAGCTATGGGGAAAAAGCAAATTGCCACTCTTAGTAAAATGAAAAAACAGTTTGTTGAAGGAGCTACCGGCAAGGGACACCCGAAAGATAAACTCGAAAAAATATGGACAGATTGGGAAGCTTTCGCCCAATATGCATTCAATAAATCTCACTCTACCTGTTATGCTTTTGTTGCTTATCAAACTGCATATTTGAAAGCACACTATCCAAGCGAATATATGGCGGCGGTTCTTAATCATGCGGGAAGTATCGATAAAATTACCTTCTTCATGGAAGAATGTAAAAAAATGGGCATTACTGTTTTAGGTCCAGATATCAACGAATCAAATAGAGGTTTTGCTGTAAATAAAAAAGGAGAAATTCGATTTGGATTCAGCGGACTAAAAGGAACTGGCGATGCCGCCATTGAAAACATCATTGAGGATAGAAATAAACATGGGCATTATAAAGACATTTTTGATTTAGTAAAACGTGTTAGTTTAAGGGCAGTGAGTAAAAAATCAATGGAGAGTTTGATTTATAGTGGGGCCTTCGACTGCTTCAAAGAATTGCATCGTGCCCAATATTTTTATCAAGCACCCGGAGATGTGCCAACACTTGAAAAGATTGTAAAATTTGGCTCCGTTTATCAATCACAATCCTCAAGTGCAAGTAATACCCTTTTCGGCGACATGCAGATGCCTGAAATCATGCCCCCTAAACTTCCCCAATGTAATCCGTGGCAATTGGTGGAACAACTTGATTTTGAAAAAGAAGTTACAGGAATGTACATGAGTGGTCATCCTTTAGACAATTTTAAATTTGAACTAAAACATTACAATATCACTCCTTTAAGTGACTTTAATGCTGTAAAAGCTCTTATTAATGAGACTCCAAACACCCGTGCTTTTAGACTTGCAGGCCTGGTTATTGATGCACAACATCGTTTAACAAAGGCGGGAAAAAAGTTTTGTGCGTTACATCTCGAAGATTTCAGTGGCAAAACAGAATTCATGATCTGGAGTGAAGAATATGTAAAATATGTAAACTGGCTTGAGAAAGGAATGATATTATTTATTGAAGGAGGCTTTAAACAAAGATTCAATACCAGTCAATATGAATTTAAAATTTCCAGACTCTACCTGCTAGACACAGTAAAAAAATATCAAACTAAACAAGTTATACTTGATGTTCAACCACAATTTATAGATCAGGGAATGATTGATTTTTTAGAAAATAACATTCAAAAACATCCTGGAGACACCTCTCTAAAAATCAATATTCTTGATATGGTGCACCAAAAAAAACTGACCCTATCCACCATTGAAAACGGAATTGAGCTTAATGATGATTTGATTGAATTTTTACACACAAACAAACATATCGAGGTATCGGTTAACTCAGCATCATGACAAACTGTCCCTTTATCCCAATTCACATAAATTGCAAACGATTGTGGATATGTCATTGCTGCACATAAAAAATATGGCAATACATTTGCATACCATTTATCAAATAATCATCAATAAAAAATAAAACTATGGCATTAGAATTAACAGACGCGAACTTTAAAACAACGGTTTTAGATTCGGATAAATTATCAGTGGTTGACTTTTGGGCAGAATGGTGCGGACCATGCAGAGCAATCGGACCTGTAATTGAAGAATTGGCAAAAGAGTACGAAGGAAAAGTAAATATTGGAAAAGTGAATGTAGATCACAACCCTCAGATTTCAATGAATTATGGAATTACAAGTATTCCTGCTATTCTTTTCTTGAAAAATGGTCAGGTGGTAGATAAATTAGTGGGTGCGCAACCTAAAGGAAATTTTGTAAAGAAGATAGAATCTTTAATCTAATTTTTCAAATGAGTTGAGACATTTAAATGCGGTGGCTTTAATGCCACCGTTTTTTTTTGATCAGATCAACTTATAAAATTGCAGCTGTAAATAGTTTTTAGTGACATAAAAAAAAGGCGACATTAATGCCACCTCTGTAATAAATTATCAATTCAAAAAAACTATTAGTGCTTGCTTGCTAAACTCGCCAAATCATCTTCATGGAAGTGACGATATTTAAACATCAATGGAAAGAAGATAACTAGCACCAATGCATAAGCGGCAAATGTAAACCAGATGCTTGGCCAATCTTTAACTCCATTTAAAGTGAAATAATCTACCACCCAACCGCTGCCTATTCCGCCAATGATTGCTCCTACACCGTTGGTTACCATCATAAATAAACCTTGTGCACTTGCTCTGATATTTGAAGGGGTTTCTTTCTCTACAAATAAAGAACCGGAGATATTAAAGAAGTCGAATGCCATACCATAAACAACCATGGATAAAACCAGGAATATCAATCCCCCCTCAGGATTAGGATCGCCAATTCCGAACAATCCAAATCTTAAAAACCAGGCGATCATACTGAACAACATCACAATCTTAATTCCAAATTTTCTTAAAAAGAAAGGTATAGTAAGGATGAATAAAGTTTCAGAAATCTGCGATAAGGACAACATCACCAATGGATGTTTCACTACAAATGAATCAGGATAAGAGGGCCCAAAATCTCCTAAAAAACTTCCACCGAAAGTATTGGTTACTTGCAATGCAGCACCTAATAACATCGAAAAGAAAAAGAACACCACCATTTTCTGACGCTTGAATAAAACAAAAGCATCCAATCCTAAAGTTGACATTAATGATTCATTTTTTGTTGCACCCGATGGTGGACATGCAGGCAAACTAAAACAATAAATACCCATACCAATAGCAGAAGCTGCCGCCATGTAATATTGAAAATTGGAATTTGAAAAACCTGTAAGATCTGTAAACCACATTGCACAAATAAACCCTATAGTGCCCCAAACACGAATTGGTGGAAATACTTTTACAATATCAAAGCCTTCCTTTTCCAGGATTTTATAAGAAACCGTGTTGTTCATCGAAATAGTTGGCATATAGGCCATAGAATTCATCAACATCACCCAAAACATTAATGATGGACTTTTAATGGTTGAGGCCAATAGCAAACATGCAGCTCCAACAATGTGACAAATACCTAATAAACGCTCTGCATTCACCCATCTGTCTGCAACAATACCCAACAATGCGGGCATAAATAAAGAGGCGATACCCAATGTAGAGTAAACGCTACCAATTTCAATACCAGTAAAGCCAATTGAGAATAAATAACCACCTGTAGAAATCAACCACGAACCCCAAATAAAAAATTGAAGAAAACTCAAAATGGTGAGTCTTTGTTTAACATTCATAGTATAATTGGTTTAAGATTATGAAAATTAACAAATAATTTTAAATAAAATCTTCATTTCAAAGAAATAATTTAAAAAAATATGGATTTCATTTTATCGAATATATCCCTAATTAAATATCAAAATTTATAAGTTCAAATAATAAAAGGATTAAAACTCATAAGCATGTAAATTTGCAAAAAAAAGAGATGAGTGCAGGAATTAATCTATTAATTGAATCTACATCAGATATTGACTTAAAAGAAATTGCAAAAAAAGTAAAATCAGGAATAAGAATAACTGATGAAGAATGCTTGAAGCTTTTTCAAAAAGGCGAATTGGCTTTTGTTGGAACATTAGCAAATTATATCCGCGAAAAATTGCATGGCGACAATACCTATTTCAACAGAAACTTTCATATTGAACCAACTAATGTATGTGTGTTTAGTTGCAAGTTTTGTTCCTACTCTCGTTTATATGCACATAAAGAAGAAGGCTGGGAATTGAGCATCGATCAAATGGTAGACATCGTAAAAACTTACGACAACAAACCCATCACAGAAGTTCATATCGTTGGAGGCGTTCATCCTAAAATGAATATGGCTTATTTTATAGAGCTCATTCAAAAAATAAAAGCTCATCGTCCCAACTTACATATCAAAGCATTTACTGCTGTTGAGTTAGATTACATGTTCAGAAAAGCAAAGCTAAGTGTTGAAGAAGGATTACAACAATTAAAAGATGCAGGTTTACAATCATTGCCGGGTGGTGGTGCAGAAATTTTTCATCCAGAAATCAGAGAAATTATTGCCGGTGATAAAGTAAGTGGTGAAGGTTGGTTGCGTATCCATGAAGTGGCTCATGAATTAGGAATGCACAGCAATGCAACTATGTTATATGGTCATATGGAAAAGTATGAACACCGAATAGATCATATGAGTAAATTGCGTTCTCTTCAGGATAAAACAAAAGGATTCAACACCTTCATTCCGCTTAAATTCAGAAATGCAAACAACGATATGAGCCACATTGTTGAATCAACAATTAATGAGGATATGCGTTTATATGCTATCGCAAGAATCTATTTAGATAACTTCCCTCATTTAAAAGCATACTGGCCGATGTTAGGCAGACAAAACGCACAATTGACTTTATCCTTTGGTGTGAATGATATTGATGGTACGATTGATGATTCAACAAAAATTTATTCGATGGCTGGAAGCGAAGAACAATCACCCAGCATGACTACAGAAGAATTAGTCAATCTGATTAAACAATCTAAAAGAAAGCCCATAGAAAGAGATACTTTATATAATGTAATTAATGATTACAGTGAAATTTCAGTTTTCAACTAACCAACAAAACGAAAAATATGTCTGGATGTAAATTCAATATCCCATTTAGTGGATCAGCGGAAGAAATATTAGCAAAGGCAAAATCTGCAATAGAATCTCAGGGAGGCACATTTACAGGAGATTTGAATGCTGGCAATTTTGATGTGAGCTTATTGTCGAATACAATAGCAGGAAGTTATAGTGTGGAGGGGCAAAATTTACAACTGAATATTGACTCGAAGCCAGTGTTTTTACCCTGCAATGCAATTGAAAGCTTTTTAATCAAGAAATTGGGTTAATGGGGCATTTTAAACTTGATTTACGATCCTTACGTATTTTGGGAAAATCGTCTTATATTTGCACTCCAAAAATTAACAGCTGAATGGGTCTGGTAGCTCAGCTGGATAGAGCATCAGCCTTCTAAGCTGAGGGTCATTGGTTCGAATCCAATCCAGATCACAAAAAAGTCCTGCACAAAGTGCGGGACTTTTT
>JAIXWH010000158.1 GCA_027484165.1 Chitinophagaceae bacterium | reverse complement strand
GGTTTACCTACTAAATATATTTCCATTCTTAACGAAGGTTTCTATCCTAATGAATTGGTTGTACCAAACGGATCTTCTATAACTTTTTTAAATAGTAGCAATAGTACCCATACTTTAATATCAGATGATGCTGTAACTTTAGTAACAACTCCTATTGCACCAAACAAATACTTCTCATATAGAAAATACTTTGTAGGTAGAGTAAATTATCATTGCATCGAGCACCCTTTAGAAAGAGGAATTATTGAACAAACTCAATAATTTTTTGATTTCAAAAATCCCTTACAACTCTCTGTTCATCTTAGTTTCATTTGATCTTCAAATTTATTGTGTTTGACTGGCCCTTTTTTTACACAATAAAATTCAGGATTACACGCTTATATACAATCAAAACAAAAAAGCGAATACGCATTTAAGTTAGTATAAAAAATAGGAATTATTAGTTTTAGGTTTAAAGGATACATCAAAGCCCCCATTTATGTGGGGCGTTGTTGTTTATAGACGATTACACGAAATGATAAGCAACAATCTGTGTAAGTACCCCGATAAATAAACCAGTATAAATATCAAAAGGATTATGACTTTTTAAATAAAGTCTTGAAGAAACAGTTACTCCTGTTATTAATAATACCAAACATAAGGGCCAGGTCATCATCATCGAATTATTGTAAGCCATAATAATGAAAACGCCCAACCATCCACCCAATCCAATAGCATGCATACTGATTTTAAAATAAATATTTGCAAGCAATGCAGCAGATGAAGAAAGAAACAATCCAAATACATATTGGGTGAGCGCACTTGGGTATTGAGATTGTTCTTTAAAAACGGTGTAAGTCCAAAAGAAGAAGATGCCGCAAGCGATATAAGGTATGATTCTGTCTTTTTGAGTTTTTAATAACAAAGAATCAATGAAGCCAACCGCTTTTAATAATAAAACGCTTACTAAAGGAAAGAAAAATAAATTAAGCGCCACTATTACTACAGTCCTTAATTTGTTGGGTTCAGAAAATCCAACAAAGGCCGCCGGATGAGTGTATGCCAAAAAATAAACAATGTAAATTGGAATAAATAAGGGGTGAAACAAAACGGAAAATAAATGTGCGAATGATTTCAAAACAACATTGTCATTTTTTTCTACTAAAGATTCGCTTATAACTTCATTAGATGCTATCACGCTGAGTATTTTAAATATTTTTTCTTAATCTAGCTACAGGAATATTAAGTTGTTCTCTGTATTTGGCTACTGTTCTTCTTGCAATATTATAACCTTTTTCCATCAACATTTCGGTAAGCTTCTCATCACTATGAGGATTTTTCTTGTTTTCGGATTCGATAATGTCAGTCAATATTTTTTTCACTTCTCTTGTGCTCACTTCTTCACCTGATTCTGTTTGTAAACTCTCACTGAAAAAGAACTTCAATTTATAAGTGCCGAATTCAGTTTGAACAAATTTACTATTTGCTACCCTGCTGATTGTAGAAATATCAAGTCCAATTTTTTCTGCAACATCTTTTAAAATCATGGGCTTTAAATCAGTCTCATCTCCCGAAATAAAAAAATTATACTGGTATTGCATTATAGCAGTCATTGTATTAATTAATGTTTCTTGCCTCTGCTTAATGGCGTCGATAAACCATTTTGCAGCATCCAATTTTTGTTTGATGAAAACCACTGCCTCTTTTTGTCGCTTATCTTTTTGACTTCCCTTTTCATAATCACGCAACATATCGCGATAGCCTTCACTTACTCTTAAGTCTGGAGCATTTTTGCTATTTAAGGTCAACTCCAGTTTCCCCATGTTGTTAGTGATGAAAAAATCAGGAATGATAAAATTTTCATTAGAGTGAGATGATTCTAGCAGACTGCCTGGTTTAGGACTTAACTTAACAATCTGATTGATAACTGATTTAATTTCTTCATCTGAAAGATTCAGTGATTTCTGAATTTTTTCGTAATGCTTTTTTGTAAATTCTTCGAAATACTTTTCAATTACCAGAATTGCAGTTTTGATTTCTTTGGGATGTTCTGTTTTTCTTTTCAATTGTAACAATAAACATTCCTGAAGATTTCTCGCACAAATTCCCGCAGGATCGAATTGCTGAATTTGTTCTATGATAGCATTTACCTGTTGAGCGTTTGCATCAATGTTTTGTCTGAAGGCAAGATCATCGATAATCGAATTCACCTCTCTTCTCAAATATCCGTCATCATCTAAACTCCCAACGATTTGCTCAGCAATTTTTTGATCTACTTCATCAAGCTTGAGTAAGCCTAATTGCTGTAACATAATTTCATTGAAACTGGCTTCTACTCTATGGGGAATGACTCTGCTGTCATCCAACTCTGGATAATTTTCATCTCTCAGTTTATAATCACCAACCTCATCATCTTCATCATGAACATACTCTGAAATATCTATGTTGTCATATTCTTCCTCACTTCCATCGGGATCTGCATCATCATCGTTTGTTGAAAATTCATCTTTGATATCAAACTCATCTTCATATTTTTCATCAGCTTGTTCCAATGCAGGATTTTCTTCAAGTTCTTCTTTTATACGCTCTTCTAATTGGGCAGTAGGAACCTGCAACAATTTCATAAGTTGAATTTGTTGTGGCGAAAGCTTTTGTAGCATTTTCTGCTGAAAAGTTTGATGTAGTGCCATCTAATTAGGTTACTGCTCTATACTTTTTAAAGAGCACAAATGTACTTAAAAAACGAGGGGTATAAACAGGATTTGGTGTAAAATTATTTCAGCTTGGGAGTAGGCGCAGGCTGCTTAAAGTAATTCAGTCTTAGTGAGTCGCTCCAACCATTTAGATTTTTTTCGAGAGACCTGCTGCTATAAAAAACCATTCCCTGTACATTGGGAGTTTTTCTTATTTTTTCAATTTGTTTGGGGAGTTGAGATTTGTCTTTCCATGCCTTATTCGATCCGGCTCTGTAAACACCCAATCCAATATAACAATTTTTTCCAAAGCAGTTCTTACTCCACCAATCAATAAGCACTTCACAATCTGCTTTTTTATACCCAATTTCCCAATAAAGTTGTGGAGCTACATAATCAACCCATCCATTTTTCAACCACAGCAAGATATCGGCGTATAAAACATCATAGTTTGTAGGGCCTGCCTGCGTATTACTTCCTCTTGGATCTCTATCTGCATTTCTCCAAACACCAAAGGGACTAACGCCAAACTGGCAATTGGGTTTAATTTTTTTTATTGAAGTGTATAAATTAAATACAATTGAATCCACATTGCTTCGTCTCCAGTCATCCAATTTTAATCCGTTTCCATATTTGTTGAATGAAGCGGCATCATTGAATTTTTTCCCTGGTATGGGATAAGGATAGAAGTAGTCATCGATATGGATAGCGTCTACTTGATATCTGGTTACAATATCTTTAACCACTTCAATTACATAATGCTGACAATCTTTGTTTCCGGGATCAAATATTTTTTTTTCACCGTAAGTGATAAACCAATCCGGATGAGTTTTTGTAACGTGCTGTTCAGAAACAGACGAGTTGAATATATTATTAACAGCTCTGTATGGATTAACCCATGCATGAAACTCCATTCCTCGTTTATGCGTTTCTGTTATCATAAAATCCAAGGGGTCATATAAAGGTGTTGGTGCTTGTCCCTGAACACCAGTAAGCCATTGACTCCAGGGCTCAAAAACGGAAGGATATATCGCATCCGATGATGGACGCACCTGAACAATTACGGTATTGATTCCATTTGACTTATGGTAATCGAGCAATCTGATAAAAGAAGTTTTTTGAATCTCGCTGTTGGTTGTTGGATAGTCGGGCCAATCGATATTTGCAACTGTAGCAATCCACACCGCTCTCATCTCAGGCTTTACAGAGTCGGATTGAGCATTGGTGTTAACAGAAAATAGAATTATGGAAATTAAAATCAAAGATGTTTTTATCCGATTATACTTCATTCAGTGTACGTATTTTATCAAGTAATTTGTTCAGTTTCTTTGCTTCTTCCTCCGAGAGTTTACTCAGAAAAGAATCCATTTCGCTTTCACAACTATCCATTCGATTCAGCAATTTCAGTCCTTTTTCGGTGATAAAGATATCAACAAGTCGCTTGTCCTGCTCACAAATGCTTTTTTTAACTAAACCTTTCGTTACCAGTCTGTCTACAATTCTGCTTGTGTCGCTCATCTTATCTAGCAT
>JAIXWH010000024.1 GCA_027484165.1 Chitinophagaceae bacterium | reverse complement strand
GCAGACCATTCCATGCTCACTGCACTTTTTTCAATTTTAATGTAGCTTCCAGGGCTAACTTCTAAGCTCAAAGTAGCATCATCATTTACTTTATTGATGGTGCCATGAATTCCGGCTATCGTTACAATTTTGTCTCCTTTTTGTAATTCGTTGATGAAGTTTTTTTGTTGCTTTGCTTTTTTAGCCTGTGGACGAATCATGAAGAAGTAGAATACTAAAATCATCATCACCATAAGAATTAATGTTGAACTGCCTCCTGATTGTGCCTGTAGTAAAATGTTTAATAATTGCATTTGTATTTGATTTTAAATTTTGATTTTTTAAATTTTTATTCAGTTTTTCCAATCACTGTTCCTTTTAAGAGTAATACTGGAAATTCAGGTCTTGCATTAGACGTTACCATTATCGTTTTATGTGCTTCTCCTGGGCGATGGTCGCTGTTGAATTTTACTTTAATAAAACCAATTTCACCAGGTGTAATTGGATATTGTGGCTTTTCTGGAACAGTACATCCGCAACTAGCTTGAGCTTCTGTAACTATAAGAGGGTTGGTACCAGTGTTTTTAAAACGATAATTGAATTCTACAATATCCCCTTCTTTAATTTTTTTGAAATCATAAACGGAATCAATGATTTGCACCGAAGTCGGTGGAGCTTCTGTGTTATTTTTAGTTGATGCAGTAGCAGATTTTTTTTCTAATGATTTGTCGTTTTTTCTAATGTCGCAACTACTAAATAAAATAACAAATGCAATGCTGTAAAAGTAAAGAGGTTTCATTGGGGATTAAGTTTATAGGGTACTATTTTTAAAAGTTTTCTTTACGATTTTATTCTGATTGGTTAGCTCTTTGTGTAAGTTGTCTAACAATCCGTTTACAAATTGGCCACTTTGAGTAGTGCTGTAATCTTTTGCTAAATCGATGTACTCATTTATGGTTACTTTGGTTGGAATGGTTTCGAAATAAAGGAATTCACAAACTCCCATTTGCAGTATGATTAAATCTAAAGAAGCAATTCTGTCGGCATCCCAGTTTTTCAACTTAGGCTTAATGAGTTCAAGCGTGTACTCTTCTTTTTCAAGAACAGTTTTTAATAAACCAAATGCGAAATCGGATTTTTCTTTGCTTAAGATATTTGCAAAGGAATTTGCATGAGGCTTGTTGAAATAATTCAATACCAATGTTTGCATCAATTCAGCGTCATCATCCCAATTGATAAATAACTCCTCAATATGTTGAATGAAATCTTCATTTGGTAATAAAAGATGAGTTAAAATAAAATCCAATATTTTCTTTTCAGATTTCTTATCTCTAGATTGCTCCTCAATGTAATCTTTGTATTGCTCTGATGATACTAAGTCTTTGTATGTTTTTTTTAATACATCAGCATTGATTTGATGTTCATATTTGCCATCTTTAATTGTCTGAATAAATGACTTGTCTTCCAGAATCTTCCATAAAATTTCGTTACCGGCAATTTTGGTGTTGATGTTTAAATCCAATGAAGTTGGGAGATGCTTATTTGCTTTTTGTATTGCATCAGTTTCAGCATATCTGGCCACCTCGGTAATAAAATAAATCAAATAGGAAAACAAACTTCTGCTTTGCTCTATTTTGTTTTTCAAAATTTTAGATCCTTCTTCAATTCGTTCTATACTGCTCATGCTATCGAGCGAGTACAAGGTTTGCATTACTTTTACCCTAATATTTCTTCTACTAATCATTCCTGAAAGGATTTTTTAAAGTGGGCAAATTTAAGCATTTATTATTGATTGTTGATTTATTTAACAGGAAATGGTATGTGATTTCAATAGTTTCAAAGGTTTAATGAGTTCAAAAGGTTCAACAAGTTGTCTTGCAATAAAAAAGGGAGGTCATTGAACACATTGAACCCAATCAACTAATCAACCATTCAACTAATCAACCAATCAACCAATCAACTAATCAACCATTCAACTAATTAACATTATATTTGCGACATGACAATAGAACAATTAAAGGTTATGAGAGACCGTGTTTTGGTTTTGAGGAGGTTTCTTTGACGTTGCTAACCGCGAAGCAAAAATCAATAACGATAAACAACTTTCCCTTTCTCCCGGATTTTGGGACGATAATGTGCGCGCTACAGGAATTCTAAAAGAAATAAAAATCAATGAGTACTGGACAAAAATGTTTTACGATGTTCAAACATTAGTAGAGGATTTTGCTGTTCTATTTGAATTTTGGAAAGAAGGAGAAGCTTCTGAAGAAGAAGTAAAAGTCGCATTTAATAATGCCAATCAAGCCATTGAAGAAGCTGAGTTTAAAAGTACACTGAATGACCCTGCTGATGCTTTGCCTGCAGTACTTCAAATCAATAGTGGAGCAGGAGGAACTGAAAGTCAGGATTGGGCAGAAATGCTGGCAAGAATGTACAGAATGTATGGTGAGAAGCAAGGATGGTCGGTTTCCGAACTGGATTGGCAATGGGGCGATGGTGCCGGAATAAAAACTTGTACTTTTCAATTTGATGGTCCTTTCTCTTATGGATTTCTAAAAGCAGAAAGTGGTGTTCATCGTTTAGTAAGGATATCTCCATTCGACAGTAATGCCAGAAGACACACTTCATTTGCCAGCGTTTATGTGTATCCGTTAATTGATGATACGATTGAAATCGAAGTCAATCCTGCAGATGTGGAATGGGCATTTTTCAGAAGTGGAGGAAGCGGAGGTCAAAATGTAAATAAAGTAGAAACAGCGGTAAGATTAACCCACAAACCTAGCGGTATCATCATTGAATGTCAGCAAGCAAGAACTCAAGGTGAAAATAGAGAGAAAGCAATGTCGATGCTTAAAAGTAGATTGTATGAAGAAGAAATGCGCAGACGTCAGGAAGCGCTTGATTCCAAAAATGCATCGAAGAAAAAAATAGAGTGGGGCTCTCAAATACGGTCCTATGTTTTTCATCCCTATAAAATGATTAAGGATCATCGAACCGATTATGAAGTAGGTAATGTGGGTCCGGTTATGGATGGAGAATTGGATGGCTTTATCAAGGCATATTTAATGAGTGAGAAGGAGGAGGGTAGTTGAGTCAGACTATTTGACTAGTTGATTGGTTGACAAGGTAATTCAAGATAATTTATGTGTTTTTTTGAATTGTAACTTTTCAATTTTGAATTCAATCTGAGTGAACTCCCTTTTCTAAAGTTTTCTGTGGTTTAATTCTAACCAATCAACACAATATGGATTTATTTAAAGTTTTTTGTATTTTCAACCTTAATTTTATTTTTTAAAGACCTGATCAACTAATCAACTAAATCCACCAACATGCAATTCGGAGATTTTTACTTCCCTCAGCCAGCAAACGAGCCAGTTTTAAATTATGCTCCAGGTAGCAGTGAAAGAGCTGCGTTAAAAAATGCCATCAAAGAATTAAAAAGTGAAAAAATAGATGTGCCTATGTATATCGGTGCAGAAGAAGTGAGAACGGGTAACACTATTGAAATGCGTCCTCCGCATCAACGCAAACACTTGTTGGGGCAATTTCATGTTGGTGAATCCAAGCATGTAACCAAAGCAATCAACGCTGCATTAAAAGTAAAAGACAAGTGGGCAAATATGAGTTGGGAAAACAGAGCTAATATTTTCCTCAAAGCTGCAGATTTATTGTCAACAAAATATCGTCCTTATATCAACGGAACAACTATGCTTGGACAAAGTAAAAATGTGATACAGGCAGAGTTGGATTCAGCATGTGAACTAATCGATTTTTTAAGATTCAATGTTCATTTCTTAAGTAATATTTATCGTCAGCAACCTATTAGCGGAGCTGGTATGTACAATAGAGTGGAGTATCGTCCTTTAGAAGGATTTGTATTTGCATTAACGCCATTCAACTTTACTGCTATTGGCGGGAACTTGCCTACAAGTGCAGCCATGTGTGGAAACGTGGTGGTATGGAAATGTGCAAATACTCAGGTTTACAGCGCACAATTATTCATGAGAATTTTAAAAGAAGCAGGATTGCCTGATGGCGTTATCAATTTAGTTTATGTAGATGGCCCAACCATTGGGGAAGTAGTTTTTAATCATCCTGATTTCGCTGGCATACACTTTACCGGTAGTACGGGTGTTTTTAATAAAATGTGGGAAACCATCGGCGCAAACATGAACAAATACAAATCTTATCCTCGCATTGTTGGTGAAACCGGAGGAAAAGATTTCGTAATTGCACACAAATCTGCAAATCCTGATGTAGTGGTTACTGCATTGGCGAGAGGGGCTTTTGAATATCAAGGACAAAAATGTTCGGCGGCTTCAAGAGCGTATATCCCATCAAACATAGCTGCAGAAGTAAAAAAGAAATTGGTTGAAACCGTAAAGACCATGAAAATGGGAACCACAGAAGATTTTACCAATTTTATTAATGCAGTTATTGATGAAAAGAGTTTTGATAAGTTGGAAGGATACATTAAAGGTGCAAGAAAGCGCGACAGTAAAGCAAAAATTTGGGTAGGAGGTAAATGCGACAAGACAGAAGGGTTCTTTATTGAACCTACTATCATCGAAACTACCGACCCTTATTATGTTACGATGTGCGAAGAATTGTTTGGCCCAGTATTAACGGTTTATGTGTATGATGAAAACAAATTTGAAGAGACTTTAAAATTAGTTGACAATACTTCGGCTTATGCGTTAACAGGAGCAATTATAGCACAAGACAGATTTGCTGTAGAATTGGCTACTACTAAACTCAGAAACAGCGCTGGTAATTTTTACATCAATGATAAGCCAACAGGTGCTGTAGTTGGACAACAGCCATTTGGAGGTGCAAGAGCAAGTGGAACAAATGATAAAGCCGGATCATTCTTAAATTTATACCGTTGGTTGAGTGCAAGAACAATCAAAGAAACATTTAATCCGCCAACAGATTATAAATATCCATTCATGCAAGAGAAATAAAAACAATGAACAGAATTTGTCTTTTTCCCGGAACCTTTGATCCTGTTACATTAGGACATACGGATATTATTAACAGGGCTTTGCCTTTGTTTGACAAACTGTATATTGGAATTGGAAGAAATACCAATAAACAACCTATGTTTAGTGAACAACAAAGATTGAATTGGATAAACGAAATCTATCAGGGAAATGATAAAGTTGAAGCTGTGGTTTATGATGGATTGACTGTAGACTGTTGTAAAAAAATTGGAGCCAATTACATACTCAGAGGCATCAGATACGTAAATGATTTTGAATATGAAAAAGGAATCGCGGATATGAACAGAAGTATCGCCCAAAATATTGAAACCCTATTTCTAACTTGCCTTCCTCAATATACTTCAGTTGCATCTACTCTTGTACGTGATGTTTTAAAATATGGGGGAGATGTATCCCAGTTTTTGCCAGAAGCAGTGGTTAGGACGATTAAATGATTTGTCGATTTGAAAATTTGAAAATGAAAACAATGTAAATCATAAAGTCATTAAATCATCAAATCACCTCATCATCAAATTGTCAAATCTTCAAATCGAATCCGCTCATCAAATTCTTTATCGACTCATACGTATTACTCAAAGCCATTGATAATTCATCTTTAGAAAACCATTTTATTTCAGTAATGTCTTCTTCTAACTGAGGTGTTAAAATAGGGTTATCATCAATTGAAAAATGAAACCAATAAGTGATTTTTAAAATCTCATTCCCTTTTTCTTCATAAATGTGATAAGTGTTCTTTAATTTTTTATGAAGCTTTAAATTACCGACACCGGTTTCTTCTTCAATTTCCCTTTCTGCAGCCGTTTCTATTGATTCACCGGGTTCTATTTTTCCTTTGGGTAAATCCCATTTTCCACGCCTGAAAATCATAAGCGTTTCGTTGTTTTTATTGTTAATAATTCCTCCGGCAGCTTCGATTACCTGATATTGACTTTTGATTTCGTCTATTATAGAATCTATATTTTCCGTTTGAATGACCACATGCTCGTAATGTCTATTTTTTAAACTTTTTACTGCATTATTGTAATCGTTTCTATCATATCTTTTTAATAAACACGATTTAAAATCACCTTCATCTTCAAATTTTTCATTTGTTATTATGACAGCTGATTCCCCATAAAATATAAATGCCTTCATTTTTAACTTTTGACTTTAAACTTTTTACTTTTCAAGGTAAAGATACAATTGAATATCATCCTATATTTGCCTAAACTCGTTTATACATCATGAAAAACCTTTTGCTATTAACTTCAGTCTTACTTCTAATTTCATTAAGTGCTGCAGCTCAAGCCACAAAAAAAGCAGTAATAAAAACACCAGGATTGCATTGCGAGAAGTGTAAAAGCAAAGTAGAGTTTTATTTGTCGAGACAAGAGGGCATAGTTACTGTAAATTCGGATTATAGAAAGAAAACAACTACAGTAACCTGGATTACAGACCGAACCAATATCGAAGAAGTAAAAGCGCATATTTCCAACGCTGGTTATGATGCAGATGATGTGGAAGCGGAAGAATTTACTTATAAAAGACTTCCCAAAGAGTGCCAAATCAAGCAAATGCCGGATAGTTCAATTCGTCAATAACTCAAAATTCAAGTCCCTATTTTAATAAGTCTAATTTTAGCTTTTTATTTATTTCAACAGGTAGGGTTTTAACCAAAATTCCCTTTTTTACATTAACGATTCCTCTCACTTTCAGATCAAATTCCTGGTTGAGAAGCCCCAAGCCTAGATTTATTATTGTTTTTTTTAGATTAATTCTAACAGATAAAGGGCTTTTAAAGCTCGATTTTTTGGGTATAGAAATGCTTTGTATTTGTTCTGAACTTCCAATTATATTATCATTTAAGTAAATGTCTAGTTTAGAACTTTGAAGTTTTACTCCAAAATTATTAGGATTATAGCAGGAGAGGGAAATCTGTAACTGGGTTTCGGTTAGGTTTAATTTATCAATTTTAACAACCTCCAGGTTTCGATATTCAATGTTTTTTACCGAAGCGCAGGATAGGAGGAGTGGGATGAAAAAAATAATAATCAAGAAATTGAATAAGAGTTTAGGGGTCATATTTTTAAACATACATTATTGAGAATGAGTAAAAGTACATAGGAATAAAGTCTTGTTCAAAATGTTTTTTGACATGAAAAATTTATTCGAAATAATAAAAAAACACGGATAAAAAAATTAGTAATTTATCAAAAAGATGAAATTTTAAAACTAAATTATATAACTATAATATGTAGTAATAAAAAAAAAGTTTAAATGTTTGATAATTAGTAGAATACAATGATTATGCAAACCAAAAATCAATATAAAAAATACGAATATTTGCTATCTATTTGCTTGAGAATATCATAAAAATTTTATAGGCATAAATTATCTATATAATATTACAAAGAAATGAAAATCAATACAATAAATTAAATTATGTAATGTAAAAATTAAATAAAAGTATTGTATATCAAAATAGTTTAATGTAAAACTATAAATCAGTACCATAAATATTGTGAAAAACAATTTGTAGTTAAGGATGTTATTCAATGAATATGCATCCTAGTTTTAATAATATTCAATTTCTGTAAATAGCAAAACATGATAAATATTATCTCTATATGCATTTTAGAGTTAGGTAAAAAAAGGCAGTTTTAACATTGTCAAACTCAAAGTCAAAATCTTATATGTTGTATATTGCAAAACATTTTAAAATCCAGTGATGAGGTTTAGTTGTTTATTGGCGATTCTTGTTTTAATTTTTTCGAATGTAAAAGCTCAGGATTTCTCAAACAAGGGGAAAGATTTTTGGGTAGGATATGGATATCATGTTAGAATGAAGCAACCGGCTAATGGTGGAAATGTGAATGATCAGGAGATGAAACTCTATTTCGCAACCGACGGACCTACAAATATAAGGGTTAGCATCCCTGGCATTGGTTGGACGAGAACCTATTCAACCACTTCTACATCACCCAATATTATCATTTCTGATTTAATTCCTAAATCACCATTTACCGGTGGTGATGTTCGATTGCTTGACGAGTCTCAATCTCCTGAACAAAAAGGCATTCATATTACATCCGACAGGGAAATTGTTGCCTATGCTCACATTTACAATAGCAGTGTTTCTGGAGCTACAATTTTGTTTCCTACTAACACATTGGGTAAGGAATATTACTCCATCAACTACAAAAATGTTTCAAATGAACAGGATTCAAATCCTTGGTTTTACGTAATTGCTACAGATACAGGTACTACAACCGTCCAGATTATACCCAGTGCGAACACTATTTTTCGTCAGGCAGGAGATACAATTATAGTTAATTTACAACAAGGAGAAGTCTATAATATAATGGGAGACTTGTTATTGCAATCAAATGCTTTGAATTTTGTAGATTTAACAGGTTCCAAAATTAAAAGTATCGCTTCGGGATCTGGGGGATGCAAAAGAATTGCAGTTTTTTCTGGTAGTGGTAAAATCAATATCTCATGTGGTTCCAATAATACTTCAGCAGACAATTACATGGTTCAGTGTTTTCCAAAGGATGCCTGGGGAAAAAAATTTTTAACCGCACCGACAAAAAGTTTGAATAATAATATTTACAGAATATGCGTACAGGATCCTACAACTACGGTAACTGTAAATAATTTGCCTATTACTGTACCTCTGGTAAATAATTTTTATTACGAACTTTCACAAACCTCCATCCCTCAAAAAATTGAAGCTAATCAACCAATCATGGTTGCTCAGTACATTACATCACAAGGAGCTTGTGGAAATCCTCCTTCAAATTCAAACCCAGGCGACCCTGAAGTAATTTATTTAAGTCCTGTAGAACAGAACATTTCAAAAGTAATCTGGAATGCAACACCTAATTTTCAAATTACCCAACATTATTATAATGTGATCATTACTAACAGAGGTACTGCAATCAGCTCTTTTAGGCTTGATGGAAATGTAGTACCTCCCTCTAATTTTATCGTACATCCTCAAGATCCTAGCTTTTCTTACCTGATAAGTACCAGTTCATTAACTGCAGGTGTTCACACCATTTCGTCCGACTCAGGTTTTAATGCAATTGCATATGGGTTTGGCAGTGCTGAGTCATATGGATATAATGCAGGAACCAATATTAAGGATTTATATAATTTTCTTCAACCCCTGAATCCATATAATTTAACTAATGTACCCAATGCCTGTACCGGAAGTCCATTTTATTATTCGGCTACATTCCCTTTTCAAGTAACCTCAATTAAATGGGATTTTAGAAATAATGCATTTCAAATACCTAATAATACAGTTACAATCAATAATCCTGTTTCAGATAGCACTTATCAAATTGGTGGTCGCCAGGTATGGAGATATAAATTACAAAATCCCTATACCATTACACAATCCAATTCAAATCCAGGTTATCCGGTAACATTAACCTTGGGAACAACTACTTCAGAGGGATGTGGGAATTTAGTAGAGAGAGATTTTTATCTTGTTGTGAATGATCCTCCGGCAGCTAAAATAGGTATTATTCATAATGGCTGTATTTCCGACAGCGTTTATTTTAAAGATTCAACTAATTATCAAACGGGAGTGTATTCCTATAAATGGTATTGGGATTTTGGAGATGGAACCAAAGATTCTGTAAGAAATCCAGTTCATAGATATTTGAACGCAGATACGTTTACCGTAAAATTTGCAATGATTTCAAATCAGGGTTGTTTGAGCGATACCATCACCCGAAGAATAATTGTAAATCCCAAGCCTGCGGCAAGCTTCACATTAGCATCAGCACCCTATTGCAAAGACCAAAATATTTTAATCACAAATACTTCTACAATTTCATCTGGAAATATCATTCGATGGAATTGGAATATGGGCGATGGCAATAGTTATAATTACAATAATGGAAATCCTTTCAATCACTCATTTGATTCAGGATCATATATTATTAAATTAGCGCTGACTTCCGATAAAGGTTGTCTTAGTGATACTGCATTTAATACTATTTTAGTAAGGCCAACTCCTTTGGCTGGATTTATAAATCCACAATTATGTTTGTTTGATGTTAGTGCTTATTTTACTGATACCAGTAAAGGATATGGAAGTGTGATAAGCAACTGGCAATGGAATTTTGATGATCCTGCAAGCGGTTCTTTAAATACTTCTACTCTGCAAAACCCACAACATGATTACGGAACGATAGGAGTTAAAAATGCAGAATTGATAGTTACTACAAATTATGGATGCAAAGATACTGTCATACAAACTTTTTTTGTAAATGGCGGAAATCCTATACCGAGAGTAAAATTATTAAATACAGGAGTGATTTGCGCTAATAGTACTGTTGCTATAAAAGACAGTTCAACAGTTACTCCAGGAAACGTAATAAAAATTGAAATTTTCTGGGATACCGTTAATGCTCCAAATGTTTTTGAAACAGACAATGCACCAATTGTTGGAAAAGTTTACAATCATAGTTATCCGTTATTCAATTTTCCTGCAACGAAAATCTATCATGTAAAATACAGAGCATACTCAGGAGCTAATTGCTTTAACGATACTTATCTGGATCT
>JAIXWH010000131.1 GCA_027484165.1 Chitinophagaceae bacterium | reverse complement strand
ATTGCCTTATAATTAATATTATGTTAAATAGTGTTTTCGAGTGTAATCTGCCCTTTATCATTATATAATGTTAGTATGTAAGTCGCTATTTGTATACTTGAAATTTTCTATGTGAAACTTTCATTTAAAAATGCCCTACTTATATTGTTGTTTATTAAATAAAATAGCCATCCTGTCGGACGGCTATTTTATAAAAAGGATCTGAGATTTCCTTATGATTCATTTGAAGGATCTTCGGTTTGAATCTCGCTATTTGATGATGGCGATTCTAGCGAACTTCCATCAATGGTATTTTCCTGTGTTTCTATTTCATCTTCCATTTCATCCAATTGAGTTATAGCTGCAATTTCGTCGCCTTCGTCAACTTTGATCAATTTTACACCCTGTGTTGCACGTCCTTGCTCGCTAATGCCGCTTACAGACATTCTAATGGTAACTCCACTAACGCAAGTGATCATCAAATCTTCTTTTTCTGTAACAGCTAATAATCCTACAAGTTTACCGGTTTTGTCAGTTACATTAATGGTTTTAACGCCCTTGCCGCCACGATTGGTTATTCTGTAATTAGCTTCGCCAGAATCTGGGTCGTCTAAGAAAGTACGTTTCCCATATCCTTTTTCACTGACAACCAATACGGTTTTAGACTTATCATTTTTATTTATACAAATCATTCCAACTGCTTGATCTCCAGCATCATCTACTTCAATTCCATAAACTCCAATTCCGCCTCTTCCAGTGCTTCTTACCGCTGATTCATGGAAGCGAATGGCTCTACCGCTTTTTACAGCTAGCATGATTTCGCAATTTCCATCTGTAAGTTCAGCAGCCAATAATTGATCTCCTTCAAGAATGTTTATTGCATTGATTCCAGTTTGACGTGGTCTGCTGAAATCTTTTAGATCAGTTTTTTTAATAATGCCATTTTTGGTGCAAAGAACGATATAATGACTATTTACATATTCTTCATCATCAAAGTTTTTTACATCTATTATTGCCCTTACTTTGTCATCCTGTGGAATCTGAACCATGTTTTGAATAGCTCTTCCTTTGCTTGTTTTATCACCTTCTGGAATTTGATAAACTTTAAGCCAGAAACAACGACCTTTTTCACTGAAGAATAATAAAGTATGGTGCGTAGATGCTACAAAAAGATGTTCAATATAATCTTCCTGGCGTGTACTGCTTCCTTTAGCACCTCTACCGCCTCTTCTTTGCTGACGATATTCATTAGCTGAAGTACGTTTGATATAGCCCAAATTTGAGATAGTTACTACAACATCTTCTTCCTCGATCAGATCCAACATGTCTATTTCATCATCTGCATATACGATTTCAGATTTACGTTCATCACCAAACTTAGCTTTTACTTCTATAAGTTCATTTTTGATGATTTCGAATCTCAAACCTTCGTTAGCTAATATTTCTTTCAATCTTTCAATCAACTTCATGATTTCAGCATGCTCCTCACGAATCTTGTCAATTTCCATTCCTGTTAAACGCTGTAAACGCAATTCCAATACCGCTTTAGACTGGATATCACTCATGCCAAAAGTTGACATTAATCCATCATGAGCTATATTAGGTGTAGCACTTTCACGGATCAATTTGATGACAGCATCAAGATTATCCAAAGCAATGATATAGCCCTCAAGGATATGCGCTCTTTCTTCGGCTTTTCTTAATTCATATTTAGTTCTTCTTACTACAACTTCATGTCTGAAGTCAACGAATTCGGAAATCAGTTGCTTTACGTTAAGTTGTCTTGGTCTTCCTTTTACCAGTGCAACATTATTGATACCATAAGAAGTTTGTAGTTCTGAGAATTTATATAACTGATTAATGACAACCTGAGCAACTGCATCTTTCTTTAATTCAACAACAATACGAGTTCCTTCCTTATTATTACTCTCATTATTTACATCACTGATTCCGTCAATCACTTTATCATTAATGAGTTCGCCAATCTTTTGGGTTAAGGTATCTCTGTTTACCTGATAAGGAATTTCAGTGATGATGATTTTTTCTCTTCCTCTGGAGTCGCTTTCAATAGTCGTTTTTCCTCTCAAAACAACTCTTCCACGACCTGTAAACAAAGCTGTTTTTACGCCTTCGTATCCATAAATGATACCTCCAGTTGGGAAATCAGGCGCTTTAACATGCTTAATTAAATCATCTAATGAAATATCATTGTCGTCGATATATGCAATACAACCGTCAATTACTTCATTCAAATTGTGAGGCATCATGTTTGTTGCCATACCAACTGCGATTCCACTGCTTCCATTTAAAAGTAATTGTGGAATTCGTGTAGGCAATACCGTTGGTTCCTTAAGTGAATCATCAAAATTAAATTGATAATCTACAGTTTCCTTGTCGATATCTTCCATCATTGCCTCCGCAAACTTCTCCATCCTTACCTCAGTGTAACGCATAGCTGCCGGTGGATCACCATCCTGACTACCAAAGTTACCCTGGCCATCAATCATCTTATAACGCATTGACCAATCCTGGGCCATACGAACCATGGTGTCATAAATTGAAGCATCTCCATGAGGATGGTATTTACCCATAACCTCTCCCACAATACGAGCAGATTTCTTGTAAGGTTTATTACTATTATTACTCAACTCGTTCATCCCAAAAAGTACTCTTCGGTGAACGGGTTTTAACCCATCTCTTACATCAGGTAAAGCTCTTCCAACAATCACACTCATCGAATAATCGATGTATGATGTTTTCATTTGCTCTTCAATATTTACGGGGATAATTTTTCCTCTGTTGTTAGGGTTTGAACCTTCAAATTGCTCTGTATTTTCCATAAGCAAATGTAACGATTTCACCCCTTTTTTGATGTGATCTTTCTCTTTGTTTTGAACTTGTTTTTACACATTTTAAGGTTGATTGTGGACAAGTTTTTCGACAAAAAAATCGAATTAAAAAAGGGATTTACTTTGGCTATCTAAATTGCAAATAATAACTTGCTCATTAATTGAAAAAAGACCTGTTTAACCAGATTTATATCTAATATATCCTGTAAAATGACTCAACATAAAATCCTGTTATTTGGAGCCGGAAAATCTGCAACCGTACTCATAGACTATTTGATCAATGAAGCCGAATTAAACAACTGGCAAGTGATGGTTGCTGATGCGGATCTTCAATTGGCATTAATGAAAACAAAAAATAGAAAGTTCTCAGAAGCTATTCAGCTGGATATAAATGATCATTCCAAAAGAAAAGAGTTGATATCTGGCAGCGACATTGTAATATCAATGATGCCCCCTTCCCTTCATATTTTAATAGCAAATGATTGTATTGAATTTGGTAAATCTTTACTTACTGCATCTTATGCAGATGATGCAATTAAATCTCTCGAACTCGCTGTAAAAGAAAAAGGGATTTTGTTTTTGTGTGAAATGGGACTAGATCCAGGTATTGATCATATGAGTGCTGTCCAAATCCTGGATGACATTAAAGATCAAGGCGGAAAAATAACTTCTTTTAAAAGTCATTGTGGTGGATTGGTTGCTCCTGAAAGTGATAATAATCCATGGCATTATAAAATAAGCTGGAATCCCAGAAATGTGGTGCTTGCCGGAAAAGCTGGAGCAATATATAAAAATGAAGGAAAGGTTGTAGAAGAAAAATATGAACAGTTATTCAACGGTAATCGATCTGTTATTTTAGAAGCTGAAAACAATGCAATATTCAGTTACTACCCCAATCGAAATAGTTTGTCTTATATTGACATTTATGAATTGCCAGAAGTAGAAACCTTTGTAAGGACAACACTTCGTTATGAAGATTTTATGAAAGGATGGAATAATATTATAGAATTGAAATTGACAGACGAAATTCCAACTTATCAAACAGACGGATTATCACTTCAGGATTTTTTTAAGCAACATTTTTCCAAACATGGATTTAATAAATGGCTGGATGAAAAACTTACACAGCAATTTTCAGGAGTAAATCAGTCATTGGAAGAAATGACCAAATTGATAGATACAGCAAAATCGAACGATGCATTGGAAGCATTGAAATCGGATGCAACTCAAATGTTGGCAGATAAAATGATTGCTGCTAATTTGGTTTTGAAGCAATTGTTTTATTTAGGATTGAATGATGCTGAAACATATATCAATAAAGGGTTTTGCAGTGCAGCAGATGTACTTCAGTTTATTTTAGAAAAGAAGTTGGCTTTGCAGCCCGGTGATAAAGACATGATTGTAATGCTTCATGAAATTGAATATTTACTCAATGAAAAAAAACATCTCATTAAAAGTTCTTTAATGGTTAAAGGTGAAGATGAATTGCATACTGCTATGGCAAAAACAGTAGGATTGCCTTTAGGTATTGCCGCAAAATTCATTCTGAATGGTACTATTAAATTAACAGGTGTTCATATTCCTATCAGTAAGGAGATTTATAACCCGGTGTTGAGTGAACTGAAGAAAAATGGAGTGGTGTTTAAGGAGAGGATTGGTTGATTTGGAGATGAGATAATTTGAAAATTTGAGAATGTAATTAAACCTATTCAACCTCTTAAACCTATTTAACTTATTAAACTTTTAAAAACATAACAATGGCTTACTGGCTTGTAAAATCAGAACCCTTCAAATACAGTTGGGATCAGTTTGTAAAAGACAAACAAACATTTTGGGATGGAGTAAGAAACTACGGAGCGAGAAATAATTTAAAGGCCATGAAAAAAGGGGATGAAGTTTTTTTCTATCACAGCAATGAAGGAGTTGAAATTGTAGGTATAGCAAAAGTGGTAAAAGAGCATTATCAGGATCCTACTACAGATGAAACTGCATGGGTTGTTGTTGATTTAAAACCCGTAAAAAAATTAAAAAAGTCAGTTACTCTCGCACAAATAAAAGCAGACAAAAAATTAGCTGATATGGATTTGGTAAGACTGGGAAGATTATCTGTTCAGTCGGTAAAGTCTGAAGAATGGGAAACAGTATTGAAACTTGCCGGAGAAAAATAAAGAATCAATTGCTATGAACAAGAAACACCTTGTTGTATTATCCGGTGCAGGTATTTCTGCAGAAAGTGGATTGAAAACTTTCAGAGACAGCGACGGATTGTGGATGGGATATAATATTGAAGAGGTGGCTACTCCCCGAGCCTTTAAAAAAAATCCTCAACTGGTATTGGACTTTTACAACATGAGAAGACGTGAAATCGCTTCTGCCTCTCCAAACGCAGCTCATATGGGATTAGCTCAATTAGAAGAATCCTATCAAGTTACTATTGTTACCCAAAATATTGATGATCTCCATGAAAAAGCAGGTTCAACTAATATTCTTCATCTTCATGGGGAGATTTTTAAAGTGCGAAGCGAGAAGAATGAAAACTTAATTTCAGAAATAAGAGAAGATATTCAACTTGGAGATTTAGCTCCAGATGGAGCACAACTTCGTCCGCATATTGTTTGGTTTGAAGAACCCGTGCCTTTGATTGAAGATGCTGCTGCGATAATGGATACTGCAGATATTTTTGTGTTAATAGGAACTTCTTTGCAAGTATATCCTGCTGCAGGATTAATCCACTATTTGAAAGAAGAAACTCCCAAATATGTCATCGATAAAAAAATACCTCCTACCGGCAACATTAAAAATTTGACTAGAATCGAAAAATCTGCAACAGAAGGGATTGGGGAATTGTTAGGGATGTTAATTTGATGATTTGAATATTTGAAAATATTTTTCCTTAAAATTGGCTTACTAAATATCTTGAACCTTTTGAAATATTTGAACCTACCCAACTTTCCAAACCTCCAAAACCTTTCATCCTACCACCCCATTGACAATACATCAGCTAAATGTAGCGTTTTCATGTTGATGTTGTTTTTTTTGATGTAGCCATCAATTTGCATCAAACAACTTTGGTCAGTTGATATGATATATTCTGCACCGGTAGCAATGGCATTGTTCACTTTTTGTTCTACCATTGCTATTGAGATATCTTCAAATTTTACGGAGAAAGTTCCTCCAAATCCACAACAGGTTTCATTGTCGTTCATCTCTATCAAATCGAGTCCTTGAACGTAACTTAAAAGTTTTCGCGGACCTTCTTTTATTTTACATTCTCTTAATGCAGCACAACTGTCGTGATAAGTTGCTTTTGCATTTAGTATCGCTCCAAACTTTTCTTGTTTTAAAATGTCTGTCAAGAATTCCGAAAACTCATAAATTCTTTTTGAAATTTCTTTGGCTTTGTTTGTATGAGTTCCGTTCTCAAACAATTTTGGATAATAATTTCTTATGAATCCACTACAACTTGCGCTCGGTGCAATAATATAATCAGCTGATTTAAAATCATGTAAAAACTTTGTGGCTACAGCTCTTGAGTCATCACAAAAACCTGCATTGAATGCAGGTTGACCGCAGCAGGTTTGATTGGTATTGTAATGAACTTTACATCCTGCCTTTTCTAATACTTTTATCATATTAAAAGCGGTATCAGGATACAGCTGATCAATAAAACAGGGTATGAACAAATCTACGTTCAACTTTGGTAGTTTAATTTTTAAATGATTGAGAAAGTGAAATCATTTTTATTGCTGTCCATGCAGCTTCTTCTCCTTTGTGGCCATGAGCACCTCCCAATCTTTCTTGGGCCTGAGTTTCATTGTCAACAGTTAATACTCCGAAAATAGTGGGCACCGGTAATGATAAATTAAGTTGTAATACACCTTCAGTAACGAGCTTGCAAACAAAATCAAAATGTGGTGTTCCTCCTCTGATTACACATCCTAAGCTGATAAAAGCATGAGGCTTTTTATTAATTGTATTTTCCCAGAAATGTTTAATTGCAAAAGGTATTTCAACAGCACCCGGAACAGTGATGGAATGATAAGCTATTTTGTTTTCTTCTAAAATTTTTATACAACCTGACTCAAGTTCATTAATAATGTTTTTATTCCATTCGGTTGTTACAATTACAACAAAGGCATCCGATGGTAATTGGATGCCTTCATTTGAAATATGGTTGGGTGAATGAAGCGACATTTTAATTGTGCACTTTTGATGTTAATTAAATTCTCCTAAACGAGCTAAACGCTTTTCAACTTCACCATTGCTTGAGTTAATATAGTTAGGGTAATTATCTTTTATTTTTTTATAAAATTCAATTGCTTCTTCATTTTTACCATTTGCTTCAGCGTAGCTTCCACATACCATCAAAGCATCAGGAGTAATGCTTTCATCTTTTTCATTTACTTCTGCAGCTTTCTTGTAATAGCTCATTGCTTCTGAGTTGTTATTTTTTTCTGCATAAGCATGACCTAACATCATGTAAGCCTTGCTTTGAATCTGACTTGCACCATTGCCATTAAAATCTTTCAAGTATTTTATAGCTTTATCAAATTCTTTAATTTGTAAATAGCATGCTCCAGTCATATAACGAGCACGATTAGCTGTTAATGTGCCGTCGTAATTACTGATGATTTTAAGAAGGCCCGTGATATTATCTCCTTGCAAATTACCACCATTTAAAACGATGTTTACAGAATCTTTATTGAATCCTGAAGTTGCCATCTTATCGAAAAGACGTTCAGCAAGAAATACACTTTCTCCTGCTTTTAATTCTTTAGGTTCTTTGATGAGTTTTTGATAGCCAATCCAGCTTAACAATAAAATGATTATGGCACTTCCACCATAAGTAATGATTTTATTATAGCTCGACCAAAAGCCTTTTGCTTTATCCAATAATTCATTTTGCTCTGTCATTGTGTTTTAATTTAGCTTGTTATCAACGATAGTTTCGATTCCATTTTGAAAAATTAATCCATAATGAATGGATAATCTTCTTGTATGTATACGTCTTTTAATAATTCACTTTCATCAGGCCATGGGCTTTCTTCAGCAAAAGTTACAGAATCTTCAACCTCTTTTCTCACTCTTTCATTAATCACTTCAATTTCTTCATCCGATACTTTGAAATTTGTTTGTAATACTTTCAAAACATGATCGATTGGATCTTTTTGTTTGTATTCTTCCAATTCTTCTTTGGTTCTGTATTTCTGAGGATCACTCATAGAATGCCCTTTATAACGATAGGTTTTAATCTCCAATAAGCTTGGTCCACCTTTTTCTCTTGCTCTGTTCACCGCTCTTAATACTGCGTTATGCACAGCTTCTGGACTCATTCCGTCAACTGTATCAGCTGGCATTTCGTATGCATCAGCAGTTTTATAAATGTCTAATGTTTTACTGGTTCTTGCAACAGAAGTTCCCATTGCATAATTATTATTCTCACAAATGAAAATTACTGGTAAATCCCAAAGCATCGCCATATTAAATGTTTCATGTAACATTCCCTGACGAGCAGCACCATCTCCAAAGAAACACAATACAACGTTTTTAGTACCGCGGTATCTTTCAGCAAAAGCTAATCCAGCTCCTGTTCCAATTTGAGCACCTACAATACCATGTCCTCCAAAGAAGTTCTCTTTCAATCCGAAAAAGTGCATACTTCCACCCTTCCCCTTGCTACAACCTGTTGCTTTACCATACAATTCAGCCATACAACTTTTAGCAGTAACCCCTTTTGCAATAGCCAAACCATGATCACGATATGCAGTGATAAATTTATCATCAGCGTTGGTAGCTGTCATACATCCAGCTGCAAGAGCTTCCTGCCCGATGTATAAATGACAGAATCCACGGATTTTTTGCATGCCGTAAAGTTGTCCTGTTTTTTCTTCAAAACGACGCAATAACAGCATCAATTCGTACCAGTATAGGTAAGTGTCTTTTGAAAACTTTGTAGTCAATTCTTTATAATTTTAGGTTGCAAATATAAGAAAGAAATGAGAAATAAAAGCACTATTTGTAAAGCAATTGAAGCTAAAATTCGCCATAATTGATTATTATTCAATAAAATAGCTTTTTAATATCATTTCTTATAGTTTTTCGGCTAATCTTCTATTAAGATTTTATCTTCAAATTATCAATTCGGGTATCAATGAGGCAAAACCTCACCTGTTATAAATTCATCTGAGTTTCATTTTTAATAAAACTCATCGTAGATTACAATTCAGATGCTTTATTTACAACAACTCGCTGTAACTTTTTTCAAGAATTACGAAATCAAAACATTTAATTTCGATTCTAATGCAGTGGGAATTTGTGGTCGTAACGGTATAGGCAAAACGAACTTACTCGATGCTATTTATTACTGCTCATTTACCAAAAGCTATTTCTCCGGTACTGATTTGATTAATATTGCCAACAATAAAGAAGGGTTTCGACTTCAAGCGAACTTTAAAAAAAATGATACTCCCCAAAATATTGTTTGTATTTACAAATTAAATGAAAAAAAAGATTTTACATGCAATGAGGCTCCTTATGAAAAATTATCGCATCATATTGGTGTTTTACCTTGTGTGATGATTGCGCCGGATGATATCGAAATTATTAATGGAAGCAGCGAGCTCAGAAGAAAATATATAGATACAATTTTATGTCAGTTAGATAAAGAATATCTGCAACATCTGATTAATTACAATAAAATACTCCAGCAAAGAAACAGTTTCTTAAAGCAAGCATCAGAAAGAGGTAATTTTGATCTTGCTCTTCTTGAAATACTCGATCAGCAAATCAGTGTTCCCGCAAATTATATATCACAAAAAAGAATAGAATATACGCAGCGACTTTTACCTCTGATCAATGAGGCTTACAAAGAAATCGCCAATGCTGATGAACAGGTCAATATCCTTTATCAAAGTCAGCTGATTCAGGAAGATATTTCTTCACTTCTATTAAAATCCAGAGAAAAAGACAGAATATTACAAAGAACCAATGTTGGCATCCATAAGGATGATTTGATCATAGAATTGAATCTGCATCTGTTTAAAAACATCGCTTCTCAGGGACAGAAAAAAAGTTTACTCTTTGCATTAAAGCTAGCAGAATATGAAATTATTAATCAATCCAAAGGTTTCTACCCTATTTTATTATTAGATGATGTTTTTGAAAAGCTTGATAATTTTAGAATGGAAAATTTATTAAAAAGAGTTTGCGTTAAAAATAATAGTCAGGTTTTTTTTACTGATACACATTCGGATAGACTTAAGCTTGCTTTTGATAATTTGGGAATTAAAGGACAGATTATTGAGTTGATTGGTTGATT
>JAIXWH010000108.1 GCA_027484165.1 Chitinophagaceae bacterium | reverse complement strand
AGCTACAGGAGCTTTAATCCCGGGATGACACTGATAATTTTGAAGTTCGAAATCTTCATACTTAAAGTCAAAAATATCTTTTACTTCAGGATTGATTTTCATTTGAGGTAATGCAAACGGAGTTCTGGATAATTGTAATTCGGCCTGTTCAAAATGATTGTTATAGAGATGCGTATCCCCAAAAGAATGAACAAAATCTCCATATTGTAAATCGCAAACCTGTGCAATCATCATAGTAAGTAGAGCATAAGAAGCAATATTAAAAGGAACACCTAAAAAAACATCAGCACTTCTTTGATACAACTGACAACTCAATTTACCATCAGCCACATAAAACTGAAACAAACAATGACAAGGCATTAATTTCATTTGCGGCAAATCAGCTACATTCCAGGCGGAGATAATCATACGACGACTATCGGGATTGGTTTTGATGGTGTGAATTAAATCCTTAACCTGATCAACCACTACTCCATTCGCACCTTCCCAGCTTCTCCATTGCTTTCCATAAACCGGACCTAAGTTCCCCTCTTCATCCGCCCATTCATCCCAGATAGATACGTTGTTTTCTTTGAGATATGCAGTATTGGTTTCCCCTTTCAAAAACCACAACAACTCATAGATTATGCTCTTCAGGTGCGTTTTTTTTGTAGTAACCAACGGAAATCCTTCTGCCAGATTAAATCTCATCTGATAACCAAACACACTTCTGGTTCCGGTTCCTGTTCGGTCGTTTTTATCCGTACCGTTTTCTTTGATATGTCTTAATAAATCTAAATATTGCTGCATGGGTGCAAAGTAAAAAGTAAAAAATTAAAAAGTAAAAAGTAGATTTCCACATCAATTGAGAAGGTTTAAAAGGTTTCATAAGTTTCAAAGTTCAATTTGTTCAAAAGGTTTAGTAGGTTGGGATTTTGTTTTTGATTGTGTCGAATTTTCAAATCAATACATCAACGAATCACCAAATTTTCAAATCAACTAATCCCCAATCAATCAGTATATTTGCCTATTAATTGAAACATGAGTAAAAAAGGAAAAGTATTGATGGCTATGAGTGGCGGTATCGACAGTACCGTTGCTGCCTTAATGCTTCATAAAGAAGGATATGAAATCATTGGTATTACCATGAAAACCTGGGATTATGCTACAAGTGTGGGGGTGAATAATAAAAAGGAAACCGGATGCTGTAATTTAGACAGTTTCAACGATGCCCGACAGGCTGCAGTTGAACATGGTTTTCCTCATTTTATCTTAGATATCAGAGAAGAATTTGGTGATTTTGTAATTGAAAATTTTGTTGAAGAATATCTTGCAGGAAGAACCCCTAATCCTTGTGTCATGTGCAACACCCATATCAAATGGCGTGCATTACTGAAACGTGCTGATGCCATGGGCTGCGATTTTATAGCTACCGGACACTACGCACAAATTCATCAACATAGTAATGGTAGATATTTTATAAGGAAAGGATTAGATGAAACCAAAGATCAAAGCTATGTATTGTGGGGATTACAACAGGACTTGTTGAGCAGAACCCTGCTTCCATTAGGAACTTACCATAAAACTGAAATCCGGCAAATGGCTCATGATTTCGGATATCCAGAACTCGCCAAGAAAAGTGAAAGTTATGAAATCTGCTTTGTGCCAGATAACGATTACCGTGGCTTTCTGAAGCGTAAAGTAGAAGGATTGGAAGAAAAAGTAGATGGCGGTTTTTTTGTAGATCAATCAGGGAAAATTTTAGGTAAACATAAAGGTTATCCGTTCTATACTATCGGACAGCGTAAGGGACTCGAAATCGCTCTGGGTAGTCCTGCTTTTGTAACTGAAATCATCCCCGAAACCAATACTGTAGTTTTGGGAAGTGAAGAAGATTTGAATAAAACGGAAATGATCGTCAATAAAATCAACTGGATAAAATACGATGGCTTTTCTGAAGGGATGGAGGCCATCACAAAAATAAGATATAAAGACAAAGGTGCATTGAGCAAATTAACTGCTTCTGAAAATGGTGTAAATGTTGTATTTTACGATAATGTAAAAGGTATCGCTCCGGGACAAAGCGCCGTTTTTTATGAAGGCGATGATGTTATTGGTGGCGGTATCATTCAAAGGAAATAAAACAAAAAGTAATAATGAAGAAATCAATTATCGGATTTTCAATTTGCATTTTACATTTTGCATTGATTACTTTCCTTTTTACTTCATGTAAAAAAACTGCTGAAACATACTCCACCCCGCAACTCAATGATTATTATCCTTTACAAACTGGCAAATACATCACCTATAAGTTAGATTCATTAGTATTTTACAATTTTGGAACCAGAGATTCTATAAGTCATAATGAGGTTAAATATGTTGTAGATACTTTACTCACCAATAATTCAGGAAGACCCGCTTACAGAATTTATAAATACTATCGCAAAAACAGTAATGATGTTTGGATTCCTCAAGCATCAATGTGGGCTCTTAACGATGGAAGCAAGATTGAGTTTATAGAAGACAATCTTACTTTTATAAAAATGATAATGCCCATACAAAACGATAAATCATGGAAGGGAAATTACAATTTACAAAACTATATTTCAAATAATCCTGATCATGCTTATTTGAGTGATTGGGACTATTATTATTCAAATGTTGGGGGTGCCGAAATAATTAATGGCATCAATTTTGAGAATACCATTACCATAAATCAGAGAGCTGAAGTTTCGGGCATTCCTGAAAATCCAAATGCATTCAGTCAAATTGATTCTGCTCAGGAAAAATATGCGAGAGGAATTGGCATGATTTATAAAAAATTTTTGCACAAAGAATATCAACCCGACAATAACGGCGGAGGTGCTGTGCAAGATGGATCTTACGGTGTTACCTATACGATAATTGACCATAATTAATTTCAACACAATTTGAATACCATTAATATCAGAAAAGCGATTCTATCTGATTGCAATAGCATGATGGAATTAATCAAAGAGCTTGCACTTTACGAAAAAGCCCCCGAACAAGTTACTGTCGATTTTAATCATTTTGTGAAGAGTGGATTTGGAAACAATCCGATATGGTGGGCTTATGTTGCAGAAGCAACCAATGAAGATCAATCCAAACAAATTGTTGGATTTTCCTTGTATTATATCAGATACAGCACCTGGAAAGGTCAGCGAATGTATTTGGAAGATATCATCGTTACGGAAAACTGGAGAGGAAAAGGCATAGGAAAAATGTTATTTGAAGCATTGATTCATGTATGCAAGGAAAAAGAATTTAAAGGGATGACATGGCAGGTATTAGACTGGAATGAGCCGGCTATTAACTTTTATAAAAAATTCAAGAGTGTAACTTTTGATGGAGAATGGGTTAATTGCAGTATTGATAGTTTTATAGATTAAATAAATAAGTGATACATAAATCTTTAAACAAAAAACCTTACATTTATAATTAATTTTCAACAAACATAACAACAAATCATGATTCAATTTTTTACCAAAAAACTCGTTCTTGTAGTTGCAGTATTTGCATTAATGGGAACCATTTCTTGTCAGAAAGAAATCAACGAATCCATAGATGGAACTGAAGATAATACAACTCCTCCAACTCGTACTTTTGATCCAACAACAAGAATCAATTCATCAGTTACTGGATTTGTAACTGATGAAAATAATACTGCTGTAAATGGCGCAACAGTTAGATTCGGAAATGCAACAACATCTACTGATAAATACGGTTATTTTCAATTCAACAATATCTCTGTAGTTAGAGAAGCCGCTGTTGTTACTGTAGAGAAAACAGGATATTTCCCCGGCATTAAAACTTACCGTGCAGAAACAGGTAAATCGAGATTATTCAGAATCAAATTAATCCCAAAAACTACTTCAGGAACTATCAATGCTACCTCAGGAGGGAGCACAACGTTAAGCAATGGTTTGACTGTTACTTTGCCTAGCTCAGGTGTAGTATACGCTTCAAACAATGCCGCCTATTCAGGAACAATCAATGTTGCAGCATATTGGATTGATCCAACAGCAAAAGATTTAGATATGATTATGCCTGGCGATTTAAGAGGTATTGATAAAAATGGAGGTTTAAATTTACTCACAACTTTTGGAATGTGTGCTGTAGAATTAACCAGCCCCAGTGGTGATTTATTGCAAATAGCTCCTGGTAAAAAAGCTACGTTGACTTTTCCAATACCAGCAGCAATGAATGCAAGCGCACCTTCAAACATTCCATTATGGTATTTTGATGAAGCTAAAGGCTTGTGGATTGAAGATGGTACTGCAACAAAAAATGGTTCAAGTTATGTAGGAGATGTAAGTCATTTTTCATTTTGGAATTGCGACAGACCTGATGTTTATGTTTATTTGAATTGTACCTTATTTGACTCCAATGGCAACCCAATTCCTTATGCATGGATAAAATTGTCGGAAGTATCAGATCCTTGGAATACACGTGGTGGCATCACAAACGACTCTGGTTATGTTTCTGGAATCATTCCAGCCAACACTCAACTCCAAATGGAAGTTTACACCAATTACTATAATGGTTGTCCTACTCCCATTTACACTCAGTTAATAACAACAGGTAACACTAATATTACTTTAAACGTAACCATTCCTAACTCTGTACCATCTCAAGCAGATGTATCTGGAAGTGTAACTGATTGTAATGGATTGTCGGTTAGCAATGGATATATTATTATGCAGGATGGCTATTATAACTACAGATATGCATTAGATGGATTAGGACAATATAATTTCTCTACCATTTTATGTAACAGCACCTCTAACGTAACCTTTGTGGCAGAAGATGCAACATCCGCACAACAAGGCACCCCACTTACATACACAATCAATGTTGGTAACAATACTATCCCAAATATACAGGCATGCGGAACTTCAATAAGTCAATTTATTAATTATACTGTAAATAGTGTACCTTATTCACTAACTGCCCCAGTAGATAGCTTTATGATGTTTATTAACCAACAATCCGCTCCTTCTTCTATTTATATATACAATATGGGTAGAGGTACTACTGGATCAGGCTATGTAAATTTTGATTTTACTAGTACTGGTATTGGAGTTGGAAGCACCCAAGTACTCAATAATTTTTATACTAGTATGATTTCAGATTCAACTTTAATTACAACACCCATTAATGTAAACATCACAGAATACGGAAGTATTGGTCAGTTTATTGCAGGGAATTTTACTGGAACCCTCACTGGTGCCGGGCCTGCATTCACCTTGTACAATATAAATTGCAACTTCAGAATACGAAGAACTCAATAATTTATAAAAAAATGTCGTTTTTAAGGCTTTCTACCAAAGAAAGCCTTTTTTTATGCGATTTCATGCCTTTGTCCTTTTAAAAAAGCGTGTTTTGACCTACCTTCGCATTCCAAAAATCAAGTAAAATGTCAAAAATTAAAGTAGCCAATCCCGTTGTAGAATTAGATGGCGATGAAATGACTCGCATCATCTGGAAGTTTATTAAAGACAAATTAATCCTTCCTTATTTAGAAGTTCCTATTCAATATTTTGATTTAGGTATGGAATATCGTGATCAAACCGATGATCAGGTAACCATTGATGCTGCTAATGCTATCAAAGCTTGTGGAGTAGGTATTAAATGTGCAACCATTACGCCTGATGAAGCTCGTGTAAAAGAATTCAAATTAAAACAGATGTGGAAGAGTCCTAATGGCACTATCCGTAATATTTTAGATGGTACTGTTTTCAGAGAGCCAATCGTTATGAAAAACGTTCCAAGATTGGTAACCAACTGGACTGCACCAATAATCGTTGGTCGTCATGCTTTTGGTGATCAATATCGTGCAACCGATACCGTTATCAAAGGAAAAGGAAAATTAACTATGACGTTTACTCCAGAAGGTGGCGGTGAACCACAAGTTTTTGAAGTATACAATTACAAAGGAGATGGCGTTGCAATGACGATGTACAACACAGATGAGAGTATTTATGGCTTTGCTCGCAGTTGTTTCAACATGGCGTTGAGTAAAAAATGGCCTTTATACCTTTCTACTAAAAATACCATCTTGAAAAAATACGATGGCAGATTCAAAGATATTTTTGAAGAGGTTTACCAAAATGAATTTAAAGCTGCTTATGAAACTGCAGGCATTACATACGAACATCGTTTGATTGATGATATGGTTGCCAGTGCATTAAAATGGAATGGTAATTTTGTTTGGGCTTGTAAAAATTATGATGGAGATGTGCAATCTGATACTGTTGCTCAGGGATTTGGTTCATTAGGTTTGATGACTTCTGTTTTAGTAACACCAGACGGAAAAACAATGGAATCTGAAGCGGCTCACGGAACTGTAACTCGCCACTATCGTGATCATCAGGCAGGAAAACCAACAAGCACTAATCCTATTGCATCTATTTTTGCCTGGACAAGAGGTTTGGCTTTCCGTGGTAAATTAGATAACAATCAGCAATTGATTGATTTCTGTAATGCTTTGGAAGCTGTTTGTATCGAAACAGTTGAAAGCGGAAAAATGACCAAAGATTTAGCCGTTTGTATCCACGGGAATAAAGTTTCTCATGGTGAGCATTATTTGTATACAGAAGAATTTTTAGATGCGATTGATGCAAATTTGAAAAAGAAAATGGGAATGTAATTTTTTCGAGATTATATATGTATCGCAAGTCCACGGTTT
>JAIXWH010000097.1 GCA_027484165.1 Chitinophagaceae bacterium | reverse complement strand
TTAATGGAATCTGCTGAGTTCAGCATTTTTTTCCACCTTAGAAGAACTTTTACCTACGAAAATGGAGAACACCCCATCGTAATGCGGGTAAACTATCACAAAATCAGAAAAGATATCGTAACGGGCCTTTCCTGCAGAAGTGAGGACTGGAACCCAGAAAACAATATGGTTGAACCGATTAGCGATGAGGCCATTGGTATCAATGAAGAACTGGTGCTTATCAAAGAAAAATCCAAAGAACGCTACCTTGAACTAAAGGAAAGCAAAAAACCCTTCAGCGTAAACGAACTAATCGACTGCATCAAAGGAAAGGAGCCTGCACCTCAGTCTATTATGGAATACATGGATATCAAGATTAAAGAGCTGGAAGAGTCCGTTGATGTTGATATGCAAGGAACTACTTTTTATAAGTACAAAAGAGTGAAGAGGTATCTTGAAGAGTTTCTATTAAGCAGTAAGAAGTTTAAAAACTATCCGGTAAGTGGGATTGATTTAGACTTCATCAACAAATTCAGCAATTTCCTGCGTAAAGAAAAACAAAACGGTCAAAACTCAGTCACCTCATTATTAAGTGTGCTAAGAACAGTTTTAAAGCTCGCCATTGAAAGCGGAGTAATACAAAAGAACCCATTTGATTCAGTTCACTTTAAAAGAAAACCGGTGAACAGAGAATTTCTTTCCATAGAAGAATTGGAACAAATGCAGAAACTCTCCAATCTGAAACCAGAATTAGAACTAGCCCGAGACTTGTTCTTGTTTGCGTGCTACACAGGTCTCGCCTATTCGGATATCAAGGAACTCAAGAAAGGTCATATCATCATTGACCAAGACGGAAGCAAGTGTATTCATAAAGCACGATATAAAACGGATATCATGAGCTTAATACCGCTGTTACCCATGGCTGAAAAAATCTTGTTGAAATATTCGACCGATGGTGATTTTAGAAACTTCCGCTGGAAGGTTCCATACAACTCTAAGCTCAACAATAAGCTCAAGGAAGTTGCTGTTATTGCCAACATCGATAAGAAACTATTTATGCACTTAGGTCGTCACACTTTTGCAACGACTATCACTTTAAGTAACGGTATCTCACTAGAAACAGTGAGTAAGATGTTGGGTCATAGTACAATCAAACACACTCAGGCTTATGCAAAAATTACCGGAACGAAAGTGAAGAATGAGATGAGTAGGATTATGGGTATGTATAGGTAGTAATCAAAACATACACGTTTACTAATTGCTACATCGCGGAGGCGTGATGTGGATGGGAATATATTATATTTGAAGAAAGTCGGTTTGGGAGTTTCTCTTAGATAACTATTATTGTTTGAGTAGGTGAATGGCATTGCTTGAATCGGTAAGTTACCTGCAAGCGTCGCCCGAACTCAAATTAGAATGATAAAAATTAAGATATGAAAAGAGTATATGTTCTCTTTATTTTAATTCTTCTCACTTCATGTAATAATAAGCCTATTATCTTTTTAGGCTATAAACTATCTGGTAGCAGCGAGAATTTTTACAAAAAAAATTTCGAAAAGGAAATTCAAGTGAAAAGGGAAAAAACTAGGAAAGAAATATAACAAAACGCTTGCCAGTATGAGCCGTTTTAAGCAATTACAAGTTTTATGGTAAATTCATGTTTGTATTTTTTATGTATAACTGAAAATAATTAGTTCCGAATGAAATTATGTTATGTAATAATTGCGTTTATTTTTTTTGCAATATCCTCATGCAATTGTAATAGTAAAAAAGAAATAGTAATATCAAAAACGACAACTTTGATCGACACTCCTAAATCTATTCAAGAGGAATTAGAATCTAGTTCAATTAAAATAGATTCAAGTAAGTTAATAAAAGGATTTGATGATATTTTCTTTGGTACTAAATCAGAACAAACAATTTATAACTATTTTAATAAAGTATATACCATTAATAATATCAAATTTAATTTTGATTCTGATGCGTATTATTCTTCCATAAAGTATGGCTTATACAAATTTTCTCTTACTAGTCAAAAGGTATATGATTTCAAATTAATGCCTAATTTAATCCACGAAATAAAAGATATAATTGAAGAATCATACCCAACAGGTAAAAAAATAAAAGAAATAAATGAAAGCCCTTATGGTCTCATGGAAAGACGATTAAAAGCCATGAACACAAATGTCAAAAAAATTCCAGTAGATTACCTTTCAAGAGAGTTCATTTTTCAATTTATCAAAAATGATATTTGCATCAAGCTTGGTTATGAAATTGGTTATAGACCTGAGAATCAAAATCCAATTGATTTTAGTTATGAAACCAATTTCCATAAATCCATTGATCTCATAGATTTAAACTCAAATTCTAATTATACCAAATATTTTGCGCCAGTAATTTCATTTACATACTTACCTGAATTTTTGTCAGTAGAAAAAAGAGGTGACTCTATAGAAATTAATGCACAAAAAGAGAAAAAAAAGAGGGATGCATCTAAGTTTTAAAAAAGATGAGCAGAGTTATTTGGATATGTCGTAGTATTTATAAAATATACTTTTATTAATTGCTGCTTTACGGAGACGCGATTATTAGAGTATAGTTTTTATTTTAGAATAGCTAATCAATCTGTTTAATATTATCAACACAAATGAACCACATTCGCCGCATTTTTGCGGTGAATAATTTGCATAATCACCGCAGTATTTTTCCTTCAAAAAAAATAAAAAGCTGGAATCATTGCAATTATTTAAAAGACAACGACTCCAGCATTTTACCTTTATCGATTCAATTGCCTTTCTTTCTTCGCTTGATAGTTTTCATACAATTTATATCCTCCATAAATTGCAAGACCTATAAGCCCAACTATCAAAATCTTCTTACCCAAGTTTCCATTATTTCCTACCGAAGTTGAAACAGGGGCAGGTGATGTTGCAACGGATTGTGCAACTTCTGATACTACCTTAGGCAACTCTGGAATGGTTGGATATGTTTGGTTATATAATTCCATAAACGCTGTCGATTTTACGATACTTTCCATATGCATACTTTTTTATTTTTAATTATTGAGTAACCAAATTTTTTCATTTGATAAATGGTCTCACCATCTTCAATGATTTTATGATTATATTTATCAAATTCAAACCCTTCGGATTCTAATAAATCAGGATCCATATCTTTTCCATAATACTTTCTAAGGATTTTTTCGTTTAACCAACATGGATCCGCTTCCAAACTAACTCTTGCATAACGATTGGAAGAGGTCTGATCCTTAACTATTTTTTTACAGGGTTCACAGTACAATGTGTTACCATGAACAATAATTGTCGCTTTATGACAGTTTTTACAATATATTTTTTTCATTGTTTTTAATTTAATTTGATTTTTAATTTATTTCCAATTGATTCCACTCTATTGCGCTTCAGCATATTAAGCACATCGGACTTCAAATAATAAATCAGTCCTTCAATTTTATGATAAGGCAGAATTTTTTTTGATCGTAAATATGCCGCTGTTCGTATCGAAATGTTGAGCTCTTTACACAAGCGTTTGTTGTCCCAGATTTCTTGTTCTGGCGGACATGATGCCGCTGCTACTCGTTCATCTATATGTTTAAGAACCTCCGCTAATTCTGGGTAGGTTTCTATATTGCTATAATTTAACATCGTCTGTTATTTTTAATATTTAATAAATAATTACCGAAAACCAGTTCTTACTGATTTTAAAAACACACTACACCCCATTGTAACTCATTGAGTTTACAACGATGTATTTTTCTCTTACCGATGTGATAAGAAAAACATACAATGACCTAACGGACGAAAACCGTAAATCATTCTAAATTCAAAAATGTTAATTGTTAATGCTGCAAAGCCATTACTTCAATTCAAATTGAAATAATTTTAAACAATATGTCTGCAAGGC
>JAIXWH010000066.1 GCA_027484165.1 Chitinophagaceae bacterium | reverse complement strand
TTAAAAAAAAAGTATTTAAAAGGAGTAAAAAAACTGATGCTGCTAAAATAATCACTAAACGTCCAGTGAATTCAATGTCTGAAACTTTTTGTAACCTGCCGTTGAGTGTTGAATTAAAATAAGGTGATACTTCTGCTCTGGTTATGTTATCAATAGAATTGATAATTTCATAGATTTCTGTTTCTGTTCTTTGATTCATAATCATAAGTTTTGATAGGGTTTTAAAATGATTTTCAAATGTTCTTTTGCCCTAATCATTAATCCTTCTATACTTTTCACACTTTTATTCATGATTTCAGCAACCTCCTGATACGACAATCCTTCAATTTTTATTAATGTAAAAACGGTTCTTTGGTTATCAGGTAATTTTTTTAAGGCACAAAACAAATGTTTTGCTTTTTCTTTTTTTATTAATTCAACTCCTGGATGTACAAAATCAGAAAATTCGTTTTGAATGGTTCCCAATCCTACCATATTCTTAAAAAAATCAAGCCTCTTTTGTGCTTTCTTTTTTCTTTCAAATTCATAAGATTTCATGATTGAAATCTTATAAATCCAAGTAGAAAGTTTAGCCTCTCCTCTAAAACTGCCAATACTATTGAATACCTGAATAAATACCTCTTGAGTTAAATCCTCTGCATCCTGTTGTTGTTGAATTATACTTAGAATGGTATTAAAAACACGATTTTTGTAAGTATCAACCAATTGAGTAAATGCCTGCCTATCGCCGTTTTTAAGATTCTCGATGTATTCTGGATATTCTGTCAATAAAATTCATTTATGCTTAAGATGCAATTTAGACCATTATCCTTCGCTTATTATTCCTTTTATTTGAATGGAATTCATTGTATTGTAAAAATGAAGCATGTGTAAAATATTAATAATACATCAATTTTAAGTAATTTTATAGATCAAAACATATTAAAAAAATAAATCCAGGTGAAACAATTGAATTCTTCAAAAAAAGGCATAATTATTTCAGTGATTTTAATTGTAATACAATTGATTTCTTTTTACATTCTGGAAAATCAAATAAAGAGTAAATCGCAAATCATAATTTATATTACTTATGTTATCGGATTGATTTGGGTTGTTGCAGCTGCTAGATTTCAGATGCAACTTTTTCATATCAAGTCACTTTTTTCTGAAGGATTCAAAGCTTTTATTGTGGTAACATTGGTTACTACTTTTTTTACATACATCTTTTACAAAATCAATCCACAAATTTGTGAAACGGGAATTGCAGAAAACAATCTCTTAATTATGAAACAAGGAAACAAAACTCCTGCTGAAATTGCAGAAAACAGTCAGCAGTTTAGAGCAATTTTTATTCCGATGATGCTTGCAACAAATATTTTTATACATCTGCTAATTGGAGCAGTAACTTCGATGTTTTGTGCAGGAATTTTTAGTAAAAGACAATAATTGACTTATATTAGCACAATAAATAATTTTTGTAATTATAAATAAAGATTAATGGACGTATCGATAGTAATACCCTTGTTTAATGAAGAAGAATCTCTTCCAGAATTGTTAGCTTGGATTGAACGTGTTGTTAATGCTAATCAATTAAGTTACGAAGTTATTTTAATTGATGATGGCAGTACTGATGATTCATGGAACGTTATTGAAAATCTGAGATCATCAAATTCAAATATCAAAGGAATCAAGTTTCAACGTAATTATGGTAAAAGTGCAGCATTGAATGAAGGATTTAAAGCAGCACTTGGACAAGTAATCATTACCATGGATGCTGATATGCAGGATAGTCCTGATGAAATACCTGAATTAAGAAGAATGGTTTTAGAGGAGAATTATGACATTGTTAGTGGTTGGAAAAAAAAGAGATACGACAATACACTTACTAAAAATATCCCTAGTAAATTATTCAATGCAGCCGCAAGAAAAATGAGTGGAATCCAATTGAATGATTTTAATTGCGGATTAAAAGCATATAAAAATAAAGTAGTTAAATGTATTGAAGTTTATGGAGAGATGCATCGATATGTTCCTGTTTTAGCAAAATGGGCAGGATTTAAAAGAATCGGTGAAAAAGTAGTTGAGCATAGAGCAAGAAAATATGGTGTCACAAAATTCGGATGGGAAAGATTTGTAAATGGGTTTTTAGATTTAATGACTATCTTTTTTGTTGGAAAGTTTGGAAAACGACCGATGCATTTTTTTGGTTTATGGGGCACTATTTCATTTTTATCTGGGTTATTAATTTTTGCATACTTGACAGTTTCTAAATTCTTTTTTGATGCTATCGGAATGACTCAACGACCTTTATTTTTCTTCGCAATTTTGGCAATGATTATGGGAACTCAATTGTTTTTGGCAGGATTTATCGGAGAATTAATATCCAGAAATTCATCTGAACGAAATCATTATCTAATTGAAAATAAATTAGGATTATAATTTTCAAATTGAAATTTTTGGAATCATCAAAAAAAAATATTGTACTCATTGGACCGGCTCATCCATTAAGGGGTGGCTTGGCTTCCTATAATGAAAGATTAGCAAGAGAATTCATCAAAGAAGGTTTTGAAGTAACAATCTATACTTTTTCTCTGCAGTATCCTGGTTTTTTATTTCCAGGAACAACACAATTTTCCAGTGAACCTCCTCCTACTGATTTACGTATAAAAAAAGTAATCAATTCTATAAATCCATTGAATTGGATTAAAATCGGGATTCAAATAAAAAAATCAAAACCTGATCTTGTAATAGTTAGATATTGGCTTCCTTTCATGGGACCTTGTTTAGGAACTATACTCAGAATTATAAAAAAGAACCAACATTCAAAAGTGGTTTGCATTGCAGATAATATCATTCCGCATGAGAAAAGATTTGGAGATAAGGCATTCACTCAATATTTCGTAAAATCTATTGACGGATTTATTACCATGAGTCAAAAAGTATTGAATGATTTGAGTATTTTTTCAAAAAATACTTCAGCCAAATATGTTCCTCACCCACTCTACGATAATTTTGGTGAAAAAATAGACCGAGGTCTGGCTAGACAAAAAATAAATATTGATTCAAATCAACCTATTGTTTTGTTTTTTGGTTTTATTCGTAAATATAAAGGATTGGATTTGTTGTTTAAAGCAATTTCAATACTTAAAAAATCTAAAACCTTCAATCAGGAAATTAAGTTCTTAATTGCAGGAGAATTCTATGAAGATCAAAAAATTTATGATAATCTGATTGCTGATTTGGGAATACAGGATAAATTAATTTTGAGAACAGATTTTATATCAGACAGTGAAGTGAAATATTACATGTGCGCTTCAGATTTAGTGATACAGCCCTACAAGAATGCGACTCAAAGCGGAGTAACTCCTCTTGCTTATCATTTTGAAATACCAATGATTGTAACCAATGTGGGAGGTCTTCCTGATTTGGTGCCTGATAATAAAGTTGGACTTGTTGCTGAACCCAATTCAAACTCAATTGCAGAAAAAATTGAATCTTATTTCAGCATTGGCAAACAGAATTTTATACCCGGTTTACTTAGCGAAAAAAAGAAATACAGTTGGTCAGTTATGGTAACTGAAATTTTAAACCTTGTTTCTAAATCTTAATTACACAATCTATTTAAAGATCATGATTTTCAGAAGTAAAGCACCATTAAGGATAGGATTAGCAGGCGGAGGAACTGATGTTAGTCCATATAGTGATTTGTATGGCGGTGCTATTTTGAATGCTACCATTTCATTGTCGGCTTATGCAAGTATTGAACCTATAGATGAACCAAGAATAATTGTTCAGGCATTAGACAGAAATGAACAACAAATTCATGAGCTAAATAATTCACTTCCTATAGATGGAACATTAGATTTACTAAAGGGTGTATATAACAGAGTTAATCAACAATTCAATATGCCTCTATCTGGATTTAGACTTTCTACTTTTGTTGACGCACCTGCTGGATCTGGCTTAGGTACTTCATCTACTCTTGTAGTTTCAATACTTGGCGCGTTTGTTGAAATGCTTAAATTGCCACTAGGAGATTATGATATAGCCCATCTCGCTTATGAAATTGAAAGAAATGATTTGGCATTGGCAGGAGGAAGACAAGATCAGTATGCTGCAACTTTTGGTGGAGTAAATTTTATGGAGTTTTACGATAATGATAAAGTTATTGTTAATCCATTAAGAATAAGATCTCATTATATGCACGAATTGGAAAACAATCTGGTATTGTATTTTACTGCTACATCAAGAGAAAGCGCTACTATTATAAAAGAACAAGTTAAGAATGTAAACAGTAAAAACGAAAAGAGTATTGAAGCAATGCATCAATTGAAAGAACAGGCAAAAATGATGAAAGAAGCTTTATTGAAAGGAAGGTTGGATGAGTTTGGTGAAATTCTAGATTATGGATTTCAGCAAAAACGTAAAATGGCAAATAATATCAGCAACAGCTCTATAGAGGAATTATATAATGCTGCAAAAAAAGCAGGAGCAACAGGCGGTAAAATAAGCGGTGCTGGCGGAGGTGGATTCATGATATTTTATTGCCCAGGTAATACTAGCTATAGAGTTAAAAATGAATTGAAGAAATTTGGAGGAGATATAAAAGATTACTCTTTTACAAAATATGGATTAAGCAGTTGGAGTATTTAGTTTAATAACGATTAACAGTAAAATATCAAAAATGAATAAAAAAATCGCAGATATCATACAGGAGTCAATCAATGTAAAAGCAGAGATTTTAAAAGACGAGAAGTTAATTCAAGTATTAACAGAATGTACAAATGAGATTGTAAAAGCTTTTCAAAATGGAAATAAGGTTTTGTTTTGTGGAAATGGTGGAAGTGCAGCAGATGCTCAACACTTGGCTGCTGAATTTAGTGGAAGATTTTATACCGATAGAGATGCACTTCCTGCAGAGGCTTTACACGTAAATACATCATATTTAACAGCTGTTGCTAATGATTATAGTTATGATGTGGTTTATTCCAGATTAATAAAAGGAATTGGGAATCAAGGTGATGTTTTGGTTGGATTGAGTACTTCCGGCAATAGTGGAAACATTGTAAAAGCTTTTGAAATGGCAAAAGAGAAAGGAATGACTACTGTTGGTTTTACCGGAGCTACAGGTGGCAAAATGAAAGAGCTCAGTGATTTTTTATTAAATGTTCCATCAACAGACACTCCAAGAATACAAGAGAGTCATATTTTATTAGGTCATATCATTTGTCATTTGGTTGAAGAAAAATATTTCAATACTGCTTCATAATATATTTGATGACTGATCAAATGATACATAAAGGACCAGAACAACATTCAATTGAAAGTGTAGATTGTATTATACTTGCAGGAGGCTTAGGTACCAGATTGCGCTCTGAAGTCCCTGATTTACCTAAGTGCATGGCCCCCATTTCTGGCAGGCCATTTCTAGAATTTTTAATTAATTATCTTTTACAGCAAGGAATTAAAAATTTTATTTTTTCACTTGGCTATATGCATGAGGTTATAGAAGATTTTTTAAAAGAATCATATCCTAATCTCTCATACAAAATCGTAATAGAAAATGAACCGTTGGGTACAGGAGGTGCAATTGCATTAGCATGTAAAAATGCAAATACTGAAAATGTGATTATAATGAACGGCGATACCATGTTCAAGATAAATATCAGCGAATTGATTAATTATCACATCAACAATAATGCTCAATGCTCCTTATCTCTTAAACCTATGAATGATTTTGACAGATACGGCGTGGTTGAAATCAACAAAGATGGCTGTATTCAATCTTTCAATGAAAAGAAATTTTATAAATCAGGATTAATTAACGGTGGCGTTTATGCGATAAACAGAAAATCCTTTTTGTCAATAGAATTTCCAGAAAAATTTTCGTTTGAAAAAGATTATTTGGAAAAATATTACAACACAAATACAATGTTAGGATTAATACAAGATGAATACTTTATCGATATCGGAATTCCTGAAGATTTCAAAAGAGCAGGAATTGAATTAACCTTATAAACAATGATACCATTAAATAATATTGATCAATCGTGGACGCTTTTTTTAGACCGTGATGGTGTTATAAATCACGAAAAAAACAAAGATTACATTCATACATGGGATGAATTTGTTTTTTATGATGGCGTTCAGGAAGCGATTAAAACATTCTCTACAATTTTCAAAAGGATTATTATTGTAACTAATCAGAAAGGTGTTGGTAAAGGATTAACCCTTTTAGAAAATCTTACTGAAATTCACAACAACATGAAATCTTCCATTCAACTAGCAGGCGGCAGAATTGATGCTATATATTTTTGTCCTGATTTAGATGAAAACAGTCCCAATCGTAAGCCCAATCCAGGAATGGGATATCAGGCCCAACAAGATTTTCCTGAAATTGACTTTACAAAATCTATCATGGTTGGCAACACCATAAGTGATATGGAATTTGGTAGAAATATAGGCGCGATTACTGTTTTTTTACCAACTACAAGACCCGAAGTTGACCATGCAGATTCAAGAATTGATTTGGTTCAAAATTCTTTAATTGACTTTTCAAGAACATTATTTAACAGATAGTTAATTGTAACAATAAATCAAATCTATTGCACATTTTAATGGTGAGCTGCTTATTTTTACAAAATGAGAATATCCATACTTAGTATTTTGGTTTTTATTTTTCATTCTATTAGTTTCAGTCAACTAATCAGTACCAATGATTTAAAAAGATTAAAAATCAGTGAAGACTCATTGAAGAAAAAAGCATCAATTATTTTAGATGGAATTAATATTACAGATCGATCTAATGCAGATAGTTTATTCATTAGAATATTTATACGGGCATTAAAAAATAAAAATTCTTTTTATTACCCATTTGATTCTTTAGCAAGTATTTCAAAACTATATCCGGATGACAGTAGTTTCAGGATTTTCACATGGCACCTTGTAATTGATGAAAACAACACGATTCAACAAGGCGCAATTCAAATGAAAACAGAAGATGGATCATTGAATTTGATTCCTTTATTTGACAGATCTGACTTGATACAAAATGTTGAAGATACTGTTACTAATAATCTTGCTTGGGTTGGAGCCATTTATTATAAAATAATACAAACTAGTTTTGATAATAAGAAATTCTACACTCTATTGGGATATGATGAAAATAACATTAGAAGTAATAAAAAATACATCGATGTGCTTCACTTTGAAAATGGCAAACCTATATTTGGAGGAGACTATTTTGATATCCCCGATACCATTATGCCTATAGCGCCCTTAAGGTATGTAATGGAATATAAAAAACATACAGGACCCAGATTAACCTTTGATGAGGATATGCAAATCATCATCATGGAACATTTGATATCTGAAACCAATGAGCCCTTAAAAAAATATACTTATATCGGAGATGGTGATTACGAAGGATTTAAATGGGAAAATGGCAAGTGGAAATACATCTTGAAAGTATTTAATCAAGTTACACCTGAAGATCAGGCTCCAATACCCGAACCCATGAGAAATGATAAAGGTACCATTTTAGATGATAAATTAAAAGGAAGAAAATCAGATGAAAAAGGAAATTAATCATCTAATTTAAGTACCGCAAGAAAAGCTTCCTGAGGCACTTCAACATTACCTATTTGACGCATTCTCTTTTTACCTTCTTTTTGTTTTTCTAGTAGCTTACGTTTTCTGCTAATATCACCACCATAACATTTAGCTGTTACATCTTTACGCATCGCACTTATATTTTCACGTGCAATTACTTTTGCACCTATCGCAGCTTGTATTGCAATTTGGAATTGTTGACGGGTTAATAACTCTTTCAACTTTTCACATAACTTTCTGCCAAATTCCTGAGCTCTGCTTCTGTGAATTAAAGCACTTAAGGCATCTACTTTTTCACCATTAAGTAATATATCCATTCTAACAATATCACTTTCTCTGAAACCTATTGGATGATAATCGAAAGAAGCATATCCTCTTGTTTGAGATTTTAGTTTATCATAAAAATCAAAGACTATTTCAGTTAATGGCATTTCGAAATTAAGTTCAACTCTACTTGGTGTTAAATAACTTTGATTAATTAGCATGCCTCTTTTACTGATACAAAGAGTCATGATATTGCCGATATAGTCAGGTTTGGTAATAATTTGAGCTTTAATAAAAGGCTCTTCAATTCTTTCTGTTCTTGTTGGGTCAGGTAATGTAGCAGGATTGTGAACATCTATTTTTTCACCTTTAACAGTGTATGCAATAAAACTAACGTTTGGAACTGTTGTGATTACGGTTTGATTGAATTCACGTTCTAATCGTTCCTGGATGATTTCCATGTGGAGCAATCCAAGGAATCCACATCTGAACCCAAAGCCCAGTGCTTGTGAGGTTTCTAGTTCAAAAGTTAATGATGCGTCATTAAGCTGAAGTTTCTCCATACAATCACGCAATTCCTCAAATTTATCAGTATCAACTGGAAAGATCCCGGCAAATACCATTGGTTTTACATCTTCAAATCCATCAATCCTCTTATCTGTTGGATTAATAACAGTCGTTAGTGTATCTCCTACTTTTACTTCTTTTGCATTTTTAATTCCAGTGATGATATAACCTACATCTCCACAATGAACTTGATCTTTTTTATCTAAACCCAATTTTAAGATCCCCACTTCATCAGCTTCATATTCTTTATCAGTGCTGAAAAATTTGACTTTATCACCCTTTTTAAGAGAGCCATTAAATATTCTATAGTAAACAATAATTCCCCTAAATGAATTGAAAACACTATCAAAAATTAATGCCTGAAGTGGAGCGTTAGGGTCACCTTTGGGTGCGGGAATTCTTTCGCAAATAGCTTTTAATATTTCTTCGATCCCTATTCCAGATTTACCACTGGCTAATAAAATTTCTTCTTCTTTACAACCTATCAAATCAATAATTTGATCTTTCACTTCTGGAATCATTGCACCATCCATATCAATTTTGTTGATTACGGGAATGATTTCCAAATCATTTTCAATGGCTAAATATAAATTACTGATAGTTTGAGCTTGTATCCCTTGAGTAGCGTCTACCAACAATAAAGCACCTTCACAAGCAGCCAAGGCTCTACTAACCTCGTAACTAAAATCAACGTGTCCGGGTGTGTCGATTAAATTAAGTATATAAAGACCATCTGGAGTATTTGAATTCGGATTAGTGTTTTTATACGGGTAATTTATCTGAATAGCATGACTTTTAATGGTAATTCCTTTTTCACGCTCTAAATCCATATCATCAAGAACTTGGGCTTGCATATCTCTGTCACTGATGGTATTAGTAGTTTGCAATAACCTGTCAGCAAGGGTACTTTTACCGTGATCGATATGGGCGATAATGCAAAAATTTCTGATGTTCTTCATTTACTTCAATGTCTTATTTAGTTTACAAAAATAGCTCATTTTTAGTGTATTTACATTAAAAATAAAATGTAATATCATTGTCATTAATAATGAAAATTGTTAGATAATAAGGCTCTAGAATTCCTTGTATCATTTGACCTATTGTTAATAATTTCAATCATTTTTTAAAAACAATCAATGAAATAATTTTATTTCAAACTATTAATAATTGCAATAAACTCATTCGCAATTAAACTTGCTCCACCTACCAATCCGCCATCAACATCTGCCTTTGAAAATATTTCTTTTGCATTTGAAGCTTTAACACTACCTCCGTATAAAATTGAAGTAGATTCCGATATTGCAACACCATATTTTCCTTCAATTACTTTTCTTAGATGTTTGTGCATTTCTTGTGCCTGATCACTAGAAGCTGTCTTGCCTGTGCCAATGGCCCATATTGGTTCGTATGCGATAACAATTTTAGAAAAATGTTCAGCACTCAAATGAAACAAACTTTCTTTGAGTTGATTTTCTACAAAATTATTTTGATTTTCATCATCTCTGGTTTCAAGCGCCTCCCCACAACAAAATATAGGAGTCAATTTGTTTTCAAGCGCAAGATCAACTTTTTGAGCAAGTGTTTTATTGTCTTCATGATATAATAATCTCCTTTCACTATGTCCAATAATTACGTAATTGACATTCAGCTCATTCAACATTTTAGCGCTTACTTCGCCTGTGTATGCTCCGTTACAAGTGGATGCACAATTTTGAGCACAAACATTAAAATGAGAATTACCTTTTAATAAATGTTGAATTTCAATTAAATAAGGGAATGGCACTGCAATCAGAACAATTTGATCATTATTTAGACCATAACTCGAACTGATTATTTCATTTACAAGATTTTTGGCTTCACTAAGATTGAGATTCATCTTCCAGTTTGCAGCAGCTATTTGTTTGCGCATAAAATTCCAATTTTAATTAAAGAATATATTTTTTAATGATTCTGTTTCAGTAACGGTAATGTTTTTATTTTTCATCTTTTTCCAATTATCAATATCTATGATAGCTTTTTCAAAGACATATCTTTCATTACCCCATGAAAAATGATCAATATATTTTTCAGGATAATTACTTCCAAAGATATTACAGCTAACTCCAACAACTGTACCTGTATTAAAGGAAGTGTTAATTGCACATCTGCTGTAATCAGCCATAAGCAGTCCGCCTTTATTTCCAGCGGAAATAGGTTTAGATTGATTACTTAATTTGTATTTCACTTCACCTCCTGTATTTTTTAAATTACTACAAGATGTACCTGCTCCTAAATTACACCAGGAACCAATAACACTGTCACCCAAATATCCATCATGAGCTTTATTACTGTATCCGAAAAAGACAGTATTTTTTATCTCTCCGCCAACTACACATTCGTTTCCAATAGATGTAGCACCATAAATTTTTGAGCCCATTTTTACAACACTCTTTTCTGAAATTGCAAATGGACCACGAATCATACTACCTTCCATGATTAATGCATCTTTACCTAAGTAAATTGGACCACTATTTGCATTGAGAATGCAATGTTCTATGACTGCACCTTCCTCAATAAAAATATTTTTCGCATCTCCAATAATGTTGTTTGTTTTTGAAATAGCTTGAGAAGCTCTGTTTTCTGTGATGATTTCAAAATCTTTTCTGATAGCCCAATCGTTCAACTGAAAAATATGCCATGGATGATCAATAAATTTGATTTCTTCATTTTCTATCTGGTCAGATTTGTTCTGACAGGTTTCAATAATTAATTTATAGTTCTGTTTTGTGGGAATAACATTGGAAGGAATGTAGATGACATGTTCTTGATTATTGTAGTTTTCTATCCATTCAATTTCTTCTTTTAAAATCAATTCCCATTTTTCTTTGATGGTGAATATTCCAATTCTGAATTGTGCAACATTTTTTGTTAAAGAAAATGGTATTAATGCTTGTTTACATTTACTATCATCTAAATAAATCTTCATAAAATGATTCTTGATTAATAAAGCCAGGCAGATTTGAAATTAAGTAATGATATCGAGTTTTAACTAAAAATCCCAACTTTATTGGAGTTGGGATTTTAAAAAATATGTAAAGTAAATTACTTTGCTTTTTTCTCGTAACGCTTTTTGAATTTATCGATACGACCTGCAGTATCAACAAGAACGTTTTTACCAGTATAAAAAGGATGAGATGTGTTTGAAATCTCCAATTTAATAACTGGATATTCCTGGCCATCACCTTCCCATACTATTGTTTCACTGCTGTATGCTGTTGAGCGACTTAAAAAAGTGTAACCATTACTCATGTCTTTAAACACAACTGGTCTGTAATTCTTTGGATGTAATTCCTGTTTCATTTTTTATGTTTTGTGTACGGATTTTGCCGTACTTGTTAATTTAGAGGTGCGAAAATAGGCTATTTAGGTCAAAAAACGAAATTTTATCTTAACTCTTCATATTTACATACTGAAGAGCTATTCCTAGATCCCAGCTTTTGCTTAGTGCTATAACTTCCTGTAAATCATCTATTTTTTTTCCGGTTATCCTAATAATATCATCCATAATAGCAGCTTGAACCTTTAAACCACTTTCTTTAATCATTTTTACTATTTTTTTAGCATCTTCCTGTTTTATACCATTTCTCACAGGTATCTCCTTTTTGGTCACTTTTCCGCTTACATATGGTTCTTTACTTAAATCATATACTTCTGCAGCTAATCCTTGTTTCATACTTCTACTAATTAAAACATCAATAATCTGATTGATTTTCATATCGCTGTCTGATTCCAAATTAAGTTTGAATTCCTTTTTATTCAAATCAATAACCACATGGCAGCCCTTAAAATCGAAACGATTTGTAATTTCTTTAGAAACGACATTTACTGCATTGTCTAAAGTTTGTAAATCAACTTTACTTGCAAAATCAAATGATGGCATAGAAATTTGTTTAATTGTATTATTAAGATTCTTTGTGTTTCAATTTTAGCTGAGAATACATGATTAATACCATTCCTCCTAATATCAGAAGGATAGCAATGAATTGAGCTTGAGTAGATTGAAAACCAAGAATATTGTAAAATTTGTTTACTCTTAGTTTTTCAATGAATAATCTCTCCAATCCATTTAACGACATGTAGATTCCAAACATTGTTAATGGAGTTTTGATTGTCTTTCTTTTCCACCAAAGTATCGTAAATAAAATACTGCAAATGATGATTTCATATAGAGGAGTTGGAAAAACGGGTTGTGGTAAAACTCTGTTATGAGGATCAGTAATTTTTGGAATTAAGATACCATCAGTATTCACATTTTGAGGATAACTGTATGCAAATAGCCAAACAGGTAAAAATGAAGGTGCGATTATCGATTTATGAGGAACCTCTTTTATGGATGGGTAAATTCGATCTGTAACATAACTTAATTTGTCGCCATCATTAACTTTGCCCTCTAAATAATATGTTGAATATAGGTTTAAATTATTTTCAAATGCACCTTTGTTTGCAATACTTACCCTTCCAAAGTTGTCGCTTACATAAGCGCTATTGTAAATTCCCCAATCTCCATCACCAGATATTTGACAGCCAATTCTTCCTATGGCATAAGCAATGATTAATGCCGGAGCAGCAGCATCAACTAAATATTTTATTGTAATTTTCTTTTTAATTGAATACCAAATAATTGCGATAGATGCAACAATTAACCCACCATAAAAAGCTAAGCCGCTTTGAGAAAACAAACTCTGAATAGGATGAGCCCAAAAATCATCCCAATGTTCTAAATTGTCGAAAAGTTTAGCTCCAAAAATTCCAAAAACTAAGCCTAAAACTACGATATCTCCCACTCTGTCGTGTGGCCATATTCTAATGATTCTGGATTCGGGCTCTTTTAATTTTTGTTTGTTTTTTTCATTCCATTTAACTCCTGCAATTACTAATGCTAAAATCACCCCACCTGTAAAGCTACCTTGCGATGAAAAAATAAACTCCTGTGGTGAAATATTATCTGGCTTTGAAATAAACAGTCCTAAAAATTTATATCCAAAGATGAATCCAATCAAACCATTAGAAAATAATTCAATAAAAGAAGCTGGTTTCCCAACAACAATAGTTTCTTCAAGAGGATGAAGTAACCCTTGCTTTTCTTTTCTTTTGAGTTCAAGAGATAACAACCAGGCTCCAACCAGGAAACCTAGGGCTACCATTAGTCCGAATGTATTTAGAAAGCTGAGTGCTTCCCATTCTACTCCGAACCAATCCTTGAAAACATAATATAAATTAGGATACATCGAAGTAAATTTTAATTACAATGGGTTTCGAATGCACCTAGTAAACTATCAGCAATCATTTGAGCACTTCTTCCTTCAATATTGTGACGTTCAATCATGTGAACCAATTGGCCATCTTTAAAAAGTGCAATTGCAGGAGAAGATGGCGGATATGGCATTAAATATTCTCTTACTTTTTTTACAGCATCAACATCAAAACCTGCAAAAGAGGTAGTGATATGATCCGGTTTTTTTGAAGCATTATTAACTGCCATCAAAACGCCAGGCCTTGCTGTACCTGCACTACAGCCACAAACAGAATTAATCATCACTAAAGTTGTGCCTTTTTCAGATATTACTTTTTCAACTTGTTCTGCAGTTAGAAGTTCCTGAAAACCATTTTCAGTTAACTCTTCTTTCATTGGAATTACAATTTCAGCTGGATACATAACTATTATTATTTTTAATTTTTAATTTGATTTTAATAACCAAGAATTCTTAACATGCTTTGGGCTGTTTGTTCTTTAGCATAAACCCAATCTACTAATTTACCATTTTTATCGTGTCCGATTATAATATGTTTTGGTGATGGAATCATGCAATGCTTGATTCCTCCATACCCACTGATTTGATCCTGATAGGCACCAGTGTGGAAAAAGCCCACAAACAAAGGTTCACCATCTTCAAGTTTTGGTAAGAATACTTCATTGATATGTTCTTCAGAATCATAATAATCATGGCTGTCGCAAGTGATGCCACCCAAAACTACTCTTTGGTATTCGTTATCCCATTTATTAATAGGCAACATCAAAAACTTTTCACCAATTCCCCATGTGTCGGGCAAGGTAGTGATAAAAGAAGAATCAATCATGTACCAGGTTTCTCTGTCGTTTTGCATCTTCTGACCAATCACACTGTAAATGTGAGCCATACTTTCTCCTACTGTGTAACTGCCAAATTCGGTAAAGATATTGGGCATAGGAACTTTGTTTCGGGTACAAGCCACTTTGATATTTCTAACAATTTCATTAATCATGAATTGATAATCATATTCAAATCCTAGAGAGTGTTTGATTGGAAATCCACCTCCAATATTGATCGAATCTAACTCTGGACAGATTTTTTTGAGTTGACAATAAAGATTGACCACTTTATTCAATTCACTCCAATAGTAAATATCATCTTTGATTCCTTTGTTCAGAAAAATATGAAGCATTTTTAATTGAAAACGATGCTCATTGCCTTCAATTTTATCTACATAAAATTCAAGAATGTCTTTTGCGCGTATTCCTAAACGTGAGGTATAAAATGGAAAATTAGGTTCTTCTTCTGCAGCAACTCTGATTCCTAAGTTAAAAGGAACTTTTACCGACTTGATATAAGCTTTTAATTCTTCTTTATTATCTAAAATAGGAATTACATTCTTGAATCCTGAGTTCAATAAACCTGCAATCCTTTGTGTGTATGGCTTTTGTTTGTAACCATTGCAGATAATGAATATGTCTTTATTTATTTTTTTCTTAGCGTGTAATTTCTTGATGATATCAATATCATAAGCATAAGAAGTTTCTAAATGAATATCATTTTTTAACGCTTCTTCTACTACAAATGAAAAATGGGAACTTTTTGTACAATAGCAATAATTGTATTTGCCTGTGTATTTATGTTTTTTAAATGCGTTGGCAAACATCGATTTTGCTTTGTTGATCTGTTTGCCAATTTTAGGTAGATAACTTAGTTTTAAGGGGGTGCCATATTTATCAATGAGCGCCTTGATATCCTGTCCATTGTATTGTAAGTAATCGTTAACCAACTTAAAATCTTCCTGTGGAAAATTAAAGGTTTGATTTACTAAATCACTATACGTATTATTCATATTGTCTTTAGTCATTCTCAATTTGAAGAATTTAAATTATAAGAGTTAGTATTTTAAATTAAAATCCGGATACTATAAGGTACCCGGATTTTCAAAATGATATCTATTTCAATTAGTGTTCTGTCTTATTTAACAGAAGCAACAAGCTTTTTGAAAGATTCAGGCTCATTCATTGCCAAATCAGCTAAAACTTTTCGGTTCAAATCTATTTTCTTTTCGCTTAATTTGTTGATGAATTGGCTGTAAGTCATACCTTCTTCTCTTACGGCAGCATTGATACGCGCAATCCATAATGTACGGTATTCGCGCTTTTTTAATTTACGTCCTACATAACTATAAGTAAGACCTTTTTCCATTACGTTTTTAGCAACGGTATATACATTTTTACGTTTGCCGTAATATCCTTTAGCGGCTTTTAATATTCTTTTGCGGCGAGCTCTACTGGCTACTGCATTTACTGAACGTGGCATATTTTAATTTTTTTAAAGTTAGAGATTGATGAATTACTTATTAGGTGAGAATTATTTCATACCCAATAAACGTTTAACAAAATGCAGATTTGCGTCAGCTACAGTACCGTCGATACGCATGTTACGTTTACGTTTTGTAGATTTCTTTGTTAAGATGTGACGTTTAAAAGCTTTTTGGAATGTAATTTTACCTGAACCGGTAACTTTAAAGCGCTTTTTTGCGCTGCTGTTGGTTTTAACCTTTGGCATTGTATAACTTTATTTTAGTTACTCCCTGCTGGCGTTCCGAACTGACGGAAACTTATGGGGCCTTGTGGGAAATGATCGAAAAGACTTAACTTTTCGGGGTGCAAATGTAGTTATTTTATTTTAAAAAAGACATAAATGCTGAAGATTTATTCAAATTAATCAAAATTGAGAATGTACCGAACTAAATAATGAATTTATAAAAACAAACTTATTAATCATCATAAAATAATATAAATTATACAATTTACGCATTTGTATTATTCCCCTAGAGCATCTTCATTTTTTTCATGAGAATTATTACTGTCTTTGATGTTCTCAAGCAATGTACTGAGTTCGTTTTGAGTAAAATATCTCCATTTCCCAGGCTGAATTCCATTAATATTTATATTCATTATTCGAATTCTTGTTAAGGAAGTAACATTATAACCAAGTGATTCACACATTCTTCTGATTTGCCTATTTAATCCCTGTTTTAAAATGATTCTGAACTTTAAATCTCCTTCTTGCTTTACAAAACATTTTAAGGTTTGTGTGCCCAGTATTATTACCCCATTTCTCATTTTATTGATAAAATTGAGATCAATAGATTTGTCTACAGTAACAATATATTCTTTTTCGTGACCGTTACCAGAACGTAAAATTTTATTCACGATATCACCATCATTAGTTATGAATATCAATCCACTAGATAATTTATCCAGTCTGCCAATTGGGAAAATCCTGGTCTTGTAATTGATAAAATCAATGATGTTTGTTTTGTCTTTAAGATCTGTAGTACAGGTAACTCCTTTGGGTTTATTGAATGCAATATAGACTGAAGCTTTCTTTTTTTTAAGGGGTTCTCCATCAATTCTTACATCATCTCCGGCTTTTACCCGGTTGCCTTTATGAGCGTCCATTCCATTTATAGTTACTCTGCAATCCTCAATATATTTATCGGCTTCTCTCCTGCTGCAAAAACCGGTGTCACTGATGTATTTGTTTAAACTGATGTCCAATGCCGTTGTGTTTTGATGAAAAAAAAGCCATCCCTAGAGATAGCTTTGATTTTATAATGTGTTATAAAATTATTCTTTATTGTCTTCCTCTGTCTTTCTTTCAACAAGTTTACCTAACTCAGAACCTTTCTTTTGTTTTTGTTGCGCTTTTGGAGCAAACATAACGAGCATCCTTTTTCCTTCCATTTTTGGTAACCCTTCCAATGCCCCCACATCTTTTAATCTATCTGCAAATTTTAAAAGCAATAATTCTCCTCTTTCTTTGAACATGATTGCTCTTCCTTTAAACTGAACATGAGCCTTTACTTTATCACCATCTGATAGAAATTTTTCAGCGTGTTTTACTTTAAATTCAAAGTCATGATCATCCGTATTTGGAGTAAATCTAATTTCTTTTACTTCACTAGTTTTAGCTTTGGCTTTCATTTCCTTCTTCTTCTTCTTCTCATCGTACAAAAACTTATTGTAGTCAATGATTTTACAAACTGGAGGATTAGCACCCGGAGAAATTTCAACTAAATCAAGTTCTTGTGATTGCGCAATTTTCAGAGCTTCTGGAGTAGGATAAATACCTGGTTCTAAATTCTCTCCTACTAATCTTACTTCCGGAACTTTAATCATGTAATTGGTACGATGTTCCTGTTGTTGTTCTTTCTTGAAACGAGGATTAAATGCTCCTCTGGGTGGTCTTGGTGGAAATGCCATTTAAAAATTTTGGTTTGTAATATATTTAGTTAATAAAATTAAATGAAAATTTTGTTAATCCAATTTTCTTTCTGAAATTTCTGCACACAATTCAGAAATAAAAACATCTAATTCTTTTGCACCTAAATCTCCTTTACCCTGGCGACGAATAGCTATTTTTCCTTCATTCATTTCTTTTTCGCCAATAACAAGCATATAAGGCACTTTCATTAATTCGGTATCACGAATTTTTTTACCGATTTTTTCATTTCTGTCATCAATCTCTGCTCTGATATGTAATTTTTTAAGTTTTGCTAAAACGATGTTAGCATAATCCATAAACTTATCGCTGATTGGCAATATTTTTACCTGCAATGGTGCCAACCAGGTTGGGAATTTTCCTGCAAAGTGTTCCAACAAGAAGCCGATAAATCTTTCGTGTGTACCTAATGGAGCTCTATGGATAATCAATGGAACATCCGAGCTATTATGTTGTGTAGTGTAAGATAATTTAAATTTGTTTCCGCTGTTAAAATCAACCTGATTGGTTGCTAAAGTAAATTCTCTTCCTATAGCACTCCAGATTTGAACATCAATTTTTGGCCCATAAAAAGCAGCTTCATCTTGTACTTCAATAAATGGAATATTCGAATCAATTAAAACCTGACGAACCATAGATTCTGTTTGATGCCACAATTCTGGTTCGTTGATGTATTTCTGACCCAATTTAGCCGGATCGTGCAAACTTAATCTCATAACATATTTATCAACACCAAATATTTTAAAGTATTTGAGATACATTTCATTAACCGCTCTGAATTCTTGCCCGAACTGCTCTTTGCTGCAATAAATATGTGCATCATTCATGTGCAAACATCTTACACGCATGAGTCCAAACAATTCACCACTTTGTTCATATCTATAGCAAGTTCCATATTCAGCAATTCGAAATGGAAGATCTTTATAGCTTTTGGGTTCAGCATCAAATATTTTGTGGTGATGCGGACAATTCATAGCTCTTAAATAATATTTGGTTCCATCCAATTCCATTGGAGGGAACATGCTATCTGCATAGTACGGCAAATGCCCACTGGTAAGATACATTTCTTCTTTAGCAATATGAGGAGTAACTACTCTTTTATATCCACCATCCGACTCAGTTTCTTTAGCCAATTTTTCAAGCTCCTCAATAATGATACCGCCATTAGGCAACCACAAAGGCAAACCTTGTCCAACCATATCATCCATGGTAAAAATACCCAACTCTTTTCCTAATTTTCTGTGATCTCTTTTCTTGGCTTCTTCAAGCATAAGGATGTACTCATCCAAATCTTTTTGATTGGGGAATGTTACACCGTAAATTCTTGTAAGCTGTTTGTTTTTTTCATTTCCTTTCCAGTATGCTCCTGCAACACTGGTAAGTTTGATTGCTTTAATGAAACCTGTAGATGGAATATGCGGTCCTCTGCACAAATCAGTAAAAGACCCTTGAGTGTAAAAGCTAATTTCACCATCGGTTAAATTGCTGAGCAAATCCAATTTGTATTCATCTCCTTTTTCAGTGAAGTATTGAGTTGCTTCTGCTTTTGGAATTGATTTTCTGATGAAAGGATTGTTCTGTTTAGCGTATTCATTCATCTTCTTTTCCAAAACAATCAATTCATCTTCTGTCATTTTATCATCCCCTAAATCTATATCATAATAAAATCCCTTGTCAAGTGCTGGCCCTACCCAAAATTTTGCATGAGGAAATGTAGCTTGAACAGCTTCAGCCATTAAATGTGCAGAAGAATGCCAGAATGTTGATTTTCCTTCATTATCATCCCAAGTCAATAATTTAAAAGTTGCATCATTATTAATGGGACGAGTAACATCGCAAACTTCTCCATTTACAGAAGCTGCTAAAACTTTTCTGGCTAACCCCTCACTGATTGATTTGGCAATTTCGATTGGTGTGATACCTTCAGCATATTCTCTGTTTGACCCGTCAGGAAGTGTGATTTTTATCATAATTGATTGATTCTGCTTTAATTTGAGCAAATTTAACGAAGTCTTTGCTAATCTAATAGCCCCAAACTATATTTTAAGCCATAAATCCTTATTATTTTTGCACGTTGTCAATTTTTCACAATATGTTCAAAAACTTTACACTGTCATTATTCATATTATTAGTTCAAAATTCTAATGCCCAAAATCTTAAAGGACAATGGAAAGGAGTATTTTATGATAAGAGCACAAGTATTGGAAATTATGCTGGAGACAAATGTGAATATGTTTTGGAATTAGACCTTAATGACAAATTTATAAGTGGTACTTCTTATACTTATTTTACGGAGAATGGAAGAAGATTCTACACCATATGTAAAGTTGAAGGCAGTTTTGATAACAAGAAAAAATATGCAGAAATCACAGAAACCGAAAGAACAAAAACCAATATCCCAACTAATGTAAATAACTGTTTACAGATACATAAACTTACTTACTTTAAACAGGGCGACAATGAAACTTTGGAAGGTAATTGGGTTCCTGCTCCAAATCAAAAAGGGAATTGTGGAAGAGGAAGCACTATTTTAACTAGAAGATCATTGATAAATACTTATCCATCTGCTTTTTCCAAAAACAATAGAGCAATTGAAATCAACAATAAAGTTGCCAATAAAAAATCATCAGAAAACAAAGAATTTAAAACTAAAATCAAAATCAACAATAATGAATCAAATTCCGGACAGGAAAAAGCAACTCATGAAATTGGTGTAGTTGGCCTTGGTGATATTGATGACATTTCAGATGAGAAGTCAGAAATTGATGATAATTTAAAAAAATTGGAAAAGAGAAAAAATACTTTGCTGAAAAAAATTGAGGTTGAAAATAAAATTATTAAAGTGGATTTGTATGACAATGGAGATATTGATGGCGACAGCGTTTCACTTTTTTATAACAGTAAGTTGTTGTTATCAAAGAAAAGACTAACGGACAAGGCTATAAGTTTCAACCTCAATATTGAAGATGATTCGGATTCAAATGATTTGATTATGTATGCTGAAAATCTTGGACTGATTCCTCCAAATACTGCTTTAATGGTGGTTACTGATGGTAAAAACAGATATGAAATCAGGATTACTTCTGATTTGGAAAAAAGCGGAAAAATTCAATTTTTTAAAAAAAATAAAAATTGATTTTTGATCATAATTTTCAACAATGAATTTTCAAGATAGCAGTAGCAACAATCGACCTTTCATTAAAGTCAAAAAAGATAAAATTGATTGGATACTTGATAGCGTTACAATCATTGGATTCATATACATCTGGATTTATATTGTCTTTCATTTTACTAAACTTCCTGATACAATACCCACACATTTTAATTTAAAAGGAGATGTTGATGGTTATGGATCAAAATACACATTATGGATTCTTCCTTCAGTAAACACGTTTTTGTTTATACTTTTTAGAATAATGTTTAAGTATCCCCATAAATTTAATTATATCGTTAAAATCACAACTGAAAATGCTGAAAAGCAATACAGAATTGCTTTAAGATCAATGCGAATCATACTAATGAATATTACTCTTCTATTTGGATTAATTATAGCTCAAGTAGTAGAAGGAGCTTATCAAAATAATTCAATGTTGGATTGGTGGTTTATACCCCTTTTATTATTGTCTATTATAACTCCTACCATTTATATGATATTAGCATCTACTTCCTCCAAAATGAAATAAACCTAAAATTTAAAATTCCAGGTTACTGCAGGAATTATTGGAAATATAGAAACCTGTTTGGCTTGTATTTGTAATGAACCTTGTGAAGCACTTCCTGTTTGATCGAAATAAATGAAATAAGGATTTTTTCTGCTGTAAGCATTATATAAACTGAAAACCCATTCGGTTTTCCATTTTCTGTTAGCATTTTTTTTAGGCGTTAAAATAGCTGATATATCTAATCTATGATAAGCTGGCAATCTGTATTGATTTATTTTGCTATATTCTTGAGTTAACACATTTTGAATTAAATAAAATCTTTCAGGTAGACTGGTAGCATTTCCAGTTCCATATACAAACGATGCGGATATTTTCCATTTTTTATTCAATTCATATAAAGCAACAATACTTAAATCATTTCGACGATCATATTTTGCCGGATATTTTTCACCATTATTTAAATCAGGAAATTTACGCCATGTCCAACTTAAAGAGTATCCAACCCATCCGGTTAAACGACCTTTTGTTTTATTTATAAACAATTCAGTACCATAACTCCATCCTTTGCCAAAAACAAAAGAATTTTCGGTATCCTCTAGGGTGTTTGGAGTATAACCATCTTTATACTCGATTTGGTTATCCATTTGTTTATAGTATAATTCAAATGAGGTTTCGTAAGTGTTATTTTTGAAATTTCTAAATAGCCCAGCTGCATATAACCAACTGATTTGCGGTTTTACTTTATATGTACTAGGTACCCATAAATCAGTAGGCAAAGTACTTCCTGAGTTACTAACCAAATGAATGTATTGCAGATTTCTAGTTACCGAAGTTTTAATACTTGTTTTATCATTAATACTGTAACGCAAAGAAAAACGGGGTTCAAATCCTCCATAAAATTTAACTTGCTCTCCTTTTTTATAAGAAAGGCTATCAATACTGTTTCCATTAGCATCCGTTGAGTAGATTTTATTAGGACCAACCTGTTGGAAAAAACTGTATCTCATACCTAGGTTGACCTGAATTTTTGAATTCAATTCCCAATCATCCTGAAAATAGATACCACCTTCTCTTGCGAATTTTATTTGTGCATTCTGAGGGTTGAAAACTACGGAATCTTGTTTACCACTGATTACAGATGGGTAGAATTTATGGTAAGTATAGATGCCACCAAATTTGATTTTATGTTTGGAATAAGGATAGAAATCGAAATCTTGTTTGATGCTTAAATCCTGGATGCCTGAGGATAATTTGATTTCAAAATTATTTTGTAAAGCATTAAATGTAAATCTATAATCATTGAAAATACCTGTAGTATTTGCGAAAAGTTTTTTGTTGAACACATGATTCCATCTAATGGTACCTGTTGCATTTCCCCATGGAATATTAATTTTTAGATCTTGTTTTGAATTTGCAAAGTCGAATACATCTCTACCGAAATACCCACTTAAATACAATTTGTTTTTTTCGTTGAATTCATAATTCAATTTTGTATTTAAATCATAAAAGTAATATCCAGATCCATTAAAAGAACTTGATTTACTAACAAAGGGTTTTGTTAATGCGTCAATGTAAGTTCTTCTTGCAGAAATAATAAAAGATGATTTATTTTTAACAATGGGACCCTGAATAGATAATCTGGATGCAATCAAACCGATTCCTCCCTCCATTTGAAACTTTTTATTATTACCGTCTTTCATAGAAATATCAAGTACACTCGACAATCTTCCTCCGTATTGAGCAGGCATCCCCCCTTTTATCAGTGACACATTTTTAATGGCATCAGAATTGAAAATTGAAAAGAACCCAAATAAGTGACCAGTATTATAAACAACAGCATCATCAAGCATAATCAAATTTTGATCCGCTCCACCACCTCTTACATAAATACCCGCACTTCCTTCTCCGCCATTTTTTACTCCTGGTAATAATTGAACCACCTTTAATAAATCTACCTCTCCTAAAAATGCAGGAACGGCTTTGATTTGTTCAATCGGCAATACATTCTTACTCATTTGAGTAGTCTTGATATTATTTTCTCTTTTTTTACTGGTAATAATAACTTCTTCAGATAAATTTTGCCCGGATAGCAAATTGATATTTATGGTTGTATCTGAAATGATTTCAAGAGAAATGATTTGAGATTTATACCCAATAAAAGTAGAGATAATATCATAAGTACCTTCATCTACAGTGATTGAATAAAACCCAAACTGATTACTGGTAATTCCTTTGCTTTTTCCTTTAATGGAAATACTAGCACCGATTAAAGACTCCCCAGAGGCACCATCGCGAACAAAACCATTAATTGTATGCCTTTTTGAATTTTGTTTTTTTTGATCTACTTGTGCAATTGAATGATAAGAAATAAAGAAAATGGCAATTAAAGTAAAAACAATTTTATTGATATTCATTTATAATTATTGAGCAGTAATTGAATCTTTGATTTCACCACAGTTAAGCATACCCGATAGATATTTAGGATGTTTTTTTCCAAGATATGGGTTCATGATTTCACTGCTATTACTGATCCAATTTGCAGGAATAGAATCATCGAATGCCATCGGACAATTTTGCAAATACATAGTTTGTCCTTCATATTTGATTGCGTAAAAAAATGAAGGGAACATCATATCGGTTAAACTGCTGAAATCTTTTCTCATTTCAGTGATATCATGCTGGTTATTTATCGATTCTGCATTTGAACGAATATCATTAATAGTCATAATTACTGTTTCAAAAATACTAGAAGTATCTTTTCTTAATTCAGCGGTGTCAATTTTATTTAGTGTATTAATAAAATTATTGGTTTTTAATTTTATTTCAGTTGTATCTGCCTCTACAAATGCATTTTTTAAATCTAAATAAGCATCTACTACTTTATTTATGTTATCATTAAATGCTTGAGAGTGCTTTTTGGGCGTAATCAATTCAACTTGTTTTGCTGTATCAGATTTCTTTTTTTTCAGAAAAAGCTGGTAAACAAAAAAAAGGATTACGGCACATCCCAAATAAATTAAAATTCTTTTAATCATATTAATTATTTTGTCTTATAAAGATGTTCTGGCTTAAAATTCATTAGCTTTTGTGATGTTGTATAAATTATTTGCAAAATTAATGTATTAAATAACGTTTCTCACCCATTAAATGTTCTTTATTTATTCAATTATTCTGTTTGTAAACTGATGTGATTGATAAGTACTGAGATTAATCAGCTATTTTTGCAAAAAATCAGCAAAAAAGAACATAATGCTACTAGGATTACAAAATGTGACATTTGAATTTGGGGCCAGAACGATTGTGGAAGATGCGACATGGCATATTCAACCCAACGAAAGAATTGGTCTAATTGGCTATAACGGAACCGGTAAATCAACTTTATTAAAAGTTCTCACTGGTCAATATACACCTGCAAAGGGAACTGTTGAAAAAGGAAGAGAAACTACCATTGGTTTTTTACATCAGGATTTGCTAGGCTTCGATACAGAAGATTCCATTCTGGAAGTGGCATTGGGCGCGTTTGAAAGAGTAAAACAATTGGAAAGAGAAATCGAAGTGATGGGTGAAGAACTTTCCATTACTGGCGATGAAAAATTGGCCATGCAGTATGCAGATTTATTACACGAAATGGATGTGTTGGATGGATATAGCATACATCATCGAACTGAAGAGATTTTGCAAGGATTGGGATTTACCAATGCTGAATTGCATAAACCCTACAAGAATTTCAGTGGAGGTTGGCGTATGAGGGTTTTGTTAGCCAAAATGATTTTACAACATCCCGATGTATTATTATTGGATGAACCTACGAATCACCTTGATTTACCCAGTATTGAATGGTTGGAGAAATATTTATCTCATTATCAAGGAGCGGTTGTAATCGTTTCACATGATCGTTTCTTTTTAGACAGAATGTGTAATAAAATAGTTGAATTGTATCAACAACAACTCAATTTTTATACTGGGAATTATTCTTATTACGAAAAAGAGAAAGAGATTCGCGTAGACATGCAAAAAAAGGCGTTTGAGAATCAACAGGATTACATCAGGCAGCAAGAGCGATTCGTTGAAAGATTTAAAGCTAAAGCGAGCAAAGCTGCACAGGCACAAAGTATCGTAAAGCGTTTGGATAAACTCGATAGAATTGAAGATGTTGAAATTGAGCGACCTAATATGAGAATTAATTTTGCTGTTGAAAGACAACCAGGCAAAATCATTTGCACATTAAAAAATATCAGCAAACGCTTCAAAGATGTTCATATTGTTGAAAACACCGGTGCCGAAATTGATCGTGGAGATAAAATTGCATTGATTGGTGCCAATGGTAAAGGTAAATCTACCTTATTGAGAATCATTGCAGATACTGAAGCGTTTGATGGTGAGCGTGAGTGGGGGCATAATGTAATGGAATCATTTTACGCACAGCATCAACTTGAAGCTTTAAACTTGAACAATGATATATTGGAAGAGATGAAGGATGCGAGAAGTGGGAAAAACGATCTTGAATTAAGGGCTTTGTTGGGATCTTTTCTTTTTAGCGGAGATGCTGTTGAGAAAAAAGTAAAAGTATTGAGTGGAGGCGAAAAGGCTCGTGTTGCTTTGGCTAAAGTTATTGCAAGCAAAGCCAATTTTTTAATGCTAGATGAACCTACCAATCATTTGGATATCCATTCTGTTGATTTGCTTGTTGAAGCTTTAAATAAATATGAAGGCAGTTTAATTTTAGTTAGTCATGACCGTTATTTCATTTCAAGAATTGCCAATAAAATCTGGGAGATTGATGATCAAAAAATAAGAGAATTTAAAGGCACTTATGCTGAATGGGAAGACTGGAAAGAAAGAAAACTGAAGGCTGAAGCAGCAAATAAAAAAAATGAAACTGTAGTTGCAAAGATTGAAAAAGTAGAGCCCAAGCAAGAAAAAACTATCGAAAAAAACTTATCCAACGACGCAAAAAAGGAATTACAAAAATTAAAAAATCAGTTCAAACAACTTGAGGAGAAAATCAGTAAACTAAATGATAAGAAATCTGAATTGGAAAATCAATTGGCTACTCCTGATGTATATGGAGATAAAGAAAAATTTTTAAAGGTTGAATCAGACTATAAATTAACATCTCAGGATTTAGATTTAGCAAACAAGGAATATGAAACAATCTTTGAAAAAATAATGGAATTAGAAAATTAATTGTTAGCTATGGCTTTAAAACTAAAGCTAACAATTTATTGATATTAAAATAATTCCCCCTGATTATTGTTGGCATCTTTTCCTATCTCCCATTCCATTTCAACAGATTTAGAAAAATCAACTAATTTAGACCCAACTGCTTTCCATCCCATCACTTCCACTAGTTTTGCTACTTTAAACTTAGCATTACTGATTTGTTGGCCTCTTCCACTCTTTACTTTTAGTATAGGATCGGAAACCGTTGTAACAGTTTCAAGTACATTCCCTTTACCTTCTTTGATAAAAAAGAATTTTGTACCCACTGTGGTAGTTTCTATTTTAAATCGCTTGATATTGTATTGCAGTTTGTCATTATCAAGATACACTGCAGTTATTATTTTATCTGCATTATACTTTTCAATAAGTAACACTTTTTCTGGATCAAATTTTTGTGTTAATTCCTGATCAGTGATTTCATAATTACCATCATTATAAATCACTAAAATTCTATCTTCTGCATCAAACATACCTAAGTACTCTCCTTTTTCTTCTGTGCTCAATCTTCCGAACTTATCATCAAACCAAAGTTTTTTAGCGCTTAATGTTGACTTACCTGCTTCTTTAAACTTGACTGACTTTATGGGATATTTTGTAACTTGATTACCTATGCTGCTTCTCCCTTTGATTTCCATTTCTTCAAAATAAAAATCAAGTTCTTTGTTTCTTGCACTGCAATTTGGACTTAAAATAATACGAACCTGTTCTGCCTCACCATTAGGATTTGCTGTAAAATAATGAACCTTGCTTTTTTCAGAGCCTTTAGTTAAATCGTATTCTTTTTCTCTGGTAATTCCTGTTACATTAAACCGCTTTGCAAAACTTGTACCTGTTTTACCATCAACATAAATCATATTATAAGTAGTACGCTCATCATTTTTTTGAAAGATGGCTACATGTAATATATCCTTACCTATGAATACTTTATCTGATACTCGAACAACCTTCATAACACCACCTTTGGTGAAAGCGATAATATCATCTAAGTCGCTGCACTCCAATATAAATTCATCTTTCTTAAGAGACGTACCAATAAATCCATCGGCATAATTCACATAAAGTTTTGTATTTGCAATGGCAACTGTTTTTGCTTGAATCGTGTCGAACAATTTAATCTCAGTTTTACGTTCTCTTCCTTTGCCGTATTTTTTCAACAAGTTTTCATAATAAGCCACTGCAAAGTCAACCAAATTATTCAAGTCATGTTTAACTTGTTTAATTTCAGCCTCCAAATTTTTTATTTGATCATTAAGCTCATCAATATCTAATCTGTAAATTCTTCTTACTGGCTTTTCTGTCAGTTTTAATATATCTTCTTTGGTTATTTCTCTTTTTAATTTTTTCTTGAAAGGTTCAAAAGCTTTATCAATTGCAGATATCACTTTATCCCATGTCTCGTGCTTCTTCTCCAGTTCTTTGTAAATTTTTTCTTCAAAGAATATTTTTTCCAAAGAAGTGTAATGCCATTTTTCTTGTAATTCAGAAAGCTTGATTTCAAGCTCTTTTTTCAACAGTTCTTTTGTGTTTTCGGCTGAAATTCTTAATAGTTCTGAAACAGCTAAAAATCTCGGCTTTTGCTCAACGATCACACAAGCATTAGGAGAAATGCTCACTTCACAATCTGTAAATGCATAAAGCGCATCGATTGTGATGTCGGGAGAAATACCCTGAGCCAACTCTATTATAATTTCAACATCAGCAGCAGTATGATCTGCCACTTTTTTAATTTTTATTTTTCCCTGATCATTTGCTTTTACAATACTCTCCATCAATTGAGTGGTAGTAACACCAAAGGGTACACTTCTGATTACAAGTGTCTTTTTATCCACCTCTTCAATGGTTGCTCTAACTCTTATTTTTCCACCTCTTTTTCCTTCATTGTAATTACTTGCATCCATTGTACCACCAGTTTGAAAATCCGGAAGAATTTCAAACTTTCTACCCTTCAAAGCCTTTATAGAAGCATCAATTAGTTCGCAAAAATTGTGAGGTAAAATTTTAGTTGCCAAACCCACGGCTATTCCCTCTGCTCCCTGAGCCAATAATAAAGGAAATTTCATGGGAAGGGTTACAGGCTCATTTTTACGACCATCATAACTCAGTTGCCAGTTTGTTGTTTTTGCATTGAAAGCTACATCAAGCGCAAATTTGCTTAAACGCGCTTCTATGTACCTAGAAGCAGCTGCATCATCTCCTGTTCTTACATCGCCCCAGTTACCCTGTGTATCTATCAATAAATCTTTCTGACCTAAGTTTACAATAGCATCTGCAATGCTTGCATCACCATGAGGATGATATTGCATACTTTGTCCGATGATGTTAGCAACTTTATTGTAACGACCATCATCCATTTCTTTCATTGCATGAAGAATTCTGCGTTGAACAGGTTTTAGACCATCTTCAACAGCAGGAACAGCTCTTTCTAAAATAACATAACTCGCATAATCAAGAAACCAATTCTTGTATTGACCACTTACTCCTTTATCGCTGTGAGAATATTCTTCTTTAATTTTCTTTGTTGCCATTCTTTTTCAATCTAATGATGATTACTCGGATTTGGATTTGTATTTAATTTCAAAATCTTTCATATTACCAATCTTACCCTGAACCTCATATAAATCCATTGCTATAAGCACTTTTAATCTCCATAACAAATAAGCTTCACTGGTTTGATGTTTGGCTTTTGAAACATAGTTGTTAATTATTTTATTCGCTTTTTGCCAATCAGGCATGATATATTTTTTTAAATCAGAATCATAAAAATCATAGTCATACTGAACTAATTTTTTACCTCCTTCTAAAATTCTGATACCTTTATTTTCAGAGCAAAGTTTTGTCCATTCATCAGGATCTACTTCAAACTCGCTTAAAGTAACAGGACGAGCTAATTTTTTTGCTTTCAAAAATTCCTTAGCTGGAATTTCAGATAATGTCAAAGGATAAAAAATGTTTCCTTTTTCATTAATAAATGGAAGATTGTTCATGTATAAAATAGAAACCCTACCCTGAAATTCTTTGAGAAAAGTAAGAAGCCAATAATAGCCACAAACATCATGACTGTTTTGAGCAGCCCAAATCCAAACCATTTCTGATTCATCATTTGTTAAGGTCTCTATTAAATCTTTTGCTTTATCATTATCAGTTTTATCTTCAATTACTTTTTTAGGTTCAAAATCACCTCCTTCTATTACTGTTACCCACCAATCTTTTCTGCATTGTATACCTTCTTCGGTATAAACCTGATCAATGGGTCCTAAAGCATAATCGTCTTTTATCAGAACAATTTTTCCTTGTAAAGATTCATCCAAATCAATTGCATTTTGTAAAACTTGCGCATCAGCTTCGTTAAAAACAATATGTATCATCAATTTTCTTTTATTTATTTTCTATCGGTGTAATTAAATAGTATACACAGGTGGTTAAATAGTTTCTGAAATATCTTAATCTTTTGATTAAACCGAACTGTGTTCTTGGTTTGATTCTAAATTTATACTTGTAAATAGGATTAAAAAGAAAATGTTCTCCTTTCAATATTTTATAACCTGTTTGAGTTGTTATTTTTTCAAATCGCTCGATGGTTATCCTTGTTTCTTTAATTTCTGCAAATTGAGCAACATCTTCTTTCATGAGTTTTAATATCCACTCATATAAACCAAAAGGTAATAAATGAAAATAGGGCAATCTGCTTAGAAATTTACTTTGCATCACTTGTTGATGACCACCAAATGGCATATGCCAAGGTGGGAAGCCAAAAAAGATTACCCCACCAGGATTCAAAAAAGTTTTCATCCATGAAATCAATTTTGAATGATCATGAATATGTTCAATAACATCCTTTAAAATAATCACATCAAAACAATCTTTGAATTCTTCTTTAGCATTAACTAGATAAATATCTTTAGAAATCAAAGTAACTTTTCCAGTGTTTAATTCTGCTTCCATCCATTTTCTTGCATTAACTAACCTTCGTTCTTCCAATTCAACCCCAACTCCTGTACAACCGATATTGGTGAATGCCTTTAATACTCCTGCCTCTCCACAACCGATTTCTAAAATTCTTTTCCCTTTCGTTAAATCAACATGTTTTTGAATAAAAGGAATTACATAATCCCTCGTATTTTCAACTTGTATATCAAAGTATCTTTTACTGTCTCCATGAAATTCAAACATGACAATTAATTTTATTGTTCAATTAAATCTAATTCCACTCTGAGATTATCAATAATGAAATCCTGTCTTTGAGGGGTGTTTTTGCCCATATAATACTCCAGCAAATTCTGAAGATGTTCACCTTGGTCCATGATTACAGGTTGCAATTTCATATCTGTTCCTATGAAACGTGCAAACTCGTCAGGACTGATTTCACCCAACCCTTTAAATCGGGTAATTTCTGGCTTTACCCCTAATTTTTTCATAGCTGCCTGCTTCTCCGATTCATCATAACAATAAATCGTTTCTTGCTTATTTCTTACTCTGAATAATGGTGTTTCAAGAATATAAACATGTCCATTTTTTACAAGATCTGGAAAGAACTGCAAAAAGAAAGTCATCAATAACAATCTGATATGCATTCCATCAACATCGGCATCGGTTGCAATTACAATGTTATTATACCTCAAACCCTCATATCCTTCCTCAATATTTAAGGCGTGCTGAAGCAGATTAAACTCTTCATTTTCATATACAATTTTTTTAGTCAACCCAAAACAGTTAAGTGGCTTACCTCTTAAACTAAATACAGCTTGAGTGTTAACACTTCTTGCCTTAGTAATAGATCCACTTGCACTATCTCCTTCTGTTATAAATATGGTAGACTCTTTTTGTTTTTCGAGAATGGTATCTTTTTCTTTGCCTGTGGGCTCATCATTATAATGATACTTGCAATCTCTTAATTTTTTATTATGAAGATTAGCTTTTTTAGCTCTTTCATTGGCCAATTTTTTTATACCTGCAAGCTCTTTTCTTTCTCTTTCATTTTGCTCTATACGTTTTTTTATAGCATCAGCAATAGTTGGATTACGGTGCAAATAATTATCAAGCTCTTTCATCAAAAAATCGCCCACAAAGTTCTTCATGCTTGGGCCATTTTCATAAACGGTTTGAGACCCTAATTTGGTTTTAGTTTGACTCTCAAAAACGGGCTCCTGAACTCTTACAGATATTGCAGCACAAATACTACCTCTGATATCAGATGCATCATAATCTTTTTTATAAAATTCTCTGATTGTTTTAACGAATCCTTCTCTGAATGCGGACAAGTGCGTTCCTCCTTGCGTAGTGAATTGTCCGTTTACAAAACTGTAGTACTCTTCGCCATATCCGTTTCCGTGAGTAAATGCAACTTCGATATCTTCTCCTTTAAGATGAATGATAGGATATCTAATTTCATCTTCGTTGGTTTTGCGTTGCAACAAATCTAGAAGCCCATTTTTACTTACATATTTCTTGCCGTTCAGATTCATCACTAAACCTGCATTCAAATAGCAATAATTCCAAAATTGATTATCTAAATATTCCTGAACAAAATGAAAGTTTTTAAATACAGTATCATCAGGAGTGAATGTTACAAAAGTGCCGTTGCTTTCTTTGGTGGTTATTTCTTTATGTTCTTTTTTGAGTACCCCTCTTTCAAACTCCGCAGTTTTTTCTTTCCCGTCTCTGTATGCGGTTACTACAAAAGACGTGCTCAAAGCATTTACAGCTTTAGTACCCACTCCATTTAAACCTACACTTTTTTGGAAAGCTTTACTGTCATATTTAGCACCAGTATTTATCTTACTTACAACATCAACCAATTTTCCTAGTGGAATACCTCTACCATAATCTCTCACTGTAATCGACTTTCCTTCAATATTTACATCCACATGTTTACCATACCCCATGGTGTGCTCATCAATACAGTTATCAATTACCTCTTTAATCAACACATATACCCCGTCATCAGGGCTACTACCATCTCCCAATTTTCCGATGTACATTCCAGGTCTTAATCTGATATGCTCTCTCCAATCAAGACTTTTTATACTGTCTTCGTTATAAGCATACAATTCTTTTTCAGCCATATTAAATAGTTTTCTAAATGTGCGGGATATTTTACTCTTTAAGCCTGCGAATATAATTGAATGTGACGATTTTTTAAATCAAACTTTTATCCACAAAATGCTATAAATGTGCGTAAAATGACTCTTTTCACAAAAAAATAGTTTTTATAGATGATTACGTTTAAAGTTGTTCATATTTATTAGTTTTGAACACCCATTAAGATAAATAATTATTTTGTATAATATAGAAACCAATAAAGAAACCATTGCTCAATTGGCTTCTATGCGTGAAGATGAAAATGATGCTTTCAGAAGTTTCATCAAAAACAGAGATAGTAAACAAATAGATGAATTGGTTTTTAAATTGAATTCAACTATTGAAAAAAAGATTGATTGCACTTCTTGTGGGTCATGTTGTAATGGATTGATGATTAATGTTACAAAAAACGAAGCACAGCTTGCTGCAAAACATCTTGAAATTAGTGTTGAAGATTTCAAGAATAAATATATTGAAGAAAGTTTGGCTGGTGAATATATCATTAATACTATACCCTGTCATTTTTTAACTGAGAAGAAATGTTCAATTTATGAAAACAGGTTTAATGAATGCAGAGAGTTTCCTCATTTACACAAACCTAATTTTAATGACAGATTATTCGGCACTTTAATTCATTACAGTATTTGTCCGATTATCTATAATGTGGTTGAGCAATTAAAAATAGAAACAAAATTTAAAGATCAATAAACTTAGAACATATGAATTTGAATTTATCAGGTAAAACTGCATTGGTTTGCGGAAGTTCACAAGGATTAGGCTTAGCATCTGCAATTGAACTTGCAATATTAGGAGCAAATATTATTTTGATGGCAAGAGATGAATCTAAATTAAAAAACGCATTAAATCAGTTGAATACAGAACATAATCAATTACACTCCTATTTGGTTGCGGATTTCAACGACAGCAAAAATGTACAACTGGTTATTGATCATTATATTTCAAATGGTAATACAATCGATATCTTAATCAACAATACCGGAGGGCCTGCTGCAGGAAGAGCCATTGATGCAAAAGCTGCTGATTATTTGCAAGCTTTTAATAATCATTTGATATGCAATCAGATTCTTACACAAGCAGTAACTCCAGGTATGATACAATCCGGATATGGCAGAATCATCAATATTATTTCAACTTCAGTAATGCAGCCTATATATGGACTTGGAGTGAGCAATACCATTCGTGCAGCTGTAGCCAATTGGGGCAAAACTCTTTCAGTTGAATTAGGCAAATTTGGGATAACTGTAAACAATGTGCTGCCAGGATTTACGAATACAGTAAGAGCTGATTATGTTGTAAAGAAGAAAGTTGCCGACAGTGGCTTATCTGAAGAAAAAGTAATGGAAGAATTACTCTCCAAAATTCCTGTTGGAAGAATGGGTAGCACAGAAGAATTCGGATCAGTAGTAGCTTTCCTATGTTCTCCAGCAGCTTCTTATGTAAACGGAGTTAACTTGCCTGTGGATGGAGGAAGAACAGGATGGTTATAATTAATTATTGATTATCTACTCTTGCTTCAATCGTATTTTGAATTGTTGTAGAAACATTTGATAATAAATCATAACTGGTTAATGTTTCGATATCATTTACAGAAGTTCTGTAAGTCCTCCAATCAGTGTCTACATCATTATTATTGGGCAGAACAACACTAATTACTCTCGTGTTGTTTACAACTCTTGATAAATCGTTTGATCCATTAGATAAAACTACAATCACTTTCCAAATATAAGCTGGGACTTTTACTCTACCGTTGTCAATATTTATTTCAGGTGTACCGCCTGAAGTTGCAGTTCCACCTTCTCCGTAAGTACCTGCAATGATATATAATTCTTTTCCTTGAACACCCACTAATGAATCTCTGCAATAATTTTCAAGAGATGCCCAAGTAATTTGATTGTTACGTGGTGCTTGAGGCACAATATTCGTCATAAAGAATGTAGAGTTGTTAGCATCCAAAGATGTAGTTCTGTCTGCTGAAGGACACATATGTCCTCTATCGAAACCCGATCCTGTATAACTTGAACTTGAAACCTGATACCATCCAGAAGGTAATGCATTGTTTGAAGAAAATGAGTTTTGACGAGATACAGGGCCTAAATCTGATGAACATAAATGCCAGCTCACCCAATTTGGAATTCCTGCAACACTGTTATACGAAACAGAGTAATAGATTTCTTTTAAAAGATAATTGGTTATGTCAGAAACACTTAAAGAGGCGTTACTTGGATTACCCATTAACATAGTACTGTCGGAAGCTGCAGAAGGTGGAGCAACTGGTGCTACAACGATTGGATTTCCAACTGGAGAAGTTGTTGTAACTAAATTGGGATCTTTTTGACATGAAACTAATAAAATCACACAAGAAATTATTGCAATCGTTGATTTTGTAAACATCTTATAAGTAGTTATATTTTTTTAAAATTCGAACGTTAAAATTAGTGTTTTAAATCCAATATTGAAATACTTAATTAAATGCCTATCTTTTCGTTCACGATACTCAATATCTCTTTTTCTAGAATGATAGTATTAGACTCAATTTCAGTCCCTTTTTTTACAATATCATTTACATACCCTTTATCAGCGTAATCTTTTGCATTGATTCTCACATTCATGAATGCGCCCATTACAGCACTTCTTGCACACAATGCTCCTACACCAGCATCTGAAACCGAGTTTGGATTACCTATTATAGCCATTGCTTTAATCACTTCCATACTTTCAAATGAAAGTTGCATTACTTTAAAAGGCACATCTATTGCATTTTTGGTTGCATCCTGAATGGCTTGGGTTCTGATTGCTTTTTCTTCGGGTGAACCTTTAGGCAATCCAAATGCAGACATTATCTTATTGAAAGCCCTTGTATCCTCATCTACTAATTTTAATAATTGATCTTTAATATGCTGTCCTTTTTCAGCCCAATCACTGAATTCTTTCCATCTTTCATCCCACCCTTGTTTGTGTGATGAAAGATTTGCAACCATTGTAGCCAAAGAAACACCTAAAGCACCAACATAAGCAGAAATGGAGCCTCCTCCCGGAGCGGGGCTTTCACTTGCAGTTTCATCAGCAAAATCAGTAAGTGTCATACTCACCAATTTATTGTCAGATGTATTAGCAAGCATGTATTCAATAATTCTATCCTGAGGATTAAAAGGAGTCAATTCATCCAATCCCATAGATTTGACTGCAATTTTGATTAACTCCTTTTCACTTACACCTGTAGATCTTTGTTGTTTTTCTAAGAAATAACGACCTGCATCTGTCATAGATTTTAGGGGTATCAATCCTACTAATTCACTTCCGGTTACTCTTAATCCTCTTTCATTAGCTTTTCTAGACGCTTCGTCAAATGCAATGTGAACAGGTGTTACATTAATATTGGTAAGATTGATTGAAATTTGAGCAATTCCATACTCTTCTATAAACCATCCAATCGCTTTTACAGATTTTAAACTTCCGGGAATATTTATTGGATTTCCGTTTTCATCATTTACGATTTTTCCATTTTCACGTTTAACCCTACCCGCTTCACGAATATCAAAAGCTACTGCATTAGCTCTTCGGGTTGATGTCGTATTGAGATTGATATTATATGCAACCAAAAAATCTCTAGCACCTATAACAGTAGCCCCTCTTTTTACATCAAATGCTGCTGGGCCGAAGTCTGGTTTCCACTCTGGCAATAATATTTTTTTGGCGAAACCTTCATATTCGCCTGCTCTGATTATAGATAGATTACTTCTCTCTTTGTTAGGTTGAGCTGCTTCATACAAATAGATAGGCAGATTTAATTCTCCACCAACACGCTTTGCCAATTGCTGAGCATATTTTGCAGTTTCCTCCATTGTGATATTTGCAATAGGAATAAGCGGACAAACATCGGTAGCTCCCATTCTTGGATGTTCACCTTTGTGTTTACTCATATCAATCAATTCTCCTGCTTTTTTAATTGCTCTGAAAGCAGCTTCAATAACAGCTTCTGGTTGACCAACAATAGTTACAACAGTTCTGTTAGTTGCTTTACCTGGATCCACATTCAACAATCTTACTCCTTCAACGGATTCAATTTGATCTGTAATTTGTTTGATTACATTTAGATCATTTCCTTCAGAAAAATTGGGAACACATTCAATTAATTGTATCATATCTTATAATTATATTAATTTATAAAATCACCTTTGATTATTACCTGGTCAATTAAATTACTACCAAATGAATAAGGCAAATAAGCTAAAGATGGAATGGGTTTTGTTATAATTAAATCAGCCCGTTTACCTCTTTTTATACTACCTGTTAAAACCTGACTCTCCATTGCAAAAGCTCCATTTATTGTTGCAGCGTTAATTGCCTCTTCTGGCAACATTTTCATTTGTATACAACTTAATGCAACAACAAAATTCATGTTACCACTTGGTGTAGAACCAGGATTATAATCTGATGCCAATGCAATTGCACAATTCGAATCAATCAATTGTCTTGCTGGCTGATAAGGCATACTAAGAAAAAAAGCAGCCGTTGGTAATAAAGTACCAATGGTATTTGATGCAGACAAATGCTTTACATCATCAGTAGTCATAGTTTCTAAATGATCAACCGAAATGGCATTCATTTTAATTGCTGACTGAATACCACCAATACTGTTTAATTGATTAATATGCAATTTGGGCTTGAGATTATATTGCATTCCAGCATTGCAAATTCTTTCCATTTCTTCAACATTGTAAAATCCCGACTCACAAAAAACATCAATATAATCAGCCAGCTTCTCATTAGCAATTACTGGCAGCATCTCGTTAATGATCAAATCAATATAGGCTTCATGATTATCTTTATAATCCACTGGAAAGGTATGAGCACCCAAAAATGTAGATTTTATGTTTAGGTTTGATTTTTCTTTGAGTTTCTTAATCACACGAAGCATTTTCAATTCAGCTTCTACCGTTAACCCGTATCCGCTTTTTATTTCAATACTTCCTGTTCCTAATTTCGATACTTCATTCAATCGTTTCCATGATTCATTAAAAAGAAAATCTTCAGACGCATCCTGTATTTTTTTTGCAGAATTTAATATCCCACCACCATTTGCTGCAATTTCAGCATAACTTTTTCCTTTTATCTTATCTAAAAATTCATTTTCTCTGCTACCTGCAAATACAATATGTGTATGGCTATCACACCATGCAGGAAGAACAAATTGATCTTTAGCATCAATGATATGCAAAGGCTGATTATTAATTCTGTTATCTATATCATTCATAGAACCAAAATCTGTAATAAAGCCATCTTCAATTAATAAAAAAGAATTGTTGACCTGTGGAAGTATTGACAATTCTTTTCCACGAAGTAGCTCATCTTCTTCGCGAATATTAATTAATGACTTGATATTTTTGATTAAAGTAACCATTAAAATATTTTAAATATTTTTCCAAACACCTTTACAGAAATATTCCAATTCTGGATCTCTTGCTCCCATCAACAATAATACGCAATTGTTGGTTAAATGTGGTCTCACTTGCTCTAAAAAATTATTTCTGTTGTCAACAAAAAAAGCATTTTTACCAGCTAATTTAATTTCTACAATCAAGTCATTGGCAGATATATCTTTTGTTGCAGTTCCACCTGCGTAAAATATTTCACTCATCCATAACTCATCTTCTGAACGAAGGACATTTTTAAACTCATGTATAAAATCATTTTTTAAAAAACGTGTTGGGCCATATCCGTGTGGCTGAAACCACGCAATTACTTTAGGAGCGATGTGCTGGCAAGCTTCGATTGAAGCTGCACATTTAACAGGATTATGTGCATAATCATCTATTACATATATTCCGTTTTTAATTCCGAGCAACTGATGTCTTCTGTAAATCCCCTCATAATTCTTTAACCCTTTTGCACAATCGAGTAATGAAATGCCAATTTGATTGGCTACAGCAACAGCTGCAAGAGCATTTTCCATGTTGTGTTTTCCAACAACATTCATTTCAAAATTCTGACCATTAATTTCAAATTGAATCGCAAGACCATGCTGTTTAAAATTAATTGCTTTATATCCACCATCCTTTTCATTTGAGGAAAAATCATTTTCTTTTTTATCACTTAAAGATGCTGCAAGTGAATTGGATTGATTTACTACAAATAATTGTGTTGTATTCTTTTTAAATATATCAAATATTGAAATGAGTTCACTTATTTCCTGATGATCTTTATCGATATTTAATAATAAACCTACTTCAGGTGTGTATTTAACAATAGATCCATCGCTTTCATCAGCTTCGATAATCAGCCAATCTCCTGAACCCACCTTTGCATTTCCTATTTTATTTTCTTTAATAATACTTACTAATCCTGCTCCACTTATGATACTTGGTTCATATCCTGCATATTCCATAATATCAAACAACATCGCACTTGTAGTGCTTTTTCCTGATGTACCACCAACTGCAATCGTCTTCTTACTTCTTGCAATAATTGCAAGTAATTCACTTCTCTTAACTATAGGAATATTTAGTGATTTGGCTTTTTGGACTTCAGGAACAGTATCTTCTATGGCAGTAGACACCACAACTAAAGAAGTGTTTTCATTGATACCCATTCCATTTTGTTCATAACAAACGATGTTCGCATTTTCTAATTTATCTCTGGTGTCATTGATTTCATTTTCCTTAAAATACCTGTCGCTTCCGCTTACTTTTTTGCCGATTCCAGAAAGATATTGTGCAATTGCACTCATTCCAGTACCAGCTACACCAATAAAAAAAACATTTTCAAAATCGTCTATCTTATTTATCATATCTTCTTTAAGTATTGATTAATTTTATTGATATACAAATATTAGTTATTGATATTTTATTCCCATTACATGATTTCATTTAATTCTAAATTAAAATCATACTGCAAATCCTCATGCAAATTGGAAATCGAAAGCTTTATTTTTTTTATTAATGATGAAAAAATATTGGATAGTGCCTGACTCTTATCTAAATCCAGCCCTGAACTTTTTATTTTACTGCAAACATAAATCAATAGGGTTACTGCAGTTGTTTCCAGATTACTATATTTAATATACCTGTTTGCAATTCTCACAATTTTTCTGATGTTCTTTTTAGCTATGTACATGCTGTTTGTGTTCAAAGATTCAAAAGACAAGTCAATTTCAGATTTCACACTTTGTATGTAAGCATCTTCATCCTGTGCTTCAAACAACAAATAAGTAATCAATTCCTTATTCTCTTTTTTAAACTTTGATAATCTCAAACAAATTGATAACAACTCCTTTGGAGAAATTTCTTCTAATCCAGTTTTGATTTCTTTAACCGAAGCAGCTCTCATTATGTTTTAATAAAATAAAAAGCCTTTAAGAGAAGGCTAAAATTTAGTTTAAGATGATTACTTTTTCCATAACATCACCTGCTACAATTTTATCAACCACTTCAATCCCATCAATTACTTTTCCAAAACAAGTATGAACACCATCGAGATGTTTTGTATTCATCCTGTCATGACAAATAAAAAATTGCGAACCTCCTGTGTTTGGTCCTCTGTGCGCCATTGAAAAAACACCTCTTTCATGGACCTGTTTTAATCCTCTTGTTTCGCAAGGTATTGAGTAGCCTGGCCCGCCTGCACCAGTACCATCAGGACAACCACCTTGTACCACAAAATTGGGTATCACTCTGTGAAAAGTTAATCCATCATAATAACCTGATTGAATTAATTTTTTAAAATTACCTACAGTGATCGGAGCATCATCATCATACAATTCAAATTTCATAACTCCTTTGTTGGTGTGGATTTCGCCTAGTGTTAAATTATTGTCGCTCATTGGTTTAAAATTAGTTTATCATCAAAAATATTGAATCCATTTATATTATAACACAATTACTCGTACTATTCATCGATTTATTTTAAAACAATCATTTTAAATAAAAAAATAAAGATTGTTTCGATTAGAAAATTAAGTTATGTAATTTCGTTTAAAATTGAAATTATGAAGATTTTTGTTGCAGGCTTACCTTATGATTTAGATGATGCTGAATTAGAAGAAATATTTGAAAAATTTGGTCCCGTTGTATCTGCTAAAGTTGCCTTAGATAAAGAAACTGGGAAAAGCAAAGGATTTGGATTTGTTGAAATGGAAAACAAAGAAGATGCTTTAGAAGCTATTGACAGTTTAAATGATATTTCTCTTGGGAAAAAACCATTGGTTGTAAAAGCAGCAGAAGAAAGACCTTCAGCTCCTCGTCCTTCAAATGGCGGGGGTTTCAACAGAAACAATAATAATAACAACAACCGTGGAGGCTTCAATAATAGAGACAGATAGTTTTTTATTTTGATTTCTCATCCAAATTATAGATATCTTTTCTTAATTGAAGAGATTGATTTTCATCAACCCATGCCGTAAAATATTTTATCATTATCGGCATGGGTTGATTTATTTTGACCCATTGTTCTTTGTTTTTATTAACTGTTAAATCAATATCATTTTCTCTCCATCGTTGACTGTCTTTCAATAAATATTCAGCTAGTTTTTTGGGTTGTTCTAATCTGATACATCCATGACTAAATGCCCTTTCATTTTCTTTAAATAAGTTTTTTAACGGCGTATCATGCATGTATACATCATAAGGATTAGGAAAAATAAATTTTATCAATCCGAGCGCATTGCTTCTTCCTGGCATTTGACGTAATTTACCATTATTCCATTCCATACTGAATGTACTCAAATAGTTAGGATACCTTTTAATCAGTGGCATAATCTCTTTAGTCAAAATACTATTCGGCACATTCCAATAAGGACAAAATACAATATAATTGACAGCGCTATTCAGTTGTGGGGTTTTGTTTGTAGCCTTTCCTACAATAACTTTCATTTCTATTCGAACTTCCTTGTTTTTTATCAACCTCAATTCATATTCAGGGATATTAATCAAGATAAATTCACTTAAGGTTAATGTGTCAAAATATGACCATCTTTTCATGTTCAATTTAATTGAAAAAATGGTTTTATCTAATGACTGGTTTAATTTTTGTATCAAATCATTCTTGATTAAATTACTTATTCTTAATCCATTTCTTTTTTGATAATTATTGATCCCAGTGAGTAAAGAGCTGTCAAATATAGTATTCACATTAAAGGATTTTATATCTCCCAATAACATCAGTTTTTTCTTAATAAAAATAATATCATTGGAAGTATCTCCAAGTTTATAATTTGTTTTCACTCTTTTAATTTGAATTAAATCGTATGAACTTTTATTTTTTTCTAAATAAATCAGTTGGTCTTGTAAAAGAATTGATTGAGATAAATAATTTTTCTTTTTGGTATCCGTTGTATTTTGACTAAAAACACAATTGACTAAAATAAAATAGACTATAAAAATGATTGTAATAGGGGCTTTTATCATACAATATATCATCAAATAATAGCTTTAATGATATCGATTACAATATAGAGACCAATTGATAAATCCCTATTACTTAGAATAAACAAGTGTTATGATACCTATCATTGTTGATATGAAACTGCAAATTTTGCAGCAAGTTTGACATAATTATTAATCAATGTAATATTAGCTTCCAAACTCTCCCCATTAATTTTTCTGAGATTATTTTTAGGCTTCTCATTACAAAAATAAAGTTCATCTACTAAAACTGACCCAACGCATAATACAGATTGCATTTGAAATATTTATAATGTCTAAATTATTATTGAATACGAAGTGTTTATAAAAAATGAGAGAGCCTAGTTAAGGGCTCTCTCTATGGCTTCATTTTAAAATTATATATTTATTGATTTCAAAAGGATTTGGAAGCCATTAATTTTTCATTGGATTGGATACTTTAATTGGGTTTCGGATTAACAACGAACCATTTTGTGATTCTTGTTATTAAAACGACTGATTGTAATTATAATTGTATTATTATAACTCGAAATCAAATATTTAGTATTAAGAATTAAACGTTTTAGGTATATCTACTTAAAGTCAATTATATAAAAAATAAAGCTCTGAATAATCAGAGCTTTAAAGGTTTTTCATTTAAAAAATTAATTAGATCAGTTTTTTAAATCTTGGTTTTCATTGAATTGGATTGGTTTGGATAATTTGGCTTCATTGGATTGGATTGGATAATTGATTTTCTAGGTTTGGATTAAAAACGGGTTTTAGGATATTGAATTATTGTCTTGTACATTATGAAGACGTAAATTTTTATCGTTTATTATTTAAACTATTGAAGAACTGTATCTTTTAGTAATAAAGACTGATTTACATAAGTATTATTACTTAAAGACACTGATAGGAATCATTATTTTTATAATTCAAATCATTTTTAATAATAAAAAAGAACTAAAGAAATTCGGTTTTAAGATCAAGACTGATAAGTATTATGTAACTCAGCAATCTTTATCATAGATATTGGTTTAAAACGGTGATATAAAAATAACTTGTTTAAATTCCCGGACATAAGTTATTGCAATCAGAATTAGAATTTTGGGAATTTATCCTCATTTAAAGTAAGTAACTATACTTATTCTAAAGGAGTTGATAAAAAATTAGATAAACCAATGTTGATTTTGATTGTATTTTAAATGCAGCATATCCCCTTCCTGTATTTCATTATCCAGTGTTACAATTTTCAATATCTCAGTTTCAACTGAAATATCAATGAGGCAATAAAAACCTTTTTTGTCAATTGATTTAACAAACCCACTGATTATGTTAGAAGATGTATTTTTATTACAAGATGTAAAAAAATGAGGTCTTATAAATAAACTTTTATCTGTAATAGTAGCCTGAGCCTTGATTTGTTGATAGATGAAACTATTTAATGGAAACAATTGAAAACCACCTAGTAATCCAGCTGCATATATATTAACAGGAAAATGATATACTTTTTTTGTCTCATCTTGTTGAATTACAGATCCATTTTGAATCACAAGTAATTCATCACACCACGACAATATATCTGTAGTATCATGAGAAACCATTATGCAGGATATTTCAAACTTGTTCATGAGGTCATTAATTACATCATGAATTATTGCTTTATTTTGATTGTCAAGATTAGAAAAGGGCTCATCTAATAATAATAATTCAGGTTGTGTAATTAAAAGTTTAGCTAAAGCAATTCGTTGTTTTTCTCCACCCGACAACTCATCTGTCCATCTATTGAGTAAATGATTGATTTTACAAAGATTGTACAATTCATTGGCATCTGCTTCTGTCATCTGATTTTCAAAAGAAAGAATATCCCAGATTTGGTAGTTATTTCTGAGTTCAAAATGTTGGCTTAAATATGCAATTTTTGGATGGCCTGGAATTAATTTTTCCTCTGGGCCTAGTATTCGATGATTATTATAATAAATCTCTCCTTCATCAGGCTGACACAAACCAGCAATCACTTTCAACAAAGTACTTTTGCCCGAACCGGTCTCTCCAATAATCCCAATTCTTTTATTCAAATCTAGTCTGCAAGTGATAGCATCAATAGCAGCATTGCCATTATTGCTCTTTGAAACTTTATTAATCTGTATGAATGAATTGTTTTGTTTCATTTCTGTTTAATGAAACAAATTTAATCCTTAAAACTCAGGAATTACTTTCTTTTTAATTTTTTAAAAGGCTCAATCCAAAAAGTTGAAACAAAAGCGGCAACAAAACATATCATTAAATGTTGAAACGATAAATGACTCAATTGAAACAAGTTCGTTAATTGAGGTATAAAAATAAATGATATAGTAAGTGAAAATGTTATTATTATAATTACATACAGAAGATTGTTTTTGTAAAGTATAGAAGTAAATATTGAATATTTTGTTGAACGGTTAATTAAGGTTATGAAAATATTTGAAAACATTAAAGTGATAAAAACAGTTGTTCTTACTAGTGATTCATTGCTCCCATTTTGAATAAAATAATATCCAATAGCAATGCAACCAAAAGTTATAGCTAAACCCTGAACTACAGAGACCAACAATTGTTGTGAAGTCAAAAAATCTTTGGATTGAAGATTTGGTTTTTTATTCATGATTCCTGCTTCCATTGGTTCATTTTCATAAACAATAGAACATGTTGGACCCATTATGATTTCAAAAAAGATAACATGTACTGGATAAAAAAGAACACTAAATTTCCAATTTAATAAAATAGGAAGCAAAACCAATAATATGATGGGAATATGTATTGAAATGATATATCGAATAGCATTTTTAAAATTATTATAAATATTACGACCTAATGCTATTGCTTCAGTCATGTGGTAAAGGTCATCATCATTTAAAATTAAATCTGCTGCACTTTTTGCTACCTCACTGCCTCTTTGTCCCATAGATATCCCTATATCTGCTGCCTTCAATGCTGGCGCGTCATTTACTCCATCTCCAGTCATGGCAACAACATCTCCATTATCTTTTAATGCTTCAATAATTTTTAATTTGGCTTCAGGAAACATTCTTGAATAAACCTCATAAATCTTGACTTTTTCCCTGAGTTCTTGGTCAGACATTTTGATCACATCTTCACCCTCTAAACATTTATCTGTAATAGACAATCCTGTTTTATTAGCAATAGATATAGCGGTCTGACTATAATCACCTGTTATCATTAAAACTCTAATACCAGCTTGTTTAAAAATTTCAATTGTTTTATTGATATTTTCCTTTGGAGGATCCTTAAACATAACCAATCCTAAAAAGTCGTATGTAAATTCAGATTGAGATACAGGCCATTTTTTTTCGGTCCAAATACCCTTGCCTACCCCTAATATTCTGAAGCCGTTTTTTGCGTATTCTCTTACAATAGACATTACTCTATTTTTATCATAATCTGGTAAATTTGACTGGTTTAAAATAGATTCCGGAGCACCTTTAGCTGCAATAATAACATCATTATTATTTTTAAAAATATGAGTCATTAGTGGTGGTTTTCCTATTAATGGGTATTCATGAACTTGTTTGTATTGATTTCTCTTGTCTGATTTTGAAGTTTTTTGGTAAAGATTATGAATAGATTTTTCCATCGGATCAAACGGATTAATTTCACTTGACCACATTGCATATTCAATCAACAAATCTGGACTAATATTCAATGAATTTATTTCAAAGAAACTATTACTATTAAATTCATACAAATTAGAAATAATCATTTCGTTTTTTGTAATTGTCCCGGTTTTATCAATACAGATTACACTTGCTTCACCAAGTGTTTCAACATATTTAGGTTGCTTAACAATTATGTTGTGCAGCTTCAATAATTTATAGGCACCTAATGCATGGAAAGTACTTAACGCAACTGGTATTTCTTCAGGGAAAATACTCATCGCTAATGACAATCCAACCAAAATTGAGGTCACTATCATTCCTGTTTGTGTATATCTAGCAAATACGATAATTAAAAAAGCAAGCAAACCCAAGACTATCATTTTTTTTACAAATCGATTAATCTTCAATTGCAATGGCGACAAACTTGAATTGATTTGTTCCAATGAAATCCCTATTTTGCCAAACATCGTTTTTAACCCAACAGTATCAACTTTTACAAAAGCGCTACCGCTAGTAACCAAAGTGCCTTTATACACATGCTCATTTTTAATTTTACTTAAGGGAAAAGATTCCCCTGTTAAAATAGATTCATTAACTGAAAAATCGTTTGAAGAAATTATGGAGCAATCAGCAGCAATGATTTCTCCTTCGTTTAGTATAATCAAATCATTTACTACAATTTCATCATCAGAAACAAATAAAATGAAATTATTTCTTTTGACTTTAACCTTTGGGTTCGATATCTTCTTTAATGCACTTATAGCATTTTTACTCTTATACTCCTGATAAAAAGAAATACTTGCAACTAAAAGAACTGAAATCAACATGATAACACTCTCGTTTTTCTGCCCAAGCCAATAATAAATTATACTGGATAATATCAAAATAATCAACATTGGCTCTCGAACTAAGTCTTTCAATATGTTCAAGAAAATATAATCCTCTTTTAATGTTAATTTATTTGAGCCGTGAATCTTTCTGTTTTCTAATACTTCAGAATCGGTCAAACCGCTATCATTTGAATTATTTTCCATAATGCTTTATATATAAAATACTGAAGAGTTTAATTAAAATATGTAAAAAGCCGACCCTATTATAAGTCGGCTTTTGATTCAGTTCTGAACAAATCAAATTTTATTAATCAAATAAACCTGGAACTCCTTAGTTAATTTATCAACATTTCTATCAATCCTTCCAAGATTATACTTTTCGTCATTAATCAGATTGCAATTTGAATTTAAAACCATATCATTAGTTCCATATTTAATCAATAATTCTTTCTTGATGTATTTTATATCGCTATAGTAATTATTTATTCTACTCCTGAAATGCAAAACATCTTCAGAATCACTTCTTTTTAAATAAATTTTTACAACATCATTTAATACGTTATTTATCAAGTTAATCTTCATTTCGAAAGAATAGATTTTTTTAATGACACGTGCAATCGAAAACATTGTATTACTCATAATAAATAGATTTTAGTTAATCAATTATTCAAATCTCTATACCTATAAATTATCATTAAATGATTTAATAAGGAAATTATAGTGACATTAATCATGTCATCGGGTTTTATGATTAATAATAATTGTCATGTTTTAAGATATTGATTGTCATTTTTCAAATAATCATTTCAAAATATTTTTGATATTATTATTAATCATTAAAATATTATAAAATGAAAAAAATAACCTTGTTTATTATTGCCGCATTAATAACAAATTACCTCTTAGCGCAAAACACTCCATCTTCTTCAACAATAAATAAAAACAAAGCGTTTCTTGTTCTTTCTGCTGGACCATCAATTCCTGTTGGTATATTTAGTTCTACAGATATTAATAAAACAGGAGCTGGATATGCTAATTTAGGATACAATGTAAATCTCAATGCAGGATATGAGATTACTGACAGATTTGGTATATCAGGAACATTTTTTTATTCAAGATACAATGTCAATCAAAAATTAATAAATAATTTAAACTCAATGTTTTCGATTTCTAATACCTATTCATTTGAAACAGATCATTGGCAATATGGAGGTATTGTTCTAGGCCCGATGACTACCATAAATGTAATGGATAATATTAAAGTTGACTTTAAAGCAATGGCTGGGTTTGCAAGGGTCAATTCTCCAAGAATAAAAATTTCTGATGCTGTAACTGGGGAAGTTCTAGCTACATCTGAAGACAGATGGACAGATGCATTTGCTTTACAAGTAGGTTCAAATTTAAGATACAATTTTGCATCTAGATATTGTGCCTTTGTTAATGTGGATTATGGATTTATGAAACCTAAATGGAAAGGAAGTGCAACTGAAGAAGACTTCATACAAGAAGTTGGAGTTTTAGATTTTAATATTGGTATCGGAACAACTTTCTAAAAAATCAAATCTAAAGAACCGTACCCTATTACAAGGGTACGGTTCTTTTATTTCAATCTTTTTTTGAGATCCAAGTTGTTTTCTTGTGCTGTTTTAATTGCTAATTCATACCCTGCGTCTGCATGCCTGATAACACCCATACCAGGATCATTTCTTAACACTCTGCTTAATCTCTTTGATGCGTCATCAGTTCCATCGGCTACAATCACCATACCTGAATGTATACTGTAACCCATACCAACGCCACCACCATGATGTAAAGACACCCAACTTGCCCCACCAGCTGTATTAACAAGAGCATTTAATATGGGCCAATCTGCAACAGCATCACTTCCATCAAGCATTGCTTCAGTTTCTCTGTTAGGGCTAGCTACTGATCCAGTATCCAGATGATCCCTGCCTATAACTATCGGAGCTTTAACTTTTCCTGATTTTACTAACTCATTAAAGGCCAAACCTGCTTTCTCTCTTTCACCTTGACCAATCCAACATATCCTTGCAGGAAGTCCTTGGAATGCAATTTTTTCTTTAGCCATTTTCATCCAGCGAATCATCCCTTTATTTTCTGGAAATAGTTCCATCATTAATTCATCTGTAACTCTGATATCTTCTGGATCTCCACTCAATGCAGCCCATCTGAATGGACCTTTCCCTTCACAAAATAGTGGTCTGATATAAGCAGGTACGAATCCAGGAAAATCAAAAGCATTTTCAACTCCCCTTTCTTTTGCTCTTGCTCTGATATTGTTACCATAATCAAATGTGATTGCACCCATCTTCTGTAATTGCAACATTAACAACACATGTTGCTTCATGCTCTGATAACTTAAATTGATATATTCATCAGGATTAGTTTCTCTTAAAACATTAGCTTCTTCATTAGACAGATGATGAGGAATATATCCAATCAATGGGTCATGGGCACTCGTTTGATCTGTAAGCGTATCTGGAATGATATTTCTGTCGATTAAACGTTGTAATAAATTAACGGCGTTACACAATACTCCAATGCTAACAGCTTTACCTTTATTTTTATATTGCAATGCTTTATCAATTGCATCATCAATATTAAGATACTTCTCATCAAGGTATCTTGTTTCGATACGTTTGTCAATTCTCCACTCTTCAACTTCAGCAACAAGAGCCACACCTTCATTCATCGTAATTGCTAGCGGCTGAGCTCCTCCCATTCCACCTAAACCTGCAGTTACATTTAAAGTTCCTTTTAATGTTCCACCGAAATGCTTCGTTGCTGCGGAACCGTAAGTTTCATATGTACCTTGTACAATACCCTGACTTCCTATATAAATCCAACTTCCTGCGGTCATCTGGCCGTACATCATCAAACCTTTTTTTTCTAACTCATCAAAATGTTTCCAGTTTGCCCAATTGGGTACCAGTTGAGAATTACTGATCAATACTCGTGGTGAATCTTTGTGTGTTTTTAAAATAGCAACAGGTTTACCACTCTGTATCAATAAGGTTTCATCTTCTTCGAGATCTTTCAGTCCTTTAATTATCAAATCGAGTGATTCTATATTTCTCGCAGCTTTTCCTCTACCACCATAAACAATTAAGTCTTCAGGACGTTCTGCAACTTCAGGATCGAGATTATTCAATAACATTCTTAAAGCGGCTTCCTGAACCCAGCCTTTGCAATTTAATTGAGTACCAGTTGGTGTTTTGTATTTTTCAAAATCGTATTTCGCAGTAATCATGAAATAATATTTTATAATGGGTGGTTATATAAAAATTGTACTGATTTCATCATATCATCATGCATGATTCTGTCTGCATCATTAAATGATATAATATCTCTGTAAGAAACAATTATTTTTTCCAATTGTTCAGATGTTTTTAAAGGCCTTCTGAATTCAATAGCCTGAACAGCAGTTAATAGTTCTATGGCAAGCACTTTTTCAACATTATCAACCACTCTTTTACATTTTACAGCACCATTAGCTCCCATACTCACATGGTCTTCCTGATTGATACTTGAAGGGATAGAATCAACGCTACTTGGTGTACACAGTTGCTTGTTTTCGCTAACGATACCAGCTGCAGTATATTGAGGAATCATAAATCCTGAATTTAAACCGGAATTTTTAACGAGGAATGGAGGAAGATTTCTTAATCCACTAATTAACTGATAGGTCCTTCTTTCGCTAATATTCGCAATTTCACTCATAGCAATAGAAAGAAAATCCAATGCCAAAGCAAGAGGTTGCCCATGAAAATTACCCCCACTTATAATTAAATCTTGCTCAGGAAAAATATTGGGATTATCTGTAACAGAATTGATTTCTTTCAAAAACACACTTTCTACATAGTGAAATGCATCCCAACTTGCACCATGAACCTGCGGAATACATCTAAATGAATAGGGATCTTGTACTTGAGATTTTTTTTGATTCGCAATTTCACTACCCTTAAGTAAACTTCTCATCTCTGTTGCAACTGCAACTTGGCCAGCATGTGATCTTACAGCATGAATATTTTCATTAAATGGAAAAAGTACACCATCAAATCCATCAAAACTAATAGCGGAAATAATATTTGCCCATTTCAACAATTTCTTTGATTTGAGCAATGCATAAACACCATAAGCACTCATGAATTGAGTACCATTAATTAAAGCCAACCCTTCTTTACTTTGTAAGGAAATCTTTTCCCATTTGAGTTGAGTCAAAACATCAACAGATGATTTCTTTTCTCCTTTAAAATAAACTTCCCCCAAACCAATCAAAGGTAAACACATATGACTCAATGGAGACAAATCTCCTGATGCACCAAGAGAGCCCTGAGTATAGACTACAGGAAGCACATCATTATTATACATATCAATGAGGCGCTGGACTGTTACTTTTTGAACACCAGAATTACCATAACTAAGCGATTTAATTTTTAATGCCATCATAATTTTTACAATTGCTGATGGCACTTCATCCCCCATACCGCATGCATGAGATTTAATTAGATTTTCTTGCAAAGTTTCTAATTGCGATTTGTCAATTTTCACATTTTGCAAGTATCCAAACCCAGTATTGATTCCATAATACAAATCCTCTGAAACCGACATTTTTTCATCCAAATAATTCCTGCAATTTTCAATTTTATTGAACGCCGCATCTGTCAATCCAATCTTTAAATCATTCAATAAATCATTAATCTGTTCAAGACTAACAATGGAATCATCAATATTAAATTTCTTCTTATCCATTTATCTTTAGTGTGGTTAAATTCTTATTTTTAATATGGCCAAAAGTAAAGAAAATTTCTTGCTTAATTCTATTTGATAAAATCTATTAAAACACAACATTTGAAACATAATATTTTGATAAAAAAGCTTATTTGCCTATTTATTCTAATTCATCTTCTTGCTGAATCAAATGCCCAATCGGTAAGTATAATATCAAGTAACACCAAAGCATCTTTCAGAGGACTAAGTGTTGTTGATAATAAAACAATTTGGGTTAGCGGAAGCAATGGAACTATTGGAAAAAGTATAGATGGCGGAACCACATGGAAATTCATAACCATAAAAGGATTTGAAAAAATTGATTTCAGAGATATAGAAGCTTTTGACGACATGACTGCTATTGTTATGGGAACAGATGTCCCAGCTTACATCCTTAAAACAATAGATGGGGGTACAAGCTGGGATATCGTTTTTAAAGACACTGCAAGAGGAATGTTTTTAGATGCTATGGAATTCTGGAACGATCAAAGTGGTATTGTAATTGGCGATCCTATTGACGGAAGATTCTTTATTGCAAGAACTTTTGATGGCGGAAAAAATTGGATTCCTATTTCCTATCAAAACAGACCTATAGCAGATAGTGGAGAAGCCTGCTTTGCAAGCAGTGGAACCAACATCAAAAAAATAAATAAACAGGAAGCTATATTTATATCAGGAGGTCATCATTCAAATTGTTTCATAAAAGATAAAAAAATAAATACGGGTATCATTCAAGGCAAAGAAAGTACTGGAGCTAATTCAATCGCAATAAAAAACAGCAACACCTTTATGATTGTTGGTGGAGATTTTAATAACAAAGATGACACCACAAAAAATTGTTATGTAACAAAGGATGGAGGAAAAACTTGGTTGTCATCCAAAACTAATCCCAATGGATACAGAAGCTGTGTTGAATATCTCAATAAAAAGAATTGGATTACATGCGGCATAAATGGTGTTGATTACAGTAAAGATGATGGCTTGAATTTTACAAAAATATCTGAAACTGGATTTCATGTTTGCAGAAAGGCAAAAAAAGGCAATGCTGTATTTTTGGCTGGAGGTGGCGGTAGAATTGGCAAACTGATAAAATAATAAAGCCCGATATTTCTATCGGGCTTTATATTAAAATATCTAAATCTTAATTCAAACTTCTGAAATCAACAGGAACAAGTTTACTCACACCGGCTTCCTGCATAGTAACACCATAAATCACATCAACAGCACTCATCGTCATTTTGTTATGTGTAACAATGATGAATTGTGAATTTTCGCTGAATTGCTTGATCATATTGGTAAATTTACCTACGTTAGCATCATCCAAAGGAGCATCAACCTCATCTAAAATACAGAACGGTGCTGGCTTGATTAAATAAATTGCAAACAACAAAGCTGTAGCAGTTAAAGTTTTTTCTCCTCCACTCAACTGACCGATGCTGCTTGGTCTTTTTCCCTTAGGTTTAGCCACAATATCAATTCCTGTTTCTGCTAAATTTTCAGGATCAACCAAAACCATATCAGCTGTATCCTCTTCAGTAAACAAGGCTTTGAAAACTTTTTGAAAATTCTCTCTTGTTTTATTAAAAGTATCTAGGAATTGCTGGTTTGCCGTTGCTTCTACTTCCTGAATGGTTTGCATTAGACTATCCTTTGCCGTTACCAAATCATTTTTCTGTTCTAAAATGAATTCATAACGCTTTTTCATTTCGGTGAACGCTTCTATTGCCGTTGGATTCACTTCGCCAATATTTTCCAAACGCTTTTTCATTTTTTCATTCTTATCCTGAAGCTCTTCTAAAGGCGTCTCTGTTGTTCTTGGCTCATCTATAATTGCATCCAAATCTACTTTAAATTCAACATTCAAACGCTCTTTCATTCCAGCCAATTGCAACTTCAATTCAGTCAAACGATCTTTAATCTCATTCAACAAATGATCAATCCCTTCTTTTGACTTCTGTTTTAACCTCAATTCACTTTCTTTTTCAGATAAAACATTTCTCAAATTGTAGTAATCTTGATCTGCTTCATTTAAGCTCTTTTCTTCGACATCCTTATCATGTAAAAGCTTCACTAATCCTTCTTCAATTTCTTTTAATGAAAGTGAAGCCTCATTTATATTCTCGTTTGATTCGGATAATTGAATATTGCTTGATGTTACTTGTTCATCCAAATCAGCTAATTGGTTTGTTTTAAATTCCAATTCCTGATTGATAGATGCAATCTTACTTTGTTGTCTCGTTATATTCAGATTGCCTTCATTAAAATTAGTATTGGCAGCATTGTAATTACCTTCAGCAGATGAATAATCCTCCTCAACCAAAACCATTTTCTTTTGCATCGCTTCCAACTCTTCGTTAAATTTGGATAATTCAATACGAGTATCTGCGATTGCATCATGATTGGATTTTAATTGTTTGTTCAATTCTTCCAATCGAGTTGTTGCTGAAGTATTTTGATGGGTTAAATTTTCAATTTTATTGTGTAAGGCAAATACCTGATTAGTAAACTGATTAATTTCTTGTTCAGTTTGTTTAATCGCATTTTCTTTCAACTGTGTATTGAATGCGATTACTTCATTATGCTTTAACTGAATCTCAGCTTTTAGTTCATTAACTATTTTTTCCTGAGCCTGAATTTCTTTTGCTAACTTCTCAAGATTCTTCGCACGTCCAATTTTCTTTCCTTCAAACAATCCAACACTACCACCAGTTAAAGAGTATTTTCCTTTTACAAATTTTCCACTCTTTTCTAAAATAATAGCATTGCTATCGTCATTTAATCCTTCTTCGTTTTCGGCTATAAAAACATTGCCTAATAAATATTGTGCTAAAGATGCATATTTAGAATCGATTTCAATGACATCCAACGCTTTGATAGTATTTGCTGGCTGCTGAACACTTTCTATATTCTTGAATTTATCTAAAAGGAAAAAGTTGGCTTTCCCTTTCTTGTTGTTATCCAATAAATGAACTGCCTGTAAACCTTCGCTCAAATCATTAACCACATAGTAATTCAAATACGGATCTAAAACATTTTCTACAGCTGCCCTATATTCTTCCTTAACATAAATTACATCAGAAAGTAAAGGCGCTTTGTGGTTCCATCCAGAGTTTTTATTTAAAAACTTAACGCTTTCTGGATACCCCTCCATTGAATCAACCAAACTCTTCAGCAAGTCATGTTCATTTTTTTTGGAATCAAATTTCCTATTTTCATCCGCCAGATTATTTCTTAATCCCTCTAAAACACTTTGAGTTTGGAAAATTTGCTCTTTAGTAAATTCATGCTGTTCCTGCAATTGATGCAAGCTTTTCTTAGCTAAATCCAAATCTGATTCTTTTTGTTTCTTATCCTGCTCCAATTGTTTCAATTGTTCAGTTCTATTAGACAACTCTTCTTCTAACTGAGAGATGGAACGTTGTAAATTTTGAATGGAGGTATCTGCTACAGCTACTTTCTTTTCAGCATCAAATTGGTTTCTTTGGATATTTTGATTTTCTCTTCTCAATGAATCAATCGCTGCGCGCTGATCATCATATAGCTTTCTTTTGTTCTCTACTTCTGTTTTTAATTGTTCAAGTGTTTTCTCCAAATCTTCTATCTTCAATTGCTCTTCCTGAATTTGCTTTCCTGTAAAACCGATACTTTCTTCCAAACCACTTTTTTGTCCGGCAGCTTTTAATAAAAATTCATCCAGACTTAATTTTCTTTCTTTTAAATGCTGAAGTCTCTGAGCTGTTAAACTTTTTTCATTTTCTTTATTACGAACCTTATCCAACATTTCATTGAAATGCTGTTGTTTTAGTTGTAGCGCTTTTTCTTTTTCTATAAAAGCTAACTTCTCTTGTTCCAATGCAGCGTCTTCTTTAGCAATAGAAGTTTCCAACTCAATTCTTTTATCCACTTCTTCTTGTTGTTGTTGATTTAAATCACGATAAGTAATATTAAATCCTTCCAACGCAGCTTTGGCTAATTCGATACTGATTTCTTTGTACTCTTTTTTAATTTCAAAATACTTCTCTGCTTTTTTAGCTTGGCTCTCTAAACTCTTTAATTGGTTATTGATCTCAAATAACAAATCTTCAATACGAGCAAGATCCTGCTCTGTTGCATCTAGCTTAAGCTTCGCTTCTTTTTTTCTTGTCTTGTAAATGGTGATTCCGGCAGCTTGCTCCAACATCTTTCTACGACTATTCTCTTTGTCTTTGATGATGTCATCAACCATACCCAATTCTATAATCGCATAACTGTCAGTACTTACTCCTGTATCCATAAATAAATTATGAATATCTTTCAACCTGCAGGTAACATCATTTAAACGATACTCGCTCTCTCCACTTTTATAATATTTACGAGAAATAGTAACAGTACTGAATTCAGTGGGTAATAAATTCTTGGTATTCTCGAAGGTTAAACTCACTTCCGCCAAACCGCTCGCACTTCTGGTTTTACTGCCATTGAAAACCAAACTCTCCAAATTTTCACTTCTGAGATTACTGATTTTATGCTCTCCGATTACCCAACGTATACTGTCGATGATATTACTTTTACCACAACCATTAGGGCCTATAACTCCGGTTATACCTTCATCAAAATTGAGAACGGTTTTATCGGCAAAACTTTTAAATCCTTTGATTTCTAAACTCTTTAAACGCACTTTTTCTAATTTAATTTTTGGAGAACAAACCTACGTTAAAACATTGTTTTTAACTAAAAAAGTAACTAACACCAAAATCCTTTTCATATTTATAATTTATAGCATTTGTTATTTAATAGCGAATTTAAATTTAATGTATTTGAAAACAAAATATCAAAGGCATTAAGTTTTGACGCAGCTTCTTATACACAGTTTTATCACAATTTTGATAAAAATTAGTGCATAGTAGACAAAATAAAAAAAATCAAATTAAAACCCACTTATTTTTGTGTTATAACTAAAACTTATCAACATGAGATTATTACTAATGGGCTTATCAGTTTTTTTATTTTTTGGTGTAAATGCACAGTCCAAATTATATAGCAAAGCTATTATCAGTACAACCACAAATGTGATCGCACCAGAAGATGAAGAAATTCAAAATATGCAAAATAATTCTGAAGGCGGAAGAGGTTTTAATTTTAGAAATATGATGGATGGAGAAACGAAGTTTGTAACTTATTTAAAAGACAACATGGTTAAAACAAACATGAAGTCTGAAACTGCTAAAGGTTCTATATATAGAGACAATGATAAAAAATTAACCAGTACAATTTTTGAAATGATGGGTAATAAAATGGGATTTTATGTAACTGATGATGAACAAGTGGAAATGCAAAAAAGAAGAGACAGTATGATGGCAGAAAGAAGAAAAAAAGATACAACTCAAAAACAAGCACCACAAGTAGACAGAAGCAAATTCACTACTGAGATTGCCTATACTAATGAAAGTAAAAAAATTGCTGGATATGATTGTAAAAAAGCCTATTTGGTAACTACAAGAATTCTTGGAGTAAAAGACAGCTCTATTTTTTGGTACACTCCAGCTATTAAATTCAATAATTTATTTTCAACAGGAGGCTTTTCAAACATGCCGGGCATGATGGGAAATATGGCCCCTACTCTTAATGGCTTAGAAATGTTGGATGGATTTGTAATGCGTTATGAGATGAATATGAGAAGAGGAAGAAGAATGGAAGTTGAGGTTACAAAAATTGAATTAGATAAAGATATAACTGAAAAAGAATTTGAACTTCCAAAGGATGTGGAAATGAAACCAATGAAAGAAATGCAGAACATGTTTGGAGGTCGAGGCGGCGGTGGAGTATTTATGAGGGGTGGTAGAGATTAATAGTTTATAAAAAGTCCCGAAATTTTCGGGACTTTTTATTGGATCGAATTTTAATTTATAATTTTTCAAAAGAGGTATTCTTCTTTTGATATTCAGCCAATTTGGCTGCATTCTTTTTTAGACCATAAATATCTTCAAGATAATTCAACACCTTTTTAAGATTTGCTTTTTGAATCGGAGTTTTATTTGACAGATTAGTATAAAAAGATTCTACTCTTTCTGCATATACAATACAATCATCCATTAATTTGTTAGATTGTGATTTAAGCAAGGATTTTTGTTTAATATCAGCAGGTTTATTTCCCTTAATAATATTAGACAAGTTGATTTTTATAGCAGATGTATTATAAAGATGATTTGTCAAAAGCATGGTAGCTAACACATCTTTTTCTCCTTCATTTTTTATAGCGATTTTTAGGTATTCAATCAACTTATTAGAAGCTAAGCTATCTACATCCTCTGCGGCATCTTTACCATGTAATTTATTGTACAACTCAGCTGAATAATTGTATGTCAATAAAAAACTATTAGGTTGCTTCGCAATCATCTCTTCATATTTTGTAAAAAGTATTTTTTCATCCCCTGTTTTTCCAGCTTGTTTGATTTCCAAATCATTCCACACTTCATCATCAGGATATAATTTTCTTGCTTTATTCAGAAACGAAATCAAATTTGACTCTTCATTTTTCCTTTCATAATAATCGGCAACAAACTCATAAAAATCTTTGTACCCTTCAGCTACTACATTAGCATCAGCAAGTATTTTAAAATAATTAACCGCTTCTGCTTCATTTTTGTCCTGCAAAGCACAAATTGCGATGTTAAAAACAATTGATGTATCTAAAGCATATAATTTAACTCCAGGATATTCATATTTTTTAATCAAAATATAATCTTTTACATCAATCGCTTTTTTGAATGAATTGATTGCATCCTTATATTTCTTAGCACCAAAAAAAACAGAACCCAAATCATAATATCCAGAATATAGATTCAAATATGAATTATACCCCTCAAACAATAGTAGAACGTCTTTTGCATCTAATGACTGGTTCTTTTTAAAAGCAACAAAAGCTTCATTTTTTAATTCAAATGATAGAGAGGGATCCATGTTTTCCTGCTGTGATAAAGAGCTGTAAATCCTGCCTTTATAGTACCAAGCTTCTGCATCCTTTTCTTTTTTAGGATTTTGCAGGTATTTATCAATTGCTTCTTTTGCTTCTTGGTATTTCATTTTACCAAGCATCTCATTGATATCTTCTAAATCCTGAGCATACGAAAACAATTGGGTAAAAAATAGTGCACATAAGATGAATAGTTTCTTCATTAGATTTTTTTTTGATAAAGATATTGGATATTTTATTTCAGAAACGAGAATTAGTAACTTTTTTATTGTTTTAAAACAATAATTATTATCAAAACTTAAGAATTGAACTCTCGTTAAATTTCAATAAATTTACACCTTGATAAGTCAAAATTCCATACAACAAATCCAAAGCCAAATTGATATTATAGATATCATTGGTTCTTTCATAAAGTTAAAAAAGCGCGGTGCTAATTATTTAGGAAACTGTCCTTTTCACCATGAAAAAACACCTTCATTTACAGTATCTCCTTCGAAAGAAATATACAAATGTTTTGGTTGCGGAAAAAGTGGCAATGCAATTGGATTTGTAATGGATCATGAAAAATACAGTTACGTTGAAGCATTAAGATGGTTGGCCAATAAATACAATATTGAACTAGAAGAAACAGAAACAAGTCCTGAATTTAAAGCCATTCAACTTACATCCGATAGCCTTTTTATCATCAATAACTTTGCTAAAGATTTCTTTTCAAATGCATTATTAAATACAGAAGAAGGCACAGATATCGCATTGAGCTATCTTAAAGAAAGAGGATTCAATTCGCAAACCATTGAGAAATTTCAACTGGGATATAACCCATCTACAAAAGATGCTTTTACAAAAGCAGCAATAGAAGGCCAATACAACAAAGATTTATTGATTAAAACAGGATTAGTTGTTTCCAGAGATGAAAAATTAATGGACAACTACCGAAGCAGAATAATTTTTCCAATTCACAATCAAAGTGGCAAAATTTTAGGCTTCGGTGCGAGAATCATTAAATCAAACGACAAGGCACCTAAGTACATTAATACTCCTGAAAATGAAATATACATCAAGAGTAAAATTTTATACGGATCATATTTTGCTAGAACTGCTATTGACAAAGCTGATGAGTGCTTACTAGTTGAAGGCTATACAGATGTAGTGAGTTTACATCAGGCAGGTATTGAGAATGTGGTTGCGAGTGGTGGCACTTCATTAACTATTGATCAACTGCGATTAATAAAAAAATACACCAAGAACCTCACCATTATTTACGACGGTGACAGCGCCGGAATAAAAGCAGCTTTAAGAGGTTTGGATTTAGCTTTGGAAGAAGGCTTGGACGTTAAACTTGTTTTGATTCCTGACAAAGAAGATCCTGATAGTTATGTAAATAAAATCGGAGCAGCAGAATTCATTGATTTCGTTAAAACAGAAAAGAAAGATTTTATTTTATTTCAACTTGAAATCGCTTTGAAAGATGCAGGAAATGATTCATCCAAAAAATCTGCAATAATTAATCAAATTGCTGAAACCATTTCCAAAATAAACAAGACTGAAGATTTTACAAAGAGACAAGATTACATCAAAAAAGTATCAGAACTTTTAAAAGTGGAAGAGTCTGGATTTAATGCCTTGGTAAATAAAGTTATCAGAGAAAAAATAAACAAAGAAGAATTTAAGAATACAAAACCAAATATAGATTTCTCTGAAACTGATAACTTTCAGCAACCTGAAATAGAAATAAGCGATTTATTAACCAAGGATGAATTGCATGAACAAGCCTTAGTAAGAAGTTTACTTGAATTCGGAATGAAAGACTGGGATGACAAACAAAAAGTAGCTGATTACTTTTTTAATTATTATGATGAACTCGAGGATTTAATTGATAATAAGAAATTAGTTACAATAATCAATTTATACAGAACTCTTTACAGAGAAGATGAAGAACCTACTGTTAAAAACTTTCTCTACAATGAAGATAAAGAGTTGAATGAATTGATTATAAAAATTATGGATGTACAATCAGAAATTAGTCCGAAATGGAAAGAACATTATGAAGGACATATACCTACAAGAGAGGAATTATATAAAGAAGAGGTTTTATCAACTATGAATTACCTTCAGCTTAGAAAAATTAAAAGACTCATATTAGAAAATCAAGAAGAAATGCAAAGGACAGCAGATAGCAACGAACAAATGATTTGCATGCAAACACACCAGCACTTAAAAAAATTGGAATCAGAAATCACAAAAAAAATTGGAACAGTTATTTACAAATAATTATAATACTGCTTCTTCAATAACTTCTTTCTCAATAAGCATGTAACGGGGAATACTATTGTTGTCCAAATTGACATTGCCAGATAATTTGAAATGTGTAGCACACCAAACATTATCCAATTCTACTTGATGAATAGCTTCTAAACAATGGTCTTCCAAAACTTGCCAGTGTGGTTCTCTGCATAAATCACTTGCAATTTTTGCAGTAGCCTTTGGATAAGAAATCCAAAGTTTAGCGTTAGCTTGTAAAGAAGGCATCACTTCATTTAAAATATCTGTCAGTTGCTTTTTACTCACTGCAAAGATTAGAGCAAATTCAATTTTTTTTACCTTCAATAATGGAGTTACACTTTTAGCAAACGATAGCTTTATAAATTGTTTTTCAATTGAAGAAGGTAAACCTTGAACTAGAATATTTTTTTCGTTGCTGATTTGCAATTTTTCTAATACTGTTTGAATAGCCATAATGTTTGAATTAATTATGTGATTAATCAATATTGAATTAGCAAAGCCTTTTTTAAATCGGCTTACTAAAATAATTGCATTCAAAGGGAGGGATGCAAAGATAGTGTTTATTTTCTTATATACAAAATAAAATGAAAATAAATATAATTTTACCGTTAGTTTTTCTTGCGATATCTCAATGCTTCTTGCATATACTCTTTAAGTTTTGCAATTCTGTTTTCATCAGAGGGGTGCGTCGCTAAAAACTCTGGGGGCTTCTTCCCTCCTGATTTAGACATTCTTTGCCAAAACGAAATTGCTTCCTGAGGATTATACCCTGCAATTGCAGCAAATATCAAGCCGTAATGATCGGATTCGTATTCTTGTTTTCTTGAATTAGGCAACAAAAATCCAACTTGTGCACTGGGAGCAAACACAGAATTAAATATTTGATTAGTTTGCTCCTTATTTTTTGTCCAAGCATCACCAGCAATTTGAATTCCCTGTGCAATTGCTGCCTGACTCATTCTTTCATTTCCATGATGAGCCACTGCGTGAGTGATTTCATGACCTAAAACAATTGCGAGTGCATCTTCATTTTGTGTAACAGATAATAAGCCTGTATAAACAACCACTTTTCCTCCTGGCATACACCATGCATTAATTTCATCATTTTTTACCAAATTAAATTCCCATTTGTAACCCACCAACTCACTGCTTAATCCTTTACTGGAGTAATATTCATTAATGGCATGAGCAATTTTAGCACCTACCCTTGTAACCATTTCAGCATCCTTATTATTTTCTTTTGAAAGGACTTTATTTGTATTTAAAAAATTACGGTATTGGGTAAGCGATTGTTGCTGCAAATCTGCTTCTTTGAATAAAGAAAGTTGATTTCTTCCAGTGATTGCATTTCTGTTACAGGATAATAGTATTATTGAAACGATAAAAAGATGCTTGATTTTCATTCTTTAATTACGATTGGATGATTTCTTTTTATCCCTATGCTTTAGAATGGGGATTCTGTTTTCAGCACCTCTAATTAATCTTCCAATATTTTTTTGATGGGTGATGATAACTATAAAAGCAACAATTAAAGCAAAAATCCTGTACGATAATTCATGTTCATTCCATATCCATAAAACAGAAACGGGCAACATGATTGCTCCGAGTATAGAACTTAGAGATACATAGCGGGTTAAATATAAAACTAAAACAAACACTCCAACACAGCATAACGCAACTAATGGCTGAACTGCTAATAACATTCCCAAAAGTGTTGCAACACCTTTTCCACCTTTATAGTTGGCGAAAATGGGAAAAATATGTCCCATTACTGCAGATAGACCGAGAGCCATCATAAAATTGGTTCTATCTAATTCGTTGGTTAAATAGTAAGGAAGAAAATAAAAAAGGCCTACAGCCAACATACCTTTTAGAATATCCAAAATCATGATAATAGTTCCAAATTTTGGCCCCATTACCCTGAATGCATTTGTTGCACCCATGTTACCACTACCATAGTCTCTTATGTCGATACCGAAAAATTTCTTGCTAATGAGTAATGCGGTTGGAATTGAACCGATTAAATAAGCCAAAAGGATAAGGAGTATTTCTTTCATTATTTTCTTCTGAGCGTGAATGTAAATTTACAGAAAAAATTAATAGAGTTAACAATTTATTAATAAACCGTTGTTATTCAGGAGCAGTACAATGCAAAAACAGCCAATTGTCTTTCTTTTCTATCTTATTAATTTTAATTGATTTACGAGTCAATTCATTAGTAATTTGGGCTTCATCATCAATCAAAATTCCACTGAATAAAATTATAGACTGAGGCAAACAAGAATCAATGATATTATCCAAATTTGTAATAATAACATTCAAATTGATGTTAGCTAAAACAATATCAGCTTTATTCAAAGGCATTACACATGTTTCAGCTTGTACGATTTCAATTTTTTTACAATGATTAGCAACAAGGTTCTCTTTTGAATTTTCTATACTCCAAGGGTCATTATCTATAGCTAAAACAGAATTAGCTCCCATTTTTTCAGCCAAAACTGATAACAATCCGGTTCCTGATCCAAAATCAATCACATTTCTTCTTGAAAAATCAATTAATGACATTTGCTGCATCATTTGAAAAGTTGTTGCATGATGTCCTGTACCAAAACTCATTTTAGGTGTTATCAGTAAATCGTATGTGGCATTGGAAAAAGGCTCATGAAAAAAGGCTCTCACATGTGCAAAAATCCGATCTGAACCTGGATACAAAATATTTACAGGGTCAAATCCTGACTCCCAAACTTCATTCCAATTTTTATCTTTTAATATTGATATAGAGTATTTTATGTTGTTTTGATAAATTAAATTATTAAATAAATTTTGGTCAAAATAATCATTTTTAATATACCCTTTCAACTGACTTTCCCCTACTTCAAATCCCTCAAATTTCAGGTCATCCATTAAAGCGACTATCATTTCAGAATCATCAGATGAAGCTATTTCAAATTTGATTTCTATATACTCCATGGTAAAAAAAAGCTACAGTATTATTTAGTACTGTAGCTTGATGTTTTATTTTTAATATCTGTTTAATTATTATCTCCCTGAGGTTTTGCTGGAGCTTCAGGCTTTGGCATCAGCGCTTTTCTGCTCAGCTTGAATTTACCGGTCTTAGGATCAACATCCAATAGTTTCACTTTTACTTTATCCCCTTCTTTGAATATTCCTTCCATAGACTCTAATCTTTTCCAGCTGATTTCACTTATATGCAATAAACCTTCTTTTTTAGGCAAAAACTCAACGAAAGCACCAAACTCTTTGATGCTTTTCACTGTCCCTTCGTAAGAATCACCTACCACAGGAACAGCTACAATTCCATTAACCCAAGCTAATGCCTTGTCCAATCCAGCTTTCTCTTTTGAGAATATACTCACTTCTCCCTGATTGTTTTTTTCTTCAATATTGATCGTAGTTCCAGTCTCTCTTTGGATTTCCTGTATCACTTTTCCACCTGGTCCGATAACAGCACCAATATATTCTTTATCGATAACAATCTTAACCATTCTTGGAGCATGTGGTTTAACATCATCTCTGTGAGCTTTCACGCAATTTTCCATTGCATTCAAAATATGCAGACGACCATTTTTTGCTTGTGCTAATGCCTGACGCATTACATCCATACTCAAGCCGTCTACTTTGATGTCCATCTGAACTCCGCAGATACCGTCTTTTGTTCCAGTAACCTTAAAATCCATATCACCTAAATGATCTTCATCTCCTAATATATCTGTAAGAACAGCAAACTGATCTCCTTTTGTGATTAAACCCATCGCAACTCCACTTACGTGTTTTTTTAGTGGAACACCAGCATCCATCAACGCTAAAGAACCTGCGCAAACAGTTGCCATTGAAGAGGAACCATTACTCTCTAAAATATCACTCACAACACGCACTGTGTAAGGATATTCGCCACCTGGCATCATCTTTTTTAAGGAACGCATTGCCAAGTTACCATGACCAACTTCTCTTCTGCCCACACCTCTCATCATCTTCACCTCTCCTGTACTGAATGGAGGGAAATTATAGTGTAATATAAACTTAGTGAATTCAGAAGAATGTGCACTCTCTACCAACAATTCATCTAAAGGAGTTCCTAAGGTAACTGTTGTAAGTGATTGTGTTTCACCTCTTGTAAACAATGAAGATCCATGTGGAGTTGGTAAGATATCTATTTCCATTTCTAGTGGACGAATATCTTCAGTGCCTCTTCCATCTAACCTTTTTCTGTCATTTAAAATCATGTCGCGTACCACATAATATTGCAATTCGCCAAAATAATGACCAATCAATCCTTTGTCTGCATCAGCCAACTCTTCGCCCAAATGCGCCACCAATTCCAGATGTAGCGCTTTAAAAGCATCACTTCTTTCATGTTTAGCAGAAGCCGCTGAAGCAATTGCATGCATTTTATCTTTTGCAAAAGCCTTGATTTTATCATTCAATTCTTCGTTTCTGTATGGCTTTTGATAATCTCTTTTTCCTTGAACTCCAACAAGTGCCCTCAATTCTTCCTGAGCTTTTACCTGAATTCTGATCGCATCATGAGCAATTTCAATTGCTTTTATCAAATCTTCTTCCTGACACTCATTACTTTCACCTTCAACCATCATGATATTTTTGTTGGTTGCAGCTATGATAAACTCCAAATCACTTTCAGCCATTTGAGCTCTGGTAGGATTGATAATCATCTCACCATTAACTCTTCCTACTCTAACTTCTGAAATAATTTCCATGATGGGAATATCGGAAACTGCAAGAGCAGCAGATGCCGCTAAACAAGCTAATGCATCTGGAAGCACCTGATCATCTGATGAAACCAAACTCACCAATACTTGTACATCGCACAAATAATCTTCCGGAAATAATGGACGCAATGCCCTGTCAATTAATCTTGAGGTTAAAATTTCGTAATCATTCAAACGGGCTTCTCTTTTGAAAAAAGATCCAGGTACTCTTCCTGCTGAAGCAAATTTTTCTTGATAATCTACTGACAAAGGGAAGAAATTCTGACCTGCTTTTGGCTCTTTGTTAGCAACAACAGTTGCAAGAATTACACAATTCCCTTGCTTAACAGTAACTGCACCATCTGCCTGACGGGCAAGCTTTCCTGTTTCAATAGTAACGATACGGCCACCACCTATATCAAAAGTCACTGATTTTGGTTGTAAAAACGACATGTGAAAATGTTTTACTCAATAGAAATTAGTTCTATTGAAGGTTAAAGTATTATTATGCATAAAGAACAATTCCCAACAGCTAAAAACAGTTGGGAACAATTCAGATGACATGCATAAATGAAAATATTATTTACGGAGACCTAACTTTTCAATCAAAGCTCTGTAACCTGTAAGGTCGTGCTTGCTTAAATAAGTTAATAAACGCTTACGTTTACCTACCATCATCATCAACCCTCTTTGAGAAGAGAAATCTTTTTTATTCCCTTTCAAATGGTTTGAAATGTGATTAATACGTTCTGTAAGCATTGCTACTTGGCCTTCAATAGAGCCTGTGTTAGAGGATTTACCGCCATATGTACTGAATATGGTCGCTTTTTTTTCGCTTGTTAAATGGGACATTTGTTTTCTTTTTTTAAAACGCTGTGTTTTATACTTTTTTTATCGTGTGCAAAGGTAAGTATTTCAAACCAAAAATTTGAATAAATCACGATAAATATCACAATATTTACAAGTTTGAATAAATATCAACATTACTAAAGGAATAAAATTGAATTTTTAATTAATAATCAAACAGTTATTGTATAAATCCTGCATTTTTGCAACATGAAGCGAAATTTTGCCATAATTGGCTGTGGAAGAATCGCCCAAAGGCATGCAGAACAGATTAATCGTGTTGGAGAACTTATCGCCGTTTGTGACCTAGAAATTTCAAAGGCCGAGTTACTGGCTAATCAATTTAATGCAAAATCTTATATGTCAGTTGATGAGATGTTGAAATGCGAACCAACAATCGAGATTGTTAGTGTATGTTCGCCAAATTATCTTCACAAAGAACATACGATTTTAGCTTTGAACGCAGAAAAAGACGTATTGTGTGAAAAACCACTGGCTATTAAAGTATCTGATGCAGAAGATATGATAGAGGCAGCTAAAAAAAACAATAGGAAATTATATGTTGTTAAATCAAGCCGCTTTAATTACTACGTAAAAAAATTAAAAGAACTAATAGAAAACAACACACTTGGAAAAATTTATACCTATAACTTAAATATGGTATGGAACAGACCTATAAGTTATTTTCAAAACTCTTGGAAAGGTACGATTGAGAAAGATGGAGGCATTCTTTTTACTCAATTTAGCCATTACATTGATGCGCTAATATGGTTGCTAGGTGATGTAGATAGTTTTTCGGGATTCAGATCAAATCGATCAGATAAAAAAATTGAATCAGAAGACTCCGGCGCTATTGCTTTAAAAATGAAATCAGGAGTAATAGGTACCATGCATTACACCATAAATGCATTTGAAAAAAATCAGGAAATTTCATTAAACATTATAGCAGAAAATGCAACCTTAAAAATTGGAGGAGAATTTATGCATCAGATTATTTATCAAAAGCCTGAGAATATATTTCATCTAGAAAATGAAATGGAATCGAAAGTTAGTAACTCAATGAGTAATCATGAAGTTATTTATGATAATTTAATATTAGCAATAAACAATTCATCTTCATCGCTCCCATCTGCAGATTCAGCAATAAAGTGCATTCAATTAATCGAAAATATATACAAAACAATTAGGAATTAAGTTGAAAAGAATAACTTTTACAGTTACAAATGATTTGAATTATGACCAGAGAATGATCAGGATTTGCAATTCTCTAAATCAAGCAGGATATGATGTTATTCTTATTGGAACAAAATTCAGTCATTCACATCCTCTCAATGTTCAAAAATTTAAGCAGCAAAGAATAAATTGTTTATTCAAAAAAGGATTTGGATTTTATGCTGAATATAATTTAAAGCTGTTTTTCAAATTACTCTTTTTGAAAAGCGATGCGATATGCTGTATTGATCTTGACACGATGATTCCTGTTTACTTTTCAGGGAAACTAAAAAATACCAAGTTCGTTTATGATGCTCACGAATATTTTAGTGAATTAAAGGAAGTTGCAACTCGAAAAAACATTCATAAATTTTGGCATCTCATTGAGCAAACCTTTGTTCCTAAATTTAAAAATGGTTACACTGTAAGTAGGAGTATTGCTAATATTTTTATGCAAAAATATAAAGTGGAATACCAAACCATAATGAATGTTACTGTTTTGGAAAGCAGGATTAATAAAACTTTTTCAAACAATAAGATTTTATATCAAGGATCAGTGAATGAAGCAAGGGGCTTAGAATTTCTTATTCCTGCAATGAAAAATGTAAATAGCATACTTGATATTTATGGGGATGGTAATTATATTGAACAAACAAAAAAATTGATAAAGCAACACAATCTCGAAGAAAAAGTTTTTTTAAAAGGAAAGTTAGCTCCAACAGAATTAAATAAAATCACAAATGAATATTTAATTGGGGTTAATCTAGTAGAAAACATCGGACTAAATCAATACTATTCTCTTGCAAATAAGTTCTTTGATTATATTCATGCTGAACTACCTCAAATAACTATGAATTATCCTGAATACAAGACTATAAACAATGAAACAGAAGTTGCAATTTGTATCGACAACTTAAATCCTCAAACCATTTCAGATGCAATAAATAATTTATTGAATGATAAAATAAAATACCAATCATTAAAGCTAAATTGCATGAATGTCAAATTAAAATACAATTGGCAAAACGAAGAGAAAAAATTAATCGCTTTTTATAAAAGTATTTTTGGATAAACACTTACATATAATTACTCATGAAGTCCCCTGGCCTGCTAATTATGGGGGCGTAATCAGTTTGTTTTACAAAATCAAATCACTTTATGAAACTGGTATAAAAATACATCTGCATTGTTTCACTGAAGAAATTCCATCTCATCAAATTTTAAACACTTATTGTTACTCTGTCAATTACTATAAAAGGCAAGGCAGATTCTCGATATTACAATTTCCTATCCCCTACATTGTTCATTCAAGAAGATCGAAAGAACTACTTTTGAATTTAGAAAGAGACAACCACCCTATTTTATTTGAAGGCACCCATTGTACTTTTTGGATTTATAAAAAAAATTTTTCAGGAAGAAATATTACTGTATCCCTTCACAACATAGAATTCGAATACTATAAAAACTTAGGGAGAGCTGAAAAGAATATTTTTAAAAAAATCTATTTTTATATAGAATCAAAATCGCTATTCAATTATGAAAAAAAGATTGCAAAAAAAGTAAATTTTTGGGCTGTAAGTAATACAGATGTAATAATATTTAAAAATCAGTTTAATTCAAATAATATTAAATTCTTTCCGGTTTTTGTACCCTGGAAAAATATTAAAATTGAATTAGGTAATGGCTCCTACTGTTTGTATCATGGCAATTTAGAAGTCAATGAAAATGAAAAAGCAGCATTATGGCTAATGGAAAATATTTTTTCAGAATTAAAAATACCTTTTGTTATTGCTGGCAAAAATCCCAATATTACATTAAAAAAAGCAGCTCATAAAAACAAACATACTTGCATAGTTGAAAATCCTTCCGAATTTGAAATGGAAGATTTAATCAGAAAAGCTCATATCAATATCATACCCTCTTTCAATAATACAGGAGTAAAAATAAAATTATTGAACGCTTTATTTAATGGCAGACATTGCATAGTGAATCAACCCGCTGCAGAAGGATCTGGCCTCGAAGAATTATGTATCATTTGCAATGATCAAAATGATTTTAAACTCAAAATAAAAGAATATTACGAAATCAAATTCGAAGAAAAAGACTCACAAAAAAGAGAAGAGATTCTTTTAAGCTTATACAACAACAATAAAAACGCTTATTCTATAAGTGAGATGATACTGTAGCATTATCCCAAACTCTCCCACCTTCTGTTTTTAAAGTTCTTGCCCTGTATTTATTGATAACCATATAATCATGAGTTGCCATTACAATGGTAGTATCAAAGTCTTTACAAATATGAAATAACAATTGCATGATTTCATCACTGGTTTCAGGATCGAGATTCCCTGTAGGCTCATCAGCCAAAATTAATTTGGGAGAGTTTAATAATGCCCTAGCGATATCAACTCTTTGCTGCTCACCACCACTTAATTCAAACGGCATCTTATTCCCTTTTGCAGCTAAGTTAACTTTTGAAAGCACATCGTTTATTTTATCATCCATCAATTTTTCATCAATCCATCCAGTAGCTTTTAAAACAAATTTCAAATTCTCATTTACATTTCTGTCAGTAAGTAATTGAAAATCCTGAAATACTACACCTAAATTCCTCCTTAAAAATGGAACTGTTTTCCAAGTCAATTCCCTAAGGTTGTGTCCAGCAACCCAACCTTCCCCTTCTGTCAATTCCAAATCACCATACAGTGTTTTCAATAAGCTACTTTTACCTGTACCTGTTTTTCCAACAAGGTATACAAACTCTCCTTTTTCAACTGATAAATTAACGTCATTAAGAACAGTGTTTGAGCCTTGATAAATATTCACACTTTTCAACTCTATAATTGACTTTGACATATTCGAATTTAATTTGAACGTTTTAATACTTATTACGTTTTCAAAATTAGTATTAAATATTTTAATACTAATACTTTTTAAATCAACTTTATATAAATAATACCAATTTGTGTTTATTAAACTAATTTTACAGCACAATTAAGATGAATATTTATAACAATACCGACCACCTACCTCATTTTGAAAATGCTTGTATCACTATTGGTTCATTTGATGGCTTACATAAGGGACATCTTAAAGTAATCAATCAATTGCGAGAAGAAGCAAAAGCTGTAAATGGAACAAGCATTGTAATTACATTCTACCCTCATCCCAAACAAATCGTTAATAATGATAAAGCTATTACCCAGCTGAATACTTTTGAAGAAAAATGCAATTTGTTTGAAAATACTGGCATCGAAAATTTAGTCGTTATCCCATTCACCAAACAATTTGCTGAAATGACTGCAGAAAATTACATACAAGATTTCTTAGTAAAAACATTTCATCCAAAAATAATAGTAATTGGATACGATCATAAATTTGGTAAAAACAGAACCGGTGATATTACTTTATTGAAAAATTTTGCTGATCAACACCATTATAAAGTAAAGGAAATTTCAGAGCATCTTTTAAATGAAATTACTATCAGTAGTACAAAAATAAGAGAACGCATATCAATTGGACAAATTGAAACTGCTAATGATTTACTTGGATACGTTTATTCATTTTCTGGAAAAGTTATTGAGGGAAATAAAATAGGCAGAACTATAGATTTCCCTACTGCAAATATAGAAGTTGAAAACACAGAAAAATTATTACCGTCAATTGGTGTATATGCAGTTAGTGTATTTGTCCCCTCACAAAAAGACTCTTACAAAGGAATGATGAATATTGGATTAAGGCCAACAATCGGTGGAAATAGCTTGACGATTGAAGTACATTTAATTAACTTCAACCAAATGATTTATGGAGAAGAAATACGCATTTTTGTAAAACAGAAAATCAGAGATGAAATAAAATTTGAAAATATTGAGCATTTGAAAATCCAACTCATTCAAGACAAAATAAAGGCTATTGAAATACTGAGCAATTAATCTTTAAGCATTATTTTTACCACCATTTCTCTCATTAACATAGCATCTTCGCTACCTGAATCTCCCACTCCTAAAGACTTCAAATTATAATGCTGCAATAACAAAATCACTCTTTCAACACCTGCATACCCATAATTCTTCATTGCGTTCATACCTTGCTTGGTTGAATAATAATTATTGTAGAAGATAGGTCTAATTCCAGATTCACTTTTGTCGCTCAAACCATATACCGAATATACTTTACTAAAAAAAGCATACAATGCAGGCAGTGCTGCATGAATTGAAGATGCTTTGGGATTAGAAGCGAAATAATTGATTATTTTTAACGACCCCAATAAGTCTTTTTTTGCAATAGCTTCCTGAAGTTCAAAAACATTATACTCTTTACTTATACCAACATACTTTTCAACATCATCTTCATCAATAGTGTTTTTTTCTTTTAGGTTAATCAACAACTTTTCTATTTCAGTAACAATACGACTAAGATTATTTCCAATATTTTGTTGAATAAGCAACACTGCTTTCTCAGAGATATTAAATTGATGTTTCTTGGTTATTGAAAAAATAAAGTCGTGAACTTTATCGTCATTTATTTTTTGTGAAAGGATAATCTCTCCTTTTTTTTCAATTAACTTGAAGAGCTTAGTTCTTTTATCGTATGTTTTATTTTTATGTCCGATTATAAAAATGGTTGATGATAAAGGCGATTCTACATAAGCTTCTAATTTGTCGATACTACTCATCATTTGAGCTTCTTTGATTATGACAACTTGAAGCTCTGAGAACATTGGATATCGTTTACAAGCATTAACTACATTTATCCAATCAGCATCTTTACCATAAAAAACGGATAGGTTAAAAGATGATTCCGATTCTGATAAAATATTTTTTTCTGCAAAATCTATTACTTGATCTATGAAATAATCCTCATCTCCATGTATCAGGTACACAGGTTTGAAAATTTTCTTTTTCCAATCGTTTATAATTTTATCTACGCTCATATATAATTTAAACAATGCAATCTAAATAAATAAATCATAACTTGATTTAAAATATAAATTATTAGAAAATGGCTCTGATTGACGCACGTCCAATGTTGATCAATCTTGAATTTTCAGATTTCCTTCCTTCATATTGAATATTAACCTCAATATTCCCTGCTAATCGTTTTACAATATCAAAATTCCAGAGATAATTCTTTCCTGGTGTTAATCCTTCTAACATCATATACCCTACTGCTGTATTAGCCGCGCCTTTATATGCTTCAAAACTAATTTGATTATAAGTTCCTTTTATTGATATACTTGTATTAGAAAACAAATTGTACTTTAATTCTGTATTAATAGCATGACTAATAGATTTTTCTGTAGAATCAATTGTATTATTTTTCAATACGAGAACATAACTAAATACTGCCCTGAATTTAGATTTATACATGTACGTTAAACTGGGCTCATAATTAGTTTGCTCAATTTTGTAATTCCTATTATTAAACTTAATATTTTCAGTGGACAAAATATTTGTAATTCTCTTACAAGTGAAATTGGAGATAATATTCGATTTTAAATTAATCCTCAATCTGGCAATCAATGAATTCAAATCTCTACTCTCTTTACCATAAGTAAGCAAACTAACACTTTGAGATTTATTTTGTGTTAGATCAAAACCCCATTTAATACTCATTCTGTTATAAAATATCGAATTAGATATATTTGAATTTGAATAAACCAAACTGGTATCTGTAAACTTATTTTCAAATGGATTAAAAATGAAATTGTTATCTGCAATAAATTTTTTATTAATCTGCAATGTGGAATTAGCAGTTAGATTAGAAAGTACATTACTAAGCTGACTTAACTTTGATTTAATTATTTCTTTAGGATAAACATCTACACTATAATTAAATTGCAATGAATTAGCTTTAATAAATTCATTAGTAGGCGTAAATATTCTGATATATTTTTTTTGGTCTTGAAATACTCCTGTTTCAAATTCATTCAACTCTTCAATACCATTACCATTATAATCAATCCAGTTATATTCACCTTGACCTGCAGGAACTAACAGATAAGAAAACTCTCTTTTTTGCTCTTGTCCTGTTCCAACTTCGTAAAACAAATTACCATTTATTAATCCTTTTATTGTATTGAAATTATAATCAACTCGCCCGACAATTGTTTTATCATCTTTAAGATTAGATACTGTGCTGTTATAAACATGCAATGTTCTGTAATTTGCAGTTAACGACAATTGATGATCAACATTGCTATTCAAAGAGGTATTAAAAAACCAGTTATTACTTTCATCAGATTTGGCAAGTAAATTATTGTTTGGCAAATAATCAATTCTGTTAAAATAACCAAGCTTCCATCTATTCATCAAGTTGCTGTCAGATTTTACAAATGACTCAAATCTATAAAATGCATTACTACCAAAAAGAAATGAATCATTTGATGTAAATTTAAGTTTATTGATTTCTGAAATAAAAAATGAACCTATCTGAATATTCCTGATTTTTTTAAATGACTTTGAAAGATAAACACTTGGTCTAAAAAAATCACCCCTAACGGACAGTTGCTCAAAATTTACTTTATTCAAATCCACATTAAATGCCCATTGTTTTATTTTAGAATAAAAATTTAACTGATGCTGATTACCATTATACCCTTCCTTTCTATTGTAATTAAGAAGATTGTATTGAAAGAGCCCTCCATTTCCACCTAACAATTTAAATGAAATACTACTTAGAGATTCATCAGAAGGTTTAAAATCATTAATCATATTCCAATTTCGATAGAACTCAACATTTCTTAATCGTTCTACAGTTTTAAATTCTTTTTTTACCAATTCATAATTTCCGTTGATTTCTATTTCATGACTTGATTTAAAAAAAATGAATTTGTTTGACGTATTTTTAAAAAAGATTTTGCCAGCCCATCCATGATCATTTTGTTTATCTCTATTGGAAAAAGTATTGACATCATAATTACTTATTGATATTTCTGTCCCAATTTTAATTCGTTTTGATACATTAGCTTTAATCCCTAATGCATATACTTGCTGATTTTTAGGTGTAACCAGAAAAGAAACTGGCTCATACTCCCCTTGTTTTTCATTGTTTACATTAGGCATGACCCATTCATATATTTTTCCATTACTGCCTTTTAAAGATTGTTTATAATTCCCTTTTCCTATACCAACATAAGTAAATGATAGTCTGTAAAGCAAAAAATTATTATCTGATGACTGAACAAAAACGGAGTCATGTATATTCCCATTATAAATGGTATCTATTTTTTTATATAATATCTTGCCAATTGAAAAAGTATCAACAACAGCATTTGATGTAAACGCATTTTGAATACTATCACCTATTGCAGACAAGAAAGTCTTTTGATTGAGATCTAAATCTTGATCTATAGTTGAGTTTTTTGAATCCGAATTTGAGTAAGCTATTAAATTAATAGATATTCTGTCATTAAATTTTATTTCATCAGACGCGAACAACTGAGTGTTTAGATAGTTACGATCTGCATATTGAAATTCAACAATTATTCGTGAATCTTTTGTAACAACTCTTTTGGGTGTAAATATCAATTCAGCACTATTGTAATTGATTGTATAATCTTCACTTTCACCTCTTTGCAACAACTCTCCATCAATAAATACTCTTTCTGTTCCTGCTAACACCACAAAATACAGTTCATTATTGGCCCCTTGCAGTCGGTATGGACCTTGATTTCCTTCAAATGCAGTTATGGTATTTCTAGTAAACTTACCTTTGGCGATGGCTCCACTAACTAAAAAGTTATTAGTTATTTTATTACTGATTTTATTTTCAGTACTGAATGAAACCCCTTGTAAGCGTCGATAAAAATTTAAAAAATAATTTTTATTTTCTTTAAAATCCAAATCACCAAAGCTTACTTGCCACTTATTCTTTTTAATCTGTAGAAATATCCGGTCAAAATCTCTTAAATCTTTTGTATTCCCATCAGGTTGAATTGGGATATTATTGTCGGAAATCGCAGCTAACAATTGCAAACTATCTCCAATCAATCCAGAAATTTGAAAATTCATTGATGAATTCAAAGAAGCATCCTGATTATTACCAAAAGATATCGACCGTCCAAAACTTCCTTCACTTTGAAGGCCTTTAAAATCAAACAAACGATTAACATTAGTTTCGTTATTCTCAGTTAATTTAATAGGATTATTGTTTAGAAATCGATATCTGACATCTTCAAAATTAAGATGTTGGTACTTTTTATTCAGCTTAAAGGGCATTGCTCTATATTGCACCCAAACACTATCTGTCATTGGCTTTATATTCCATATCAAACTTGAATTAATCTCATCTAAAATATAGAAGTCAGCAGACACATCAATTACCTTAAATGTGTTTGGTACAACGCTCAGTGAATCGAAATAAATAATTTCTGAATTAACAGCTATTTTTTTAAGTCTAAGATTAGAAAGTGTTTTTTGATTTTGAGCTGAAAGAAAACCTCCAGTTAATAGAAAAAAAAGAAAAAGATATAGTCTTTGAGTCCTCAAGTTTATATAGAATTACAATAAAATTACTACTTATTCTATGATGTTTTAACAAACATAAAGAAGTATTAAGGCGAGTATATCCTTATAAATAAAAAGAGGCCATCAATAAAGACAGCCTCTAAAAAAACAAACAGTTGATTAATTTTCTTCGTTAGATAACCCAGCTTTAATATATTCGCTATTCAAACGAGCGATATTAGCCACAGATATACCTTTTGGGCATTCAGCTTCGCAAGCATAAGTATTGGTACAATTACCAAAACCCTCTTTGTCCATTTGAGCTACCATATTTAATACTCTCGACTCTCTTTCTGGTTCTCCTTGAGGAAGCAAAGCCAATTGAGAAACTTTTGCTCCTACAAATAACATCGCACTACCATTTTTACAGGTTGCAACACAAGCACCACAACCAATACAAGCTGCAGCCATGAATGCATGATCTGCATCTTTTTTATCGATAGGGATGGCATTGGCATCAACCGCATTACCTGTATTCACACTGATATAACCACCAGCTTGAATAATTCTATCAAAAGAAGAACGGTCAACCACTAAATCTTTTACTACTGGGAAAGCCTTACTTCTCCATGGTTCTACTACTATCGTATCCCCATCTTTAAAAGCTCTCATGTGCAATTGACAAGTTGTATTTTGTTGCCAAGGTCCGTGCGCCTGTCCATTGATATACATGCTACACATACCGCATATCCCTTCTCTGCAATCATGATCGAAAGCGATTGGTTCTTTGCCTTCAACAATCAATTGCTCATTTAAAACATCAAACATTTCAAGAAAGCTCATTTCTGATGAAATGTTTTTCACCTGATAAGTTTCTAAACTTCCTTTTGATTGAGTATTTTTTTGACGCCAAACTTTGAGGGTCAGATTCATGTGATAATGTTGCATAATTTTATTTTTTAGTATTACAAATGAATAGGTTCATTCATAATCTTATTTATAACTTCTTTGTGTTGGTTTAACAATTTCGAAATTCAAATCTTCTTTATGTAACTGCCATCCATTTTCTCCTTTATTTTCCCATGCAGCAACATAGGCATAATTATCGTCATCTCTTTTTGCTTCACCATCTTCAGTTTGACTTTCTTCTCTGAAGTGACCTCCACAGCTTTCATTTCTGTCTAATGCATCTAAACACATCAATTCTCCCAACTCAATAAAATCAGCTACCCTTCCGGCTTTATCCAATTCAGGATTAAATTCATTGATATCACCCGGAATTTTAACGTCAGACCAGAACTCTTTTTTCAAAGCTTGTATTTCTGCAATGGCATGCTTTAATCCTTCTGCACTTCTTGCCATACCACATTTGTCCCACATTATTTTTCCTAATCTTTTATGGAAGCTTTCAACTGTTTGATTTCCTTTGATATTAATCAAACGATTCAATCTGTCATTTACTTCTTTTTGTGCATTTACAAAAGCCTCGTGTTCTGTTGCTATTGAAGATGTTCTGATTTCATCTGCTAAATAATTTCCTAAAGTATATGGAATCACAAAATAACCATCAGCCAAACCTTGCATAAGTGCCGAGGCGCCTAATCGATTTGCTCCATGATCACTGAAGTTGGCTTCACCCAAAGCGTATAATCCAGGAACTGTAGTTTGTAATTCATAATCAACCCATAATCCACCCATAGTATAGTGTACTGCAGGATAAATACGCATTGGAGTTAGATATGGATTCTCTCCTGTAATCTTTTCATACATCTCAAACAAATTACCATACTTTTCTTCTACTACACTTCGACCTAATGAAAAGATGGTTTTATCATCTGCATTATCCTGTCCTGTTTTTCCAGCTTCAATTCTGCCATAACGCATGATGGCATCTTTATAATCAAGATATACAGCCATTTTAGTAGTTCCTACGCCATAGCCTTCATCGCATCTTTCTTTTGCTGCACGTGACGCCACATCTCTTGGAACAAGGTTACCAAAAGCTGGATAGCGTCTTTCCAAATAGTAGTCTCTTTCTTCTTCAGGAATATCCTGAGGTTTTCTGTTATCGCCTTTTTGTTTAGGCACCCAAATTCTTCCATCATTTCTTAGACTCTCACTCATCAAGGTTAATTTACTTTGATGATCTCCACTAACGGGAATGCATGTAGGATGAATTTGAGTAAAGCATGGATTACCGAAAAATGCACCTTTCTTATGAGCTTTCCATGCAGCAGTTACGTTGCTACCCATTGCATTGGTACTCAAATAAAACACATTACCATAGCCACCACTGCATAACAGTACCGCATGTCCGAAATGCCTTTCAGTTTCACCATTTATCAGATTACGAGCGATGATTCCTCTTGCTTTTCCATCTATCTTAACTACATCAAGCATTTCATGACGTGAATACATTTTCACATTACCTAATGCCACTTGTCTTTCCAAAGCACTGTAAGCACCTAATAACAATTGTTGACCTGTTTGTCCTGCTGCATAAAAAGTACGTTGAACCTGAGTACCTCCGAAAGAACGATTACTAAGCAATCCTCCATATTCTCTTGCAAAAGGCACACCCTGTGCAACACACTGATCTATAATAGACGTGCTAACTTCAGCAAGGCGATGAACATTTGCTTCTCTTGCTCTGTAGTCTCCTCCTTTCACTGTATCATAAAATAAACGGAAAACAGAATCTCCATCATTTTGATAATTCTTTGCAGCATTAATACCACCTTGTGCAGCAATACTATGTGCACGACGAGGGCTGTCCTGAAAACAGAAAGCTTTTACTTTATACCCTAACTCACCTAGAGAGGCGGCGGCTGAGGCCCCAGCTAAACCTGTACCCACAACTATGACTTCTAATTTTCTTTTGTTGGCTGGATTAACCAATTTTACATGTCCTTTATAATCACTCCACTTCTTATCCATTTCACCTTGTGGAATCTTTGCATTTAAAGCCATATTATTAGGTTATTTAGATGTTGAAAATTTATTTCGGATTAGTTTAACCAATGTAAAAACATTGCGATAGGCATTAATGCAAATAATATACATATAATTACTGCATAGGTTAAACCAGCACAATTGATTATTGGTGTATATTTTTTATGATTAATTCCTAAAGTATGAAAAGCACTTTGAAACCCATGATACAAATGCCAGAACAAAGCAATTACTCCAACTAAGTATAGAACAACAACCCATTGATTGCTGAACACTTCCTGCATTTCTTCGTACAAATTATGTGGCTTATCTCCACCATACAAAGCAATTTTTGTTCCAACATAAAAGTGATTCAAATGCATTACAATGAAGAGAAGCAAGAGTGTTCCCAAAATTCCCATAGATCGGCTGTACCATTTACTATTTTTGGAGGGTTGATTGAATGCATAATCCACTGGTCTGGCTTTTTTATTTAGATACCATAAAGTTAATCCTTGAATGATATGCAGAACAAGAGTAGCGAACAAACCAATTTCAAGGAAACGCATAATCCAATTATGACTCATAAATCTAGCAACTTGATTAAAAGTTTCTCCATGATCATTTAAGAAAATACAAGAGTTGATTCCGGCATGAACAATTAGAAAAAGTATCAGGAAAATTCCTGATAACCCCATCGTGAATTTTCTACCAATAGAAGATGTGAAAAAATGCTTCCAGTTCATATTTAAAAGTTAATGGATTTAAAATTTATGCAAAAATAAGGCACTATCTTTTAAAATGCTATTTTATTGAGGCAAAATGAAGCAATAAAAGAAAAAAGTTATACAAAAATCAAGACAATTGCCTTTGTATATAATTATCTATCTGCTGAAATATAAGTTCAGGCTTGTAAGTTCTCCATTCATTCATCTCATAGAAATTGACATAATTAGTTATTCTTGATTTTTTAAAATCATATTGACTTTGCTGAGGCATATTCAGAACCGCGATCCAGCCGTTATCATCTTCCAATTGCTCTTTCCAGTCTTCATAATAACTATCGTCACTGCTATGAAAATTTAATACATTTTCAGAAATGAAAATAAACTTAACAATCCCATTTTTAAATAAAATATCTGTGATATTTCGCCTCAATGTCATGATATCATTTTCAATAGCATCATTCCACTCACCTATCAACTCTATAATTGCGAATTGATAATCATACTCAACATAAAGCATTTTCATGTAAAGTGTTTTAGATCCAAAATCATCCCATTGAGGGTGGATAAAATAATTATACAGGGTTTTTGTATATTCAAACTCGCTATACTCTCTTTTGTAAAATGGAGATATAGAATCTTCTTCTGCTATATAAAGATGTCTCCAATTGTAGTATGGTTCTATATCTTGCAAAATGAAAAATTTCCCAACAAAAATCGGATTTATTGATGGAATAACATAATAAAAAAGAGGCTACCTAATGATAGCCTCTTGCACCTATTAACCGTAATATTATTGAAGCACAATCTTCTCGTTAATGATAACTGCTTTGTTTGCATCAGTTACTTTAACTACATAGATTCCTTTTGTTAATCTTGAATTCAAATCAACTCTTGCTTTTTGATTTCCTTTAACTACATTGATGTATTTAACAGAAACCACACGACCAGATAAATCTGAAACCTGAATAGTGAATCTACCATCATTAGCAGATTCTAACAAAACATTGAATGAAGAGTTAGTAACTGGATTAGGAAAAATTTTTGCATCAACAGGAGTAGCTGCGAATGGAACTACTGATCCGTTACTTAAGCTATTCGCTTCTTTTTGTAATAATAAATTAGCATTTGCGAAATCTGATGCATTGTACTTTTCATCAGATCCTTCAATTTTTGTAGCTTTTAAATCAGTGATACTCATTTTGTAGTATCCTGAGAACAAGTTAGCACTTCCTAAAACTACTTCACCATCATCATTAACTGCAGCCGCATTTGTAGTGTATCCTGCAGGTAAACCTTGTATCATTCCTTTGTAAGTTGCAATTCTTGTTTTAACGTCAATTACATATACATTATGGTTAGCAGAAATTACATATAATTTACCGAATGCGTCAGCAATCATATCACCACCCCAGCTGCTGCATTTGTTGTGGATAGAATTACCACCATTAGCTTCAGCATCAATGATATTTCCCAAGTCAGTCATAACTGGTTTCTTACCTGTAGTAAAAGAGAAGAAGTGATTACCATCGTTACTAATCGCATATCCATTACCGTCAGCACCAATAACCATTCTGGTAATATCAGTTGCATCATCATTCATTTCAGAGATTTTGTAATTTGGTATCTGCATAGTAAAAAACTGAGGATTAGATTCAGATGAACTCATATCTAACCAACGTAATTCACCAGTACGCATTGGAGTGTAGAACAATTTATTACTTCTTTTATCATAAGCCGCTGCTGCAACAAAAGAACCTGTTGGGTGAACAGAGTTTCTATTGAACATATTGAAATCTGTTGCACTGTTTTTTACAGTTGAGACTTTTGTGTTAACATCAGTTACTGTGTATTTAGTTGCATTTCTGTCGAACAACGTTTTTGTAACTTGACCTTTGGATAAATCTAATTGACGGATATTCATCCAAATAAAATCATTGTTACCATCGCCAGTGATTGCGAAAGTAGATTTGTTGTTTTGTGCAGTTCCTAAAAGTGAAATTGCAATAAGTGCTGTTGTAAGTAAAAATTTGTTGTTCATAATTCAAGGGCATTTAATGTTGTACAATAAAATTGATTCAAAACCGAATTTATGATAAAGAAAATAAGAAAACAAGAATTTTAATCAATATTTTATTATGATTTATTCACATATCATTATTATTCAAAAATTAAATAACCCAATAAATTAAATCATAATATAAATAAGTTACTTATTGATGAAACCTAATCAAACCTTCCATAGGACTTTTTAATACTGTTCCCAATTGCAATTCATAAGAATCACAAAGAGATTTCAAAACATCTTTAAAACCATAAGCCACACTACCAACAAAATGAATGGGGAGCGTCCAGCTTTCTCTATATTTATAAATGTGATTGAAAAAGAAATCATTCAATCCATCTTCAATAATATTTTCAATCATGTAATGACCTCTATTCTCAACTAAAAAACCAGTGAAACCTGCAAGATATCTGTTGGGTAATGGATGTTTATAAACAGCATCCAATATTTCAATGCTGCTCGTATTATATTTAGCTTTGAATCTGTCCATTAAATCGGGCTCAAAAGTTTCGTACAAATAATATTGAATCACTTTTTTTCCAAGATAAGTGCCACTACCCTCATCCCCTAATACATAACCTAACCCTGGGCTATTTTTTACAATTTTCTTCCCATTAAAAAAACAGGAATTAGATCCTGTGCCTAAAATACAAGCTATTCCCTTTTTGTTTCCACACAACGCTTTTGCAGCACCCATCAAATCATGATCAACATGAATTTTAGATTTCGGAAAAACAACTTTCAGTGCATTCTTTAAAATTTTAACATTAGTTGCATTACTGCATCCAGTACCATAGTAAAAAATTTCATCTGGCAAAGTTGATTTTACTTTTCCAAACAGTTCTTTTGTTAATATTTCTACGATTTGATTTTCTTTTAGAAAATAAGGACTAATACCCTGGGTTTGAAACTTCTTCTTGTTTTTCCCTTTAATTAAACACCATTCTGTTTTTGTTGACCCACTATCAGCGATAAGCTTTATTGACATAATTAAATTATTTAAAGGAAATATTATTGTTTAGTATTGAAAACCAAAACTACGTATTGTATTAAAACATGAAATTAACTTGAAAAGCAATTAAAACAAAAAGAATGCCTACAAAAAATTAACTTTGCAACTTTAGTAAAATATTTAAAATGAATAATCCGAAATTAAAAGTTGCATTGCCATTATTATTGAGCATTTCCATGTGCGCAGGTATCTTTATTGGCTTTAAAATGAGAGATGGATTTCCGGGCAATTCTTTTTTTTCAAGAGATAAAAAATCTTCTATCAACGAAGTGCTAGAACTAATCAAAAATAAATATGTTGATGATGTATCATTTAACCAACTCAGTGACACTGCAATCGATGCCCTATTAAGCAAACTCGACCCACACTCTGTTAGAATTCCGGCTGCTGAATTACAAGACATTAACGATGAAATAAATGGAAATTTTTACGGCATAGGAATTGAATTTGAAATCATTGACGATACTCTAAATGTTACCAATGTTATAGAAAAAGGTCCTGCTCATAATGCCGGTATTCAATTCGGAGACAAATTCATAAAAGCAAATGAAAAAAAAATAGCTTCTGTAAATATGAGTTCTGATTCTATTCGAAAAATCATCTGTGGAAACCGAGGAAGCGAATTAAAATTAGATATTATCAGAAAAGGCAATCCACTTTCATTAAACATCAACAGAGATATTATTCCCGTAAACAGCATTGAAGCTTCTTACATGATTGATAAAGAAACCGGATACATCAAAATCGACAAATTCACTGCTCAAACATATAGAGAATTCATGACCGCATTAATGGACTTAAAAAAACAAGGATTAAAAAAAATGATTCTAGACTTAAGAGATAATGGCGGTGGTGTACTGGATGAAGCAATTGAAATAGCTGATGAATTTTTGGATGGTGACAAACTCATTACTTACACAGTTGGAAAACATTCTCCCAAAAAGGAATATCGTTGCAGAAGGTTGGGACAATTTGAAACTGGAAAAATTATCATATTATCAAATGAAGGAAGTGCAAGCGCAAGCGAAGTATTAATGGGTGCACTTCAAGACTGGGACAGAGCAACAGTTATGGGTACACGAAGCTTTGGTAAAGGACTTGTTCAGGAACAATTCGACTTGTCAGATAATAGTGCTCTTAGAATCACCATAGCAAGATATTATTCGCCTTTGGGCAGAAGCATACAACGACCATATTCAAATGGAGAGCTAGCATATTACAGAGAATTATTAGACAGAAAAAACAATCAAGCAGAAATTAAAGAAGACTCATTAAGAATTGCTCATGCTAAAAAATACAAAACTCCCGCTGGAAAAATACTCATTGATGGTGGAGGAATTTATCCAGACATCTATACAACTTCTGACACAGCAAGCATCACTGAAAACACCATTCAATTATTTACCAGCAACATCATAAATAAATTTGTTTTAAATCTTGCAACTGCAAATCAAAACATAAAAAACAATTACAAAAACGCGATAGAGTTCAATAAGAATTATCATATCAGTTTATCTGACTGGGACACTATAAAAAACATGTCGTATTCTAAAAAAGTAGATATTTCTAAATTAACATCTGCTGAAAAAGATTTCATTGAAACTACCATCAAATCAAGATTAGCAAGATTGGTTTGGAATAAGAATGCTATGTATCAGGTTACAAATACAGAAGACAAAACATTTAAAAAAGCAATCGAAGTTATCAATCAATAAATTCAACTTATAGTTTCTCAGCATGTTGACTCCAGTCGAGTCCTTCTTTTTCTTCTGTCTCACTTACTCGAAGTGGCATAATTAAATCTGTTATTTTTAGCAGTACAAATGTGCTTAGAAAGACAAAAGCTGACACACCAACTAAAGCAAAAAGCTGAACTATAAACAATTTCGTTTCACCATAAATCAGCCCATTATTTAGAACTCCTGAATTAATCTTTGAACTTGCAAATACACCAGTTAAAATCATCCCAACCATTCCACCAACTCCATGACATGGAAAAACATCAAGTGTATCATCGATAGAAGTTTTTGATCGCCACTCAACCATTAAGCTACTTACAATTGATGCAACCATTCCAACAATAAATGATTGTGGCAAGGTAATATATCCTGCAGCAGGCGTTATGGCAACCAAACCTACAACTGCTCCAATACAAGCACCCATTGCTCCTGGTTTCCTCCCCCTTACAGCATCAAAAATAATCCAGGTGAATGCAGCAGCAGCGGAAGCTGTTGAAGTTGTAGCAATGGCTATTGCTGCAATATTGTCGGCATGAAAAGCTGAACCTGCATTAAAACCTATCCATCCAAACCATAGCAAACCCGTACCTAATAACACATAAGTAATTCTTGCAGGATTATGAACTGATTCGTTTCTGCCTTTTAAATAAATTGCACTTGCCAATGCTGCCCATCCCGCACTCATGTGTACTACCACTCCTCCTGCAAAATCCAGAATACCCAACTTTGCCAAAACTCCATCAGGATGCCAGGTTGCATGAGCTAAAGGACAATAAATAAACAAACAAAACAAAACTATAAACAACAAGTAAGACTTAAATTTAATTCTTTCAGCAAATGCGCCAGTTATTAATGCTGGTGTTATGATTGCAAACTTCAATTGATAAAATGCAAATAGAATCAATGGAATGGTAGGCGCTAATTTCCATGGAGCACCATCAATCACATGATTCATCATAAAAAAAGTAGATGGACTTCCTATGATTCCGTATTGAGAATCTCCAAAGGACAAACTAAATCCAACTACAACCCAAATTATTGAAATCAAAGCCATGCAAATAAAACTTTGCAACATGGTACTCAATACATTTTTTTTATTGACCATTCCACCATAAAAAAATGCAAGTCCGGGTGTCATGATTAAAACCAAAGCTGTAGCTGTAAGCATCCAAGAAGTATCAGCGGCATCAATTGGACTATGATTAATTTGTGTTGGCAGAGAAGGAAAAAGTAAAGATAAAAATGCGATGAGTATTAAAATTCCAAAGGTTACATAAGCCGATTTTCTTGTCATTTTTAAAAGATTTCAAATATTGCATGAATAATATTCATTAGGAAGAATCAAATTTAGATATTATTTCATCAATTAAGTAAATTATTAATTAATTTTCAATCAAAAGCTCAAATAAATCACTAATGATTAATTGACTACTCTTTGGAAAACTAAATTATTACCTTTGGCACAAATAAAAATCTATGTGGTTAAATAACATTCTTGAAACAATTGGAAACACCCCTTTAATCAAATTAAACAAAATCACTAAAGATTTACCCTGCACCGTTTTGGCAAAAGTTGAATATTTCAACCCTGGGAATTCCATTAAAGATAGAATGGCGCTAAAAATGCTTGAAGTTGCTGAACAAGAAGGGAAAATCAAGCCCGGTGGCACAATCATTGAAGGCACAAGTGGAAATACAGGAATGGGATTAGCATTAGCCGCTTGCGTTAAGGGATATAAATGCATTTTCACCACAACAGATAAGCAATCGAAAGAAAAAGCAGATATCTTAAAAGCAGTGGGTGCAGAGGTAATAGTTTGTCCTACAAATGTAGAACCAGAAGATCCTCGCTCCTACTATTCAGTTTCTAGAAGATTATCTACAGAAGTTCCGAATTCATGGTATGTAAACCAATATGATAATTTAGCCAATAGACAAGCGCACTATGAACAAACAGGACCTGAAATTTGGCAACAATCTGAAGGGAAAATCACCCATCTAGTAGTAGCAACCGGAACAGGAGGAACAATTATAGGAACTGCAAAATATTTAAAAGAACAAAATCCCAATATTAAAATTTGGGCTATTGATAGCTATGGTTCTCTGTTAAAGAAATATTTCGAAACAGGCGAATTAGATCAAAATGAAGTATATCCCTACATCAGTGAAGGTTTTGGTGAAGATTTTGTTCCTCAGAATTACGACATGAAGTACATTGATGAGTTTACAAAAGTTACAGATAAAGACGGAGCTGTAATGGCAAGAAGAATTGCAAAAGAAGAAGGCATGTTTTGTGGCTACAGTGCAGGCAGTTGTTTACAAGGTGTTTTTCAATTAAAAGATCAATTAAAGAAAGACGATGTAGTGGTTTGTATTTTTCATGATCACGGGAGCAGATATGTTGGAAAGATTTATAATGACGAATGGATGATGGAGAGAGGTTTTTTAGAGGTAAAAACATTTAAAGAAATAATCAACGGAAGAAAAAGTCAAAAGTTAGTAAGCTTAACACCCGACCATACTGTACTCGAAGCCGTTGAATTAATGAAGAAATATGACATCGAAAATATTCCAGTATTTGAAAATGGAAAAAACGTAGGTGCTATTTCTGAAAGTGGATTATTTGATAAATTACTCAATAATCCAGAAATCAAATTACAAAGCGTAAAAGACGTTATGGAAAAGCCTTACCCAGAAGTTAGTTTTGATACTCCTGTTGAACGTTTAAGTAGTTTTATCAATAAAGAAAATGGTGCAGTTTTAAGCAAAGATGACAGTGGTATTTATCAAATTGTAACCAAGTACGATATTATTCAGAGTTTATCCAAATAACGATTTAACAGAACTCCTAAGTTTATCAAATTCAATACAGTGCTGCATTTACAATGCAGCACTTTTCTTTTTTACAACTTTGTCTAATTTGCGATATCGTAAAACTACGTTATAGAAAATCGTATAAACAGAAGCGTTTTCATGTATTTTATACGCTTGAACCAGTAATTACTTCATCCCATAAAAAGGGCAATTCTGCTCTTGTACAGCATCTCAAAGCTTCGCATCTTTGTGTCAGAAGTTGATTGATAAACAACATATCAGTCAGAATCCAAAATCCAAATAAAAACCAAGTTCTTTTCAATATCCAATTAAAAAAACCAAATCCAATATTAGTCAACTTCTTTTTAATTGAAAACGTTCGCTTTAAAATATTTATCCTTATGAAAACTAAAACAAAATCCAGTACCTAGCCTATGCCTTAAAAAGCGATGATGGCAAACAAAAATCAAAACCCAAACCCTAAGAAAAACCAAAATCCTATCATTATCTGAAAAGATAATGGTGAAAAACCAAAAAAATCCAATATCCGGACTTATGCT
>JAIXWH010000105.1 GCA_027484165.1 Chitinophagaceae bacterium | reverse complement strand
TTTTCGTTTTTTAAATCAACGATGAGTTCTTCCGAAAGTATATCTAAAGATGCTGCAACACGAAGTTGAATAGCCATATTTTTATTTTAATTTTCCGATAAATTATTTTATTAATCGTTCATGCACACCCGACAAACGAACTACCTGACGCAATATTCCTTCTCTTAATACTTCTTCAGTTCCCATAATGTAGGCATGCGATTTTGCCCTTGTAACGCCTGTGTACAATAGCTCTCGGGTTAATACAGGATTATCTATTTGATTGGGCATTACTACCATAACTTTTTCAAACTCAGAACCTTGACTTTTATGAATGGTCATGGCAAAAACCGTTTCGCAATCACTCAATGAAGCTGGCGTGAAAGAACGACAGGGCTTTCCTTTTTCTTCTGCTTCGAAATAAACTTTCAGGTTTTTTGTAACTGGATCTTTACGTACAATTCCAATATCGCCATTGAACAATCCTAAATCATAATTATTTTTAGTTACAATCACAGGTCTATTGTGATAAAAACCTGAATTAGGTTGTATCAAATCAGGACGAATTGAATTAAGAATTTTTTCTGTTTTTCGGTTTATGTTATGAAGACCAAAATCTCCCTCTTTAACGGCAACCAATACACGAAGTTGATTTATTTTTACCAATGCTTTTTCCACTTCTGGCTCTTCCATATATTGAATATATCCTTTCACAAAATCAATTATAGCATGGTCATACTTTTCATTGATTAAACCAATTTGTTGGTTTTGGTCACTATTTAAAAGTTGAATGGCAAGATCTGCATTACCATTTATAATTGACAAGCTCAACTGCCCGATTGACCCGCGTTCCTTAAAACGATGACTAAAACGAAGTGAGGTGATGCAATCCAAAAAAGAAAGTGTAGTTGGTGTTGAATAGGTATCAGGAATTTGACGTTCTGCAGATGCTATAAACTTATTCAACCATTCATTTTCTTGTTTCGAAAATCGATTCAATTTTCCTGCTGCGGCACAAAGATCGCCGAGCAAACTTCCTGCTTCTACTGATGCCAACTGATCCTGATCTCCGAGCAATAATAATCTTGTTGTGGGTTTACATGCCGACAATAATTTAGAAAACAAAGGCAAGTCAATCATTGAAGCCTCGTCAACAATTACCCAATCGTAAGGAAGAGGGTTATCGGCATTATGTTTAAAGTAAATAGACTGCTGTTGAAATCCTAATAATCTATGTAAGGTATATGGTTTTAATTGTTGAATTTGTTGCTGAATTTCACTTGGAAAAACTACAGACTTTTCTTTTAAAGATTCCAGCATTCTCATTGATGCTTTCCCTGTAGGTGCTGCAAGAGCTACATTACATCCCGGATGCATGGTAAATAAAATGCGTAGAAATTTGGACAAGGTTGTGGTTTTTCCGGTTCCGGGGCCTCCGGTGATGATACTAAAATCATTCATTAATGACCTTAATACTGCAATCAACTGCCAGTCTATTTTTTCGTCAACCGATAAGCCATTAATATCATTATCTGCGCCTTGTTGTTTTATTAAATCAGACAGCGCTTCTATTTTTTGTTGATATTCATTTTTATTCTTTCTGCTATGATCAAGTCTTTGCATTACCTGCTCAACCAAATTAGATTCATAACGATAATAACGCTGCAAATACAGGTAGTCGGCTCTAAAAATAAATGGAGTTGTAGTATCCGTTTTCGACAACATTTTATCTGACACTTGATTTAATAAATCGAGGGTAGCAAAACCAAAAGGAGTTTTAATTTCAGTTTCAGCCTTAACTGCTATACAAATATGGCCTTCCCTCAAACTTTGGGAAAGTAAATAAGCAAATGGGCGAACTTTTTCATCTGGAAAAAAACTGGCAAAATGATAATCTAAATCTTGAGGCATATTATAATAATAGATGTGGGCTTATTCTTTAGTTTTATTTATTGATGGCTCGAATCGTTGCTTTTATGATCAATAGCTTCATTTAATTTATCCAGATACAATTTCATCTCTGCCATTTTTTTATCTTCTTCAGATACGCTTATTTTTTCGGGACCAAAACAATCCGAAATATCAAAATAATAATTCTCTGTATGTTGAACCAGTTTACCTTCTTGATTACTTACCACATTTACTTCGAATTTGTCGTAAGTTTTTCCATTTTCAAATAACAGTTGTTGCTTAATCATTTTCCAGGAATGTAAATCTCGACCTTTTACAATGAAGTTAACTACCTCGTGCTCAATAGACACATAGTCAGTAAAAGGTAAAATGCGCTCAATGATTATAGCGTTTTCCATACTGTCACCCATTCCACCTCTAATGGGTAAGGTTACGCCAAATACTTGAAAAATTATTTCTTTTAGAGACGGGATTGGAGCTTGATGATTCATTTGTAGGTTGTTTAGTAAATATATTATTTTTTATTATTAAATCTCGTTTAAAATTTCGGTTTTCTTTTTTTGAAACTCCGTTTCAGAAAGCAACTGCTTATCAAACATTTCGGTTAATGTAGCAAGTCTATTTATCAATGATTTATCAGTTTGTTGATATTTTAATTTATACGTTTCTATTTCCTCGTCATTCAATAATTCTACTTCAAAATTGATGTAGTCATCATAGTGTACTCTGCAACAAACAATCTTTCCATTGAGTGTAATGTCCCAACCAATATTTGCTCCCCAACCTAAAACCTGATTAGCCACCCAGCCTGTGTTACCATATCTTGGTTTGTAAGGCATATCCATGTGCATGCCTCTTTTTATTTCTTT
>JAIXWH010000086.1 GCA_027484165.1 Chitinophagaceae bacterium | reverse complement strand
GCTATGGCTATCCTTACTTTACTAAAAGTTTATTGATTACTGAAAATGAATTCAATGAGATATTAAAGGAAGGAATCAATAACATTAAGAAAAGAAAAGATGAAACTAAAGAAAATGGAAAAGATCATCCACTCATAATTTATTGTTCCGAACAAAATCTATATCCCGAACCAGAAGACCAATCCCCTGATAGCTGGAAAGCAAATTGTCCTTCTAGAAGACAACACCATATCATGATTTCTACATCAAGTCATTCGTGGGGATGTGGATATTGTTGTAAAAAAGGTGGTTTGGAAGAATTGAAAGAATGGATTAACACAAGTAAATCTCCTTTATAGTACTTATAGAATTGTTCAAGGTTTTGGTATTCATTTAACACAACCAAAGAAAGAATAGACTAAATAAAAAATTATAAAATAACTGAAAAAATATTTAATCATAATTTAAAACAAATAATATGGGAAATTACCATTTATCCAAAGGAACACTGGAATTGTATTTTAAAAATAACAATCTTGACATATGCGAAGACTTAACTAAACGTATCTGTCAATATATATCACCTAAAGACAAAACGATTGATGAAATCTTAAATGAACTAACCAAACTTGAGGATGAACGTGAAGATAGTATTGGTGCAATAATGAGAATTATAAAATTTCAGAAAGCTAATGCTAAACTTACAGAAGAGCAAGAAATGAAATTGATTGATTCGAGAAACCTGAAAATATTGATTGCTGAAGTGAAAGAGTTGAGAGAGTGGATGAATGAAAAATAAAACTTATTTTAAGTACCTTAGATTTAATTAACAATATACTCAATGGCATCCACCGATTTAAAAAGAAAACTCAAACAACATAAAGACACGCCTGAAACCTTAGCTGTACGTTTACACCGCGCAATCAGCTGGTTAAAGTGTGCTGAAGAAAATACTTCCAATCTTGACTTGCAGTTTCTGTCTTTATGGATATCTTATAATGCCTGTTACGCAATAGATGAAAAATTAGAAGACGATTTTACTGAGAGAAAACAGTTCAATGAATTTATATCAAAGTTGGTAAGTCATGATCATGAAAAGCGTTTTCACAATTTGTTATGGCAAAAGTTTTCAGGACCAGTTCGTCTCATTATTGAGAATCAATTTATATACAAGCCCTTTTGGGATGCTCAACGGGGTGAAAAAGTGAATTGGAGAAAGTTGTTTGATAAATCAATTGAAGATGCAAATCGCTTCCTTTCTAAAAACGAAGTTGCTAAACTCATTGAAGTGGTTCTCGACAGATTATACATGCTCCGCAATCAACTCATGCATGGTGGTGCAACTTATAAAAGCAAAGTGAATCGTGCGCAGGTAAGAGATGCTTGTAATATTCTTAAACTTTTTATTCCTATCATTATTGATATTATGATGGAGAATAAAAGTGAAGATTGGGGAGAGATTTATTATCCGGTGGTGGGTTAGTAAATACGTTTATTAGGCACTACTCCCCTCACCCCTCCTCTCGGCTCTTCAACATCTCCCTCATACCTCGGTATCAAATGAATATGCACATGTGGCACCGTTTGCCCAGCAGCTTCATTTATGTTGATACCCACATTAAAACCGGCAGGATTATATTTTTCTTGTACTATTAATTTAACTCGATTTAATAATTCAATACAATCTTTCTGCTCCTCTAAAGTCAAATCAAAATAATTAGGGGTGTGCCTTTTTGGTATTATCAATGTATGACCTTCATTTACAGGAAATCCATCGTAAATAGCAAATGATAGTTTGGTTTCAATTATTTTTTCTCTTTCTAAATTACAGAAAGGGCAATTATAAATTCCATTCTTCATATCCTCTTTCATTTATTAAGTAACTACAAGAGTCCTTTAGTTTACTAATGCTCTCTGATTTCCAGTTTTGATTAAATACATGGCCCAATAAAGAGACTTCAATTTCACTTTGAAATCTTTTGGAATTACTATCAAGTAATAGATCCCAATATGACAAGATTGAATCTTTTCTGCTTTCTATTAATTTATTTGAAGGTATTTTATCCCGTTTATGATTGTTTACCTTTTCTTCCGCAGGTAATAAATTCCATAAATCATTGTTTTTCCAAATTGAAAATGGAATCACATGATCAACATTTAATTTCTTTATCCCGCAACCCGTCCACACACAATTGATTTCTTTTTGATTGGTTATTATTGATTTATAAAGGTTCTTAGTGTCCTCTACATCTCTTTCTGTGATTGGAGATTCAATTAGTTTTTCTATAACTGTTGAGAAATTAATTGTAAACCTTGATGCTTGAACTGAAAATTCGGCCCATTTAATTAAAATGGATTCTTGACCAGATAAAAATGTACCCATAAAAGAAAATACTTCATAATACTCAACGGGTATAGTAAAGTAGCCAAGGTTTTGAATTAAAAATTGAGAGTTAATTATACTTGATTTATTAACTCTTGACTGAGGTTTTTCAAATTTGAAAATGGAGTAGTGCTCTTTGTTAATTGATTGACCAATATATTTCATTGGCATCTCTGTAATTGTTTTTTGAAGCTTCCTCAACAATAAAACAAACTCCTTTCTAATATTATTTGGGATGTTTTGTCTTCTTAAGTCATTGTAGAAAACAGAAAGTCCGCCTTTGTCTTTATAATAAAAAATTATGTGTTTAAGTTCTTGTTCGAATTGTAAATTATTTTCACCATTTATTTGCGGTATGCTAATATCCGTCTCTAAAAGAGGATAATAATATAAAATCCATTTTTCTATCAATAATCCTAATGGAATTTTAATATTATCTCCTATTCGATGCACATATGGTGAACCAACTTGTATTACCTCTATTACACCTCTTAGCAATGCAAATTTGTAAGTAGAAAATTTACTATCTCTTTCAATAAGTTTGATTATATTTTTGTAAATAGGATTTTGCATGTATTTCTATTAGTTTAAGTTTTACCCTACCGCTAATTTCTTTCCCTCATTCAACAACAATGCCGGTGGTGTGTTCTCTAACCTCCATATAATATTCATTGGTCTACTGCCTTCATGGCTTAAATAATTCACTTGGCCACAAAAAACAAAGGCCATCGTTATTCCTTCTTCATCACTATTCTTCTCTCTTATAAAAAGTAATATTGATTTTTTTATCTGTTGGTGATTGATATAAGATTGTCCCTTCGGACTCTCGGGAGTAGTTGAATTTTGACTTTGCCAATGAAATATTTCGCTATTTACAAAATAATCGTGGTACATGGTACTCGGACTAAATCTGCCTTCCGTTTTATCTAATGTAATGAAAAGAGCTTCGGTTTTAATGTCTGGCAAATTCAAAACGCCTTCTCTACTTGGATATTTTCGATTTAATGTATTTGCATTTAGACCAACTAGAATTTGACTTCTGGTATATCTGCCGTGCAGATTTAAAGTAGATTTAAAACCAAGACTAATATCTTTTTCAATAGCTTCAGTCTGATTTATTCTTAATGAAAAGTATTCAATCAATTCGTTTTTTATGGAATCGGCACTTAATAACTCCTTTAATTTTAATTCCAAATCTTCATATCGATCTACTTTTGGTTCTTCATTATAAATATCAAAATAAAACATCAATAAATATTGTTGAGTCAACTCTGATTGAATCATATTGCATCCAGCATTTACCCACTCAATAATAAAATTAAAATATGCATTGCTTTCGCACGCTAACCAAGCGTTAGACATTGCGCCTGCAAGTTTTTTATTTGAAGCATTTGATTCAATATTATTTCCATCAACCATCGAATTCAATTCGTACCAAAGCCAATCAGTATCAAAAATTGTTTTTAGATTTATTTCTGAGAGATTTATGAAATTAGTCAACGTACATTCTACGGAATAATCTTGCTTGAACCTAATGATAGCATCTTTTATTTTTTGTACACCTCCTCTAATGTGTCGCTGTACATTTTTTAAAATAATGTCTTTCGCTTGCTTTTCTAATACAATCGAACAACCCAGTGGCAAATGAGGGAAATCGTTCTCTATTTCATCTTTAATTCTGGTATGTGTTTTACCAACCATAGCCCTAAACTTGTGTTCAAAACTATATTCAGCATTGGATTGTCCAACAAAATCTAAAATAGTTAGATATGATTTGTCTTCATGAATTCTTAAACCTCTTCCTAGCTGTTGTAAGAATATAGTCAAACTTTCAGTTGGTCTTAAAAAGAGTAACGTATCAATTTCAGGAATGTCAATTCCTTCATTAAAAATGTCTACGACAAATAAATAATTGATTTCTTTTCTTCTAAATCTTTGAATGATAGCATTTCTTTCATCAGTGTTTGCAGATGTTAAAAATGCTGATGACATTCCTTTCGAAGAAAACTTTTCATGCATAAATTCTGCATGTTTTACAGAAACACAAAACCCAATGGCACATACATTGTTGATGTCTTTCAAATACTTGTTACAATTCCGAAGAATATCATTCACCCTTCTATCGTCCTCTGAAAAAACTTTTTCTAATGCTGTAATATCGTATTTACCTCGTCTCCATGAAATTTGAGATAAGTCTGTATTATCAGATAAAGCAAAATATTGAAATGGACAAAGCAATCGTCTATTGAGGGCTTCCGTTAGTCTTATTTCTGCTGATATTGACTTTCCAAAATAATGAGTGATGTCTGCACCATCCATCCTTTCTGGAGTTGCTGTTAATCCAATCAATAATTTTGGAGTGAAGTAGCTAAGTAGTTTTTGATAGCTTTTTGCAGAACTATGGTGTACCTCATCAATTACGATATAATCAAAATAGTCAGCGTTCAATTTCAAATCATCTATTCTATTGTTTAATGTATTAATAGACGCAAACAACTGATTGTATTGAGTTGGTTCATTTTTAGAAAACCATAATTCTCCAAAATTATTATCACGCAAGATGTGTCTAAATGTATATCGAGACTGTTTTAATATTTCTTCTCTATGTGCTATAAACAAAAACCTTGCTTTTGGATTAGTTTTTAAATATTTTTTGAAATCAAATGAAGCCATAACTGTTTTGCCAGTTCCCGTTGCTGCTACAATTAAATTTTTATTCTCACCATTTTGTCTGCATTTTTCAAGCTGGTCTAAAATTTCTTGTTGAAATGAAAACGGAGTAAAATCAAAGAATTGTTCGATTGTGTCTTCATCTGTTACTTTATTTTGAATTTGTAAGGCGGCTTTTAATTTTTCTCTATGTTCATCCTTGTTATAAAGTACAAAATCATTATCGTTCCAATATGTTTCAAATGTTTTTATACACTTTTCAATAATATGTGGTATTTCTTGTTCTGTTATTTTTAAATTCCACTCCAAACCATTTGTAAGCGCAGTTCTTGATAAGTTAGATGAACCAATATAACCTGTATGAAAGCCGGACTCTCTTTTAAAAATATATGTCTTTGCGTGTAACCTTTCTTGTTGGGTATTAAATGAGATTTTTATTTCCACATTCGAAAACTGTGATAAAAAGTCGATCGCCTTTAAATCAGTGGCACCCATATATACAGTGCATATCACTTTTACTTTTTTTCCATCAAACTCTAATTGTTTAAATACTTGTTCAAACAATCGTATTCCCTCAAACTTAATAAACGATACAAGCCAACAAACCTCATCACTTGAAAGCATTTCTTTTTTCAATTCGCTTTCTAATGAAATCCCCGATTTATTCCCTGTAAACAATTCCGATTCGCTTAAACCTGTTAATGGAAATACTTCTTTGATGTGATCTTTAATGTCTGTTCTTGAGAAAGCACCTTGATTAAATAACGCCTTTAATATATTTCCTTTGGGCTCTATCAACTCTTCAAGTAAATGTTCTTGACCTGTATAGTTTGATAATAATGAAATGAGTTGGTTGGTGAGTTCTATAAGTTTGGGCTTTGCAGATTCTTCTTTTTCTGAATTAATTTTTGCAAATGCTTTTTGAATTAAAGACTGAAAAAAACGATTAATAAAGACTGAACCATCTTCTTTTTCGAAAGGCTCAATTACCTTTAAAAATTGCTGATTTTTATCAAGTTCTTTTTGAACTGAATCAGTAATTATTTTTTCGTAAAATCCTTGTTTCATTATTTAAAGATTATAGGAATTCACTTAATTCCATTGTTAAACCACTTCCTCGTCTCTTCATCCACACAATACACATAACACCCTTTCATTCCTCTGGTCATCAATGTTCGGTAAGTATTTTTTATTATCAAATCCAGTTGCTCTTTAGCCTCCTCAGGATTTTCTTTCATCAATTTTTTATACCCTTTTACAGAATTATCAGAGCTGGCTCTCTTAGAAGCATCTGTAATTACTACTCCGTTTCTTACAATTAAATCATCTCCAATGATTACGCCAATGTAATCTACTTCAAGTCCCTGACAGGTATGTATACAACCCACCTCGTTAACAGACTTAGGACTAATGATCCAGGTGCTGCCATCTTCGGTAAGGTTCCATTTCATTTTGAAATCATATTCGGGAAATTCAATATCGTAGGCCTTGAAATCTTTTTTACTTGGCCATTTCCAGCAGTATCCTGCAACAATTCTTGCTCTGTTGTTGATGTTGTTTTTTTCTACAATCAAATCTCTGAGTTCAGCGGGGTTATCTAATACTCTAAAGTCGTAATCCACTCCTGATAAGTCCTGGTTGACTGTTTCTCTGATTTGTAATGTATTATCAAGCCATGCCAGATAACCATCAGAGCCATTGCAACGGAATTGAGAATTTAATTCCAGTTCGGTAATATTTGCATTTGATAAATGTGCCCATTTAATGATTTCTTCTTTTTGTCCAATATCTTTTAAAGTTACTCGTTGGTCTTCATCCAAAAAGAAAACTGAAAATTTGGAGGCGTTAATAATTTCTTTTATTTGGTTTTCTCCCAGATTTCCAAAGAGTCCACTGAATTTGTTTAATCGATGTGCTTCATCAACTATTAATGCATCGTATTCATTTGCAGGAGAATCAATAAAAGCACCCGAACCTCTAAACATATTCCTGATTTCTGTTGCTTTTATACTTCCAGTGAGTCTTGCTTCATAGACTGCGCGGGGAGCAGCATTTTTAGAAACATATTGTGTGAGCAAACCCAACT
>JAIXWH010000145.1 GCA_027484165.1 Chitinophagaceae bacterium | reverse complement strand
GTGACCGCGTTAGCGTTCAATACTGCTATTGAATATCAATGATTTACAAGTACTTATCCAAATATCGCAAGCGAATTGTGAAGTTCATTCGTTTAAAATCAATTCATTGCGTTTGGGAAACTTCATTGAAACAAAATTAAGAAAGTGTGTCAATACAATTCATCTTGGATGAATATTTATTTTCATCACAAAGAATTTTTATAAATTTTAATGTATTTTTAAAGCAATTATTAATAATCTAAAACATCAAATTGAAATAGGTAAATAAAACATATTAATATTATCGTATTACACAATTAAAGCGCTACTCAAAATTGCGACCTTGACTTGCGCTCTAACATTGATTGATGATACGCCATATGGCGTAACTATATTTTTGTTAGAGCGGGCTGTCGCAATGCCTTGAGGAGCAAAAATCAATGGTTACGCTTTTTTATTATTAATCATAAATCAAACAAAATGAAAAAAAACAAACTACAATTATTTTTAGCTTTTTCTGTTTTATTAGGAATGAACACTTTACAAAGTTGTTCTGGGAACTCATCTAAAAAAGAAGCTAACATAGAAGCTAGGGATACGGCTAATGCTAATAAGGCTGATACTGGAAAAGTGCCACAAGATGCCCTAGATAATAAAGATGGTACATCTACAGCAAAAAATGGAGATATTATAGACAATAACACTGGCAAGGTTTTAGGACACGATAATGGAGACGGAACTTGGACTGACATTAAGGATAGTGCAATTATAAATGAAAAAACTGGGAGAGTTGTTGGATGGGATAATGGAGATGGAACTTGGACTGATTCAAAAGACGGTGCAATTATTAATGAGAAGACTGGTAAAGTTGTAGGTCACGATAAAAAGCACAAAAGTATCAAAGTTGAGTCTCCAAAAAACAACTAGCCAATGAAACCAATGTTAATTGTGATACTCTTTTTTGCATATTCTTGTTCTAGCACTTATCAATCAAAAAATAGTACTTGGGTTGGGCATAATATTAATGAAGCAAGAAACTCATTAGGAATAAAGCGTATCAAAAAAATTGATTTAGAGAATGGAAATATAAGATATGTCACACAAAACCGATTAGGTGTAAAGGAATTTTTGACAAATAAGAATGGAGTAATCATCTCTTATATCAAGGAATTACAAGATGGGACAATCATAAGAGTAACTCAATAAAAAAAATAAAAAAGAGGCAAAATGTCTCTTTTTTATTTAACTATGTTCATTAATCAACAATCTAATGAACATAGTTAAATACTAACTTTTTCAGCCTTAAATGAGTGTATGGTTTTATGAACAGCACCAATTGAAATTTTACGACCATTATTATTAAAATCATAAATATTAACTTGATTAGCGATTTGACGAATAGAGCAACCAGAATTATGTAGCTCTATAATTTTATTTACAACTTGCTTTGAAAGTGGTTTACGACCCCAGCGATTACCTTTGTAAGAGACAGTAGGCTTATCGTCTTTTTTAACCACTGCCATTTTAACCCTATTCGATTTCTTTTTAGAATCTTCTTCCGCGAGCCATCCCATAACTTGAATCATAAAGTCAAACATTATTTCGTTAAATGGAGGTTGTACATTTTGGATAGTTTGTAACCATAGTTGATTGAAACTATATAATGTAGTCTTTGTATGATTACATATTTGTAAAAACTCAATTAGTTTCTTACGGTTTCTAAAAAGACGGTCAAGGTCCCATACATATAATTCAGATACTTTATTATCCCAGATTAACTTTTTAAGTTTTTCAAATTCAACACGCTTTGAATTTTCCTTGAAAGCAGAGTCTTGTTCTTCAATAGTATTATATTCAGTTAACCCAAATGTTGTTACAATATCGTTCAATTGTAATTCTGGAGTTTGTTCTGTTGTACTGGTTCTAATAAAAATATATCTTTTCGACACTGTGATAGGTTGGTTAATGATACAATAAAAAGTATTCTTTAGTGTGATTTTAGAGAAAGTCAAGTTACCAATGCTCAAGCATTCTTATTTATTTTATTCGTTAATGTATAGTTGTAATAAAGTCCAGCAACTGTTAAAAGAGAAAGTACTCCGAATAGAATTAACCCAGTACTTTTTTTTGTTTTTTTTATATTAGGTTCTCCTCCAAAAGGGAACTGGTTTTGTACAATCATTTTTGATATTTAAAGGAGTTAATAAGTAAAATATAGATATCTTTTATAGAGTTAACCTCTAGTTCAACTTTTTTTCCATCTCTATCAAAATAACTTGTCGAATTACCTTTATATTTTTTTAATAATTCAAATAGGATTTCGTTTTTGAAGAATTTTAATTCGGACTGAATCTTATTTAAAGCATTTGTTAATATCTCATTTTTTTCCTCGAGCATTTTTTTTTCTTCATTTCCATATTCAACAAGTTTGCACACATAACTTGATAGGGTTAATCCACTATTTTCGGCTTCCTTTGCCAGAGTTAATTTCAATTCTGGTGGGCATTTGAAACCGAGAGTAACGCTTGATTCAATATTTCTTAAAGCATCGAGGTTAAGGGCTTTGGGGTTTGTATTTTCCATACTTTAAAAGTATGTTAACCACAAATAATGGTTTAATACTATTGAAACCTTTTAAAACCTTTTGAAAACAATTATTTTATGGCTCACCCAAATATTCTATAATAGACTTTATCTGTTTAGGATTTAGCGAAGAGTATTTAGGTAATTTTAACTCTGGGATAGCACTTAACCACTTCATAAATGTGTTGTAGGAAACCCCATACATTTTTGCTAGTTTTTTCTTGGTTAATCTTTTAAATGTATTCATTTTATAGCTTTTTAAATTCTCTAGAGCAGCCGTAAGACCGCTTCTTTTCTGGTGCATAAATTTCTTTCTTTTTAAGATACCCAATGAATTTACTCAATGAGTCGCAAAATTCCGCCTCATATTTACCCTTCTTCTTTTTGAATAATTTATGATAAGCTTCGCCATCAATTTTTTTTAAAAAGAAAATTAAATGATAATGACTTACATTTTCATTATCACCAATATCACGCTGCCAGTAGTAGCCGAGAAGAGAAATACAATTTCTTAAAAGCTTTCTTTTAAATTCTTTCAAAAAATCAGAAGGTAGATTGTATTTTTCTATTGGGGCTACAATAATTATTGTAGAAATCTTTTTCTTTTGTATCAGTCGAGCATATGTATCTAGCATCCTATAAAGAAGTCTATTTCGACTTTGCTTTTGCAATTGAAGGTCTGTAACAGCGAATGTCTCTTCTGTAATAGTGTTTGTAAAAAACATTTTTTTTGTTGCTACCCTTTTAATTTCCCCCCATTTATTATTAAGATTAGACCCTCCCTCAATTAGGGGCATCGCCCCACGATATTTGTAAATACTCATTGTTTGTTTTTTTTATTTTAGTTTATTGAATAACAAAACCCATTTGGGCTATTGTTTTAGCCCAAATGGGTTATTATGTTTATTTTCCCTGAATTATATTCTTTTCAAAAGTATCAGACAACGATTTTTGGGAGATAAAAATTCGTTTACCCATGGTTATAGTAACAATCTCATACTTTTTTATAAAATGGGAAATCTGTGTATTGCCGTAATTCAAATATTTCATTACAGCACTTCGGGGAATCCAGCCTTTAACAAGCTCTGGTAAATCTTTGAGGGATTCATTTTTCGCTTTCAATTCCCTTAATTCAAGTATTAATTCTTGAATTGATTTTTCTAGCTCTTCAATGTTTTGTATCATATTAGTGGTTTAAGCCACAAATATGATGCAAAATAAAAACGTAGATGTGATAAACAATCTCCGCTAATTAGCGGAGAAATTTGTTCATTTTTTTATCGATAAAAAGTTTATGACTTGTTTGTTCATATACCTATTAAAAGCCTTTTTTTTAGTTTCCAATGTTTTTGATGTTATGGCATAATCTGAATTTCGAAAGTCTTGAAAATCATATAGGGGCTTCTCAATTTCCACCAATTTAAGTAATGGATAGAAAATGATATTTTTTTCTTTGGCGGTAGAACTCTTTATGTTAATTATATTTTTATGATAAATCTCTTGTAAAAAAATTGCTGAATGAACCCCAGAAATAGTGTCCTTTATAAATCTCAAATCACCTTTTTTGCTGTCATATTGCTGTACCATTTTCAAAGCAAATTCCTGCGCCTTTTTAAAAATGAAATCATCTTCATCTTGCAATGCAACTTTATTTTTAATGAGTCTTCTTTTTTGTTTTTCTAAAATATCATCCAATGGTGAAATAATATGTTCATAATCAAAAAAAACACTGATTAAGTAAGCATTCAATTTTAAAATCATCGCAAACTCAATATTTTTAAACGCTTTATAACTGTCTATTCTAAAAAAATCGCTTTCATTGATTTCATTTAAAACTTCTCTTATTTGAGAAGCTTTAATAAAGTAATACTTGATTTTTTTAGTCTTTTTATTTATTGCTTGTAATTCAAATATAAATAAATCAATCAATTGTTGATTTTCAGTAAATGTGGCTAAATGAAATATGCTTAAGAATTTTTCAAAGGGTGCTAAATCATCCACACCCCTCCTCTCTTTTTTATACCTTTTTGAAAGAACAACTCTTATGGATTCTTTAAATTCTAAAAAGATTTTTTTAATTCTCTTATGAGTAATCTTATCTACTAAAAGTTCTCGACTTAACAAATATTTATCTAATTTTTCATTAGATTCATTTACATCAAATTCATTTGAATTCATCTGCGTTATTTTGAATCAAATTTAATATTATTTCAAACCACAATATAGAATTCCTTGACTTTTCAAAAATGAATCCATCTTATATTTTGCATCTATGAAATCTTCCTCAATATATCTATCATATATACCCTCCATCGTTCTTGGAGTTTTCCAACCCATTAATTTTTTCACAAGTCCTGCATCTGAAATTCCACTCTGACGTGCTATAAGTTTAAAGGTTACTCTTGCGCATTTAGTAATTAGGTTAAATGGTATACCAGCAATGTTTTGAATTACTTTTAGCTTTCTATTTAAACTTTCAATAGATTCATATGGGAATATGATTTCATTATGTCCATAACCGTAGCTCATATATCTTTCCATTATTGACTTTGCTTCATTTGTTAAAATCTGCTGTATACTATATCCAGTTTTTATTCTCTTTTTAGTATCAAGAAGCTTTACCCCCTTATCTGTAACTTCAAATTCTTTAATATTGAAATTTATCATATCAGTGTAAGCAAATCCAGTGAAACACATAAATAGAAACAAATCCTTGGTATACATCAATCCATTATTCAAATTTTCAAGTTCATAAATTCGTTTTAACATAGGTATAGTTAGCGAATGGGCTGGTTCATCTGGGATAAATGATGTTTTTACTTTCTTAAAGGGATTTGTAATAATCAGTTCCTCGTTAATTGCTTTTTCAAAAATGGGTTTTAAATTTTTGATTTTAGTGGATGAAGCAACCAAAGAATTTTGACTCTTCATTTTTTTCTTAATTATTGATTGCTTTTCATTACTTGCGGCATACTTCTTAAAACATTCAGTTTTGCTTATTCCTAATAATTCTAAATCCTCAAATGGAGTTTCAAGATATTTTTTAAATAGATTAGCCTTTTCGAACTTAAATTCTTTGATAGGTAATTTAGTCCAGCCATTCAATTCAAGAAAAATGGAAAACTGGTTAATTGCATTGCGGTAGTTTTTCTTGGTACCTATTTTTTTGCTGCTATTTTCCACTTCTTCTCTCAAATAGCGTTTCGCATAATCGTAAATTGCAACTTCATTTTTAATTTCAAACCTACCCAGAAGCTTGTCTATTAACTCATATAGTGAGATAGGTTTGGGGTCTATTAAATTTCCCAAGTCTATTGATTTTCGTCTAGAAATAATAGCACTCAAATAATCATTGACATCAGAGTTTTTAGAGTCTAATCGTTGAGAGATATAATTCCATTTCTGCAAATCCGCTTCAGACAAGTCGTAAACATCTGGCAGCCTGACTTCCTTCTTAATCCCGTCTAGAATTACACGCATTACAATCTGTGTTTTTCCAGAATTTAAATTTTTTCTTTTGATGTTGGGGTGAAATCCAATAGATAACTTCTTCATTTTTTTGCTTTAAATTTAAAAATGTGAAGTTCCCTTTCGGTGTGAAGGATTTGTGAACAAAAACCTCCGCTAATTTAGTTCTTAACGTGATATTGCGTAAATGAAAAATGCTGCAACTCAATGATTTGCAGCATTTTGAAACAACTTGGGGTTGTAGTTGTGACCGCGTTAGGATTCAAACCTAAAACCTTCTGATCCGTAGTCAGATGCTCTATTCAGTTGAGCTACGCAGCCATTCCATTATTGGAGTGCAAATATAATACAATATC
>JAIXWH010000151.1 GCA_027484165.1 Chitinophagaceae bacterium | reverse complement strand
ATCAATCCATTGTGGAGAGGTTTGAAGTCGTTCAAATCTATGACTATCAGGTAGTACAACTGGATCAAAAAAATCGTTGGCAAAAAAAGATTTTAAATTGTTAGACTCTTCCTCGCTCATACAATCAAGTGTATTGACATAATTATAAAGAGTAGAAAAATGTTCCACTGCATTTAATAGTCGTTTTTCGTAATTATCATTCATGGTGTCAGCATCAGGTTCAATCAAAATCATCAGGTTGGGATTAAGTGCTTTAATGTTGCTCAAAAGTGAATGACGACTGCTAGCTTTTTGCAAATGATGAATAGTAAGCGAGGCGTTAACCAACAAGCACTCGCAACTATCTGGAATATTTTCTTTCAACATTTCGAAGGTTAATAATTCAACTGGTGTATTGATCAAATGATATTGAAATTCAAATTTGTATCCAGATTGTTGCTGTTCCAATTGTGACTGTGTAAAATCTAAAGCGGCTTTAGAAATTTCTATCCCAATTAAGGTGACTTTTTCGATCTGTTCATTACTTTGGAGCGCATCAAGAAGTCGAATCATTTGAAAACCCCTCCCAATACCAATATCTACAATACAAACTTCTTTATATTTTGTAGCCTCCCTTACAAAAGCTGTTTCGGCTATATTTTGACAAGTTTGAACCAAAGGGAATTTTTTAGTAAGTAGGTCAAATAATAAAATCTGAGGGACTTCAAACTCCTTCAAATAAGTGTTTTGAATGACTTCTGGAATCCATCCGGAATTTTTAAGCTCCAAGCCTTTATTTAGATGAGATAAAAAAATGGAATCGAGTTTAATTCCTTTTTCACTTTGTTCCCTTATCCAATTTTCTATAGTTTGATTTGCCTTTTGTATAGACATTATGTTTTGATGATTTATTTTTTGAAAGTTTTTTTTACAGCGATTCGTTTATTGAGATTGGTTATACAAAAACCTTATTTCTTAATTTTATTTTGACAATGTAACAGTACTGCCACCAATTGTAGTAATTAAATTTCTACCATTTACATAACCTATCTTAACCATTCCAGATTCTTCATAAAGTTCATTTCCTTTTACAATGCCTGATTGATATTCAGGATTGTCATAACTATCTCCCATACCAGAAATTATTGTAGTTTTTCCAATCCATCTTTCTCCATTTATTGTAATTGAGATTTTTGCAGATTCATCGTTGTAGCTATATGTTCCATCTGCTCTAGTTTGTATGTCTGATTTTGGGTTGTCGTCTTTTGTAGAAGATGATAATGTATTTCTTTCCAAAGAAAATTCTGGTTCATTATTTCCTATACAAGTAATACTATTTGAAGATTTATCAATTACTATTTTATAAGTAGGATTAGAAGAATGTCCATCAGATAAATTACAAACAATATTTACCATGCCGTTATTGTTTGCTACGCTAAAAGATCCGTCATAATAAACTCGCGAATTGTCCTCTAAATTTATTTGCTGCAGGTTCGCAATTCCGTTATCCTTTAAAATGAATTTAAAATCTATCGAAGGAACTGGAACTTTATTTCCATTGATCTCCATGTCATCGCCATACTGGTTTTTTAAATAGTAGGAAGGTTGAACGCCATGATAGATGCCCAGTAAATCAACATTTTTGTCAATCTGATTTCCTTCTGAAGCTGTTTCATTATTTTCTTTAGAAAAAGTAGTATCCGAAACAATAGAGCTGTGTTCAGATGGATTACTACAACCAATAACAAATAATAAAATAATACAGATGCTATGCTTTATAAATTTTTTAAAATTGTAACTTTTTTTCATTTTTAAACTTTTAAAAGTTAGATCGTTCAACTAATATTAATCTTGTTTCCTCCAAATTGCTGTGCATGTGATTGATGACAGGTAAATATAATTACCTGTTTTGAATCTGCATAATCCGTAAGGCAATTAACTGTTGATTGTTGTCTTGTTTCATCTAAATCAGTCATTGGATCATCTAACAAAAGAAAACCCTTACGTTTGTCAAGAAAATAATTCGCCATACTCAAACGAAGTGCTAATCCTAACATTCCGGCTGTGCCCTGAGATAACAATTCAACTGGAATTTCTTTTGAATTGTTTTGTTTAATAGCTGCAGGTGTTGCATCTTCAATATTAAGTGACGTGTATTTTTGATTCGACAGCAGATTTAAATATTTCTGCATTGTATTGTAATACTCTTCATAAGGATTTACTGGGGCGCGATTAATAATGTCATTTAATTTTTGCAGCACTATTTTTAAAGCTCTTACCTCTTTAATTTTTTGCTGCTTTTCTTCCTCAAGTCTTTCTAATAAACTCTCATAATCGTCTACAGATTTTTCATCATTGTAATTTTCCATTTGCGCCTTTCTTTCTCTTAGATCAGAGATTTCAAGGAGATAATCTTTTTCCATTCCCAATTTTGAATCGTATTTATCAATAATATCTTGTGCTGACACTTCTCCTTCAGGAAGAGGTGACAATTGATTAATTTCAGATTCCAGTTTTATGATTTTTTTGTCGCTTTCGAGTTCAAGTACTTTTAATTTATTTAATGTTTCATACTTAATGGTAAACGCTTCAATTTGTTTGCCATTCTGTTCATATTTTAGTTTGGCATTCAGCTCGTCTTCAGATGCTTCTTGATGAATAGTTGTAAGTGCTTGAACGCTTCTGCTCTCTGCCAACAAATTCAAAGCATTCACATTGTTTTGTAATCCCTCATAATCATCATTTCCTAAAATGTTTTTAATTTGGCCTTGTAAACGGATAATTTCATTGTCATTTAACAGATGAGATTCATGTGTGGCAATCAAGTCTTCTACAGTTTTTAGTTGATACTTTTCAAGTATTATACTAATCCTTTGCTTTAATTCCTTAATTCCATTTTCGCATTTTTGAAATTCATCATCATTCGATAGCACTTTAATAATAAGCTCATTTGATTTCAATTCAAAACCTCCTTCTGCATTAAACACATGAGGTGTTTCAGGATTCAGATTAATTGTAGCACTTGCACTGTTTCCTTTTTGAATGTCAACAGTAATGTTCTTAACGGCTGTTACTTCAACATTAAAACTTTGGACTTGTTTTAATACGTCATATTTGGTATATCCTCTACCTAAGCTTTCGTTAAGTGATTTTATCAAATTGTAATCATTGACATCTATTTGAATATTTTCACTTTGTGTCTTTTTAAACCCATCCAACTGTTTCATGAGCGGTTGAACTTGTCTTATTTTTTCTTGTTGGGTAGCACCCGCTTGCTTTTTTTGAGCAATCGTAAGCTCGTCAATTATTTTTGTTTTTGAAGCTATGGATTTTTCATATCCATCTTTAATTAACTCTGTCTGAGAGTCTGCCTTACTCCAACTTTCTTTATCTTCTCTCAGTATTTTATTATCTCTTTCAAGAAGTTCCTTATCGTTTTGAAGTTTAACTCTTTTTTTGAAATCTTCAATCTGGTATTTATACTGATCGAGGAAAGATTTTATTTCGATATTGTAGTCTTCTTGTAAAGACTCAAGTTTTAATACAATTTGGTCGACTTGTTTATCATATTCTTTTTTTTGAGACAGCCCTATTTTTAAGTCATAGATTTGATAATCAAGAGATAGAATTTCACCTACATTTTTCGCATGACGATTATCATACGACCCCTTACGTTTATCTCCAATCACTGGCAAATTGTTTTCAATATCCCAGTTATTTATAATTGGTTTTAATTGCTTTTCAATTTCGAGCTCTAGTTCGTCGGGTGCAATTCCAGCATTGTTAATAATTGCATTTTGTAAAATTGAATCAAGACTTGTTGTAACCTGATGGGTTCCATTTATTTTAAGATGTGTTGTTGATAGTTGGGCCTGAGAGGCAAACATCACACTTTCCCAAACATGTCTGTTTTGAGACAAAATTTCATTCAACTTATTTTGTATGTCATCAGGGTTAGTTATTGGGGCTTCGTTTACTTTATTCAATGAACTTTGATTGGTTGAGCCCCATTGCTTATTTAAAATATAATATTCATTATTGTATTCAAACTCTAGCTTTACTGCAACAAAGTCGCCGCCGCCTATTGGAAGAAATTCTTTTAATAATTTAGCTCTTGAAATATTTGTTTGCGTTGTTGAATCAAACAATACCATTAATAATGCCTTTGATAATGTGCTTTTGCCTGCCTCATTAGCACCCAACACAACATTAAGTCCGTTTTCAAATTCAAAAGTCCTGTCAACAAACCCCGCGAATGGATGAAGCGTAATTTTTTTAATTATCATTTTATATGAATTCTGTTTTATTGTTTGATTGAAAGTTGCTCGAGTATTTCATAAGCTTTTTGAACAGCAATGCCTTCCGTATCTTCTTCCAATAACTCTTTTAACAGAGTATGAGGCAATGAATTGTTAGGATAATGTTGATTTATTAACTTCAAGTCAATTTTGCGAGAGATGTGATTATAGTATTCCAGAGTTAAAAAATCATTTTCGTTTGCAGATAATAATTCTTTTAATCTTAAACTTTGTTCTTCGTCTAGTCTGCCACTTAAGGTTATTCTTAAAGCTGATTTTGATTTATTGTAATTATTTAAAGTTTGTTCGAGAGTTTTTAAATCAGAGGCGCTGTTAATACTAAATTCCTTTTCATCAAACTGAATTTCGGTTGGCTTTACTTTTTTTGCTTTTACATTTTTATTCTCCTCTATTTCAATATGCCAACAATTACCACTGTGTTTGTATTTCCATGAATCCGGCATATGTGTTCCTGCCATAAATAAACGAGGATTGTCATTTAATACCTCATTGGTGGGAAATGCTACGTGAATATGACCAAGTAACCATAAATCGAGTCCGCAAGATTCCAGTTCCATTGTTGTCATATTAAAATATTGGTCTGTATGATCAATGCCCAATCCAGTAACATTTCCGTGAGCAATGCCAATATTAATATTGTTTGTTTGTTTACTTGTATGATTAATCCATTTTAAATTATTTTCTGACGAATGTTTAGATCTACATCCTGCAGGAAATAAATTAATAGTGTGCTCACCAACCGAACACTCAAAAATATTGTAATCACTTAATACAACTATTTTTTCTGAATTAGTATGCTTTTTGAATTTATTCCAAAGTGTGTTATCTCCCATTTCAAAAAAATCATGATTACCTGGTATCACTATTACAAAGTCACCATTAAATTTTTTAAGTGCTTCTGCAACTTCCTTTATTTTTTTGTCCTGAATAGTAGTTTTGTCAAACAAATCACCTCCAATAATAAATAAGTTGATTTCGTTATTGTTTGCATATTCAACCATCGTATGGATTGATTCCATTCTTTCATTAAGCAACTCTTGTTGTGCTTTTTGAAAGGAAGAATAGGATATTCCAATATGATTATCCGCGGTAAATAAAATTTTAATTCCCATCTGTATTATCGGTTTGGCGTAAAATTAGTTATTCCCAAAAAGAAACAAGATGCTTTTTTTATTTGCTCAGTGTTTCTGGATTGAATTGTAATTGAATAATTATCTTTTACATGATTAGTATTTTAAAAGATCTTTCTGTTTTTATAATATGGCTGGTTGTTTTAGAAATATTTGTTCCAATAGCAAAAGGTCATTTAAGTTAGGTTTATGAAAATAGATGCCATGGTTTGTTCCCTGTCGCATTCCACGTACAAAAAGATAATAAACTCCTCCAAACTGTTTATCATAGTCAAAATCGGGTTTGCGTAATTTCAGATAACGATACAAGGCAAGACTATAAAAATAATACTGTAAATAATAATTATGTTCTTCCATTGATTTTGCTAATGCTTCAATGTTATAATCTTCAGGACGGCCCCCTAAATGATTGGATTTCCAATCGAGCAAATAATAACGGTTATCCTGTTCAAAAAACAAATCAATTTTTCCATTCAAAATTCCTGTAAGAGGAGTTTCACGATTAATGCGAAGTGGAATTTTCTTATTTTCTAACTCAGTTGGAAATAAATCCCAGTCTATTTGTTGTACAGGCATATCAAATTCAAGTTCGCTTAATCTTCGGCCTCGATTTACAACATTCAAACAAAAGTTTCCTTCTGGCAAAAGGGTATTGGTAACTGTATGCAAAAACTCTTGCATCATCTCAAAGTGCTCTTCTTTTACTCCGGTACCTGGATAGCGATTTACAGATGAGTTAATTATTTTCTCCCAGTTATTGCTCTGTGAAAAATCAATCCGCTCTAATAAATCATGAAGCATGTTTCCTGTTTGAGCACCTTTGCGCAGATCTTTGAAAATGAATTTATCATATTTATCACTACCTGGCTCCGATTGAATTACTGACATGTATTCGTGTTTGGGATTCAATCTGCTGTAACTGGTTTTTTGCCAAAATTGATCGGCAATTTGAATTGCAGGAAGATTGGCGAATTTTTCAATTGGTTTTTCTAAAGGACCTTCCATAATCCATGGAACTGGCTCCAATTCTACAGGATCAATTTCAAATAATTTACTATTTTTTATAACTTCTGATGTATCTTCTAATCCGATAATTTTGATATTAGTTATGGCTTTTGAAGTGGTGTTGAGTTCGTATTGAAAATGTTTTAAGGCTGTTTTGTTTGTAGGGTTTTTTACTTTGGATCCATTTGATAAAACATAACAATGATAGCGTGCACGGGTGATAGCAACATAAAGCAACCTCAAATTTTCTTGCTCTTTTTGTAAGGTGGCTAATTCGGTGTACTCTTGTTTGAGCAAATCCTTATCCGCAGTAAAATAGCCTTCTTCTGATCTAAATTGCGTGGTTTTAAAACTATCAGCAGATTTAATATCCAAAAAGGGAGCGATTACAATATCATATTCTAATCCTTTACAACTATGCATGGTAACTATTTTTACCGCTGCTTCATCGCTTTCGATTCTTTGTAAATACCCATCTTCCGAATTTTTTTCACCATCAATTCCTTTTTTCAACCAAAAAATTAATTCTTCGGGTGAATACTTGTTATCGGTTTCGGCTTCGTGTAACATTTCCATTAACTGAAAAGTATTCGCCAACAGACGATCTGCATTTTCAATCTTTTTTTCGAGTTTACGATTAATAATTCGTGTGTCGCTTATAAACTGACGCAGCATTTTGTACACCCCAGTTGTTTTCCATGCTTCCTGATAATTTCTAAATTGCTGTATTGTTTTTTCAAGATCTAATTTTGATATTTCGTTCCAGTTAAGGCCTACAATTTTTGTGAGTAACGCACGATTGATAGAACCAATTTTTATTTCGAAAACAGCCTGTAAAACATACCAAAGATCCAATGCTTCCGATGACTCAAATATCTTATCGTCGCTGACTGTAACCGCAGCAATTCCGAATTTGGATAAATACTCGCGAATACTTTTACCTTGATATTTTGTGCGGACAAGAATACCTATCTGATTAGCTTTTATCCTTTCTTTAACTCCTTCTTTTGTGATTTGAAATAATTTATCATGTAATAGCTTTCTTACTAAATGTGCAGTTTTATTTAAAATATCATTTTGTGTAGTGCTGCATATAATTCTGAGCGGATTGAGTGGGTGATTATTATACAACAAATGTCCTGTTCTTGCAGTAGTTGGGGCATCAACTACATAATACTTCATTTGATCAGATTTAAACGCATCAAACTCAGTATCTGTTGGCTGAAAAAATTCGTTCATCGCCTGAATATAGTTTGCTGTAGAACGATAGTTTGTATTCATGCGCCATACATCATCTACCAATTTTGCGGCTCGAAAATAAGTTTGAAGATCTGCCTTTCTGAATGCATAAATTGATTGTTTTGGATCGCCTATAAAAAAGAGGATGTGTTGGTTTTTTGCATTTTTATTTTTGAAGACATTAAAAAATATTTCGAACTGCAATTGATCCGTATCCTGAAACTCGTCAATAAAAACTGCTGAATAACGATCCTGTAAAATTTTAATTAATCTTGCCGATTGTTGTTCATACAAAGAATCATCATTACAAATCACTCGATGAAGACCTGCAATCAAATCGTCAAAGGTTATTTGTCCTTCATAATCCTTTATTTTTATCAGTTGTTGCTCTACTTGTTTGTATATTAAATAACTCAGGATACTGATAAGTTGAGAAACTAATTTTAAATTGGTTGCTTTGTAATTATTTTGTAGCGTTTCGAATTCTAAAATCTCTAATTTTTTTTGTTGGTAAGCTGTAATTTTTGATATGAAACCCGTTGAGAAGAAGTCATTAAAGTAACCTCTTTCTCTTTTTTCCATTATTTCTTTAAACAACTCTTCTTCATTTATTAATGATAATATTTCTGGAATTTTTTCCTTAACCGTTTTTTTCTTATGATTCAAAGCCTCTTGTGTCCATACGTCACGATTCTTGCTTACTTCTGATAGAATATCACTTTTTATATCAACAATTTCACGATATAAAATATCTAATTGACCTTGTGGGTCTTCTAGATTATTTAATTCAGATATGGTTCTATCTTTATACTGTTGTATAGTTTCGCCATTCTGCATGTCTCCCAGATATATTTTTTTTCCACTGATAGCTCCTCTTACCAATTGAAATATTCTTTTGCGATCAAATTGATTGGCTAATAAAATAATTAATAATTTTTCATCTAAGATGGTTACTTGGTCGCGCCAGGCCTGATTAAATGCATCATGCAGAAACTGATCAAACACAGCGGTTTCGATAGTTTCAGCATGAAAAAGTTGTCCGCTTTCAAATGCATATTCTGCGAGTATTTTAGAACAAAAACTATGAATAGTATAAATAGCAGCTTTATCAAATTGAACCAATGCAAATTTTAATCGTTGTTGAGTTTCCTGAAGATCTTTATTGGCCTTTAACATCTCTACTATTTGAGAGTCAAGTCCTTCAAAATTTTCTCCGCCATCTGCAATTATTTTTAATATCTGTAATCCTTCACGTATAAAATTTCGTACTCTTAATTCCATCTCAGCCGCCGCATCTCTGGTAAAAGTTACCATCAATATTTTATCTATCGGGATATTTTCCTCAATAATAAGTCGTAATGCTAAAATGGCTATGGAATATGTTTTACCAGTACCGGCACTAGCTTCGATGAGATTCGATCCAACCAAAGGAGCAGTCATTGGATTGAAGTTTACATGCTCTCTTGGTTTTGTTTCGGATATTACACTAACAGGTTGAGTATTTTGTTGAGACATATTTTAATTATGAGTGTGCTTTTTTATTTAGTTAAAAACAATTTCGGCAATCTGTTTTTTAATTCCTGAGTCAAGAGTAATGTGTTTCTGGTGAACTCTGCGGTGTTGTCGTCATTGAATATTTCATAAGAAAAATCGTTTGCCTCAATTACCTGTTTTAAATAGTTGTCTTTATTAAAATAGAGGATACCTTGTTCTTTCTCTAATTCTTCTTCGTAAATATCAATCAAAGCCTGGCTTTCAAATTGGGGAGGATCTACTAGATAACACAGCGGTGCTAAAGGAGGATAAAATAATACTATTCTATCATGCCCTTGCTTGAATAATTTTAATAACTCTGGAAGAATTGACTTGGCGAAATTGTGCAAGTCTTCTGAATAAAAAATATTAAAAGGGGTAATCTTCTCTTTCTTTTTTCCTTTATCTTCTTTGTGATTAAATAGGATTGTAAAATCAAGCTTCGGAGCAGAGTCCTGTGCAATAGCAACCAAATAGGAAACCCATGGATAGATGTAGTGTTTTAATTTGCTTGTTGAAACAGTATAGTAAATATAGTTATTGTCATAAACCGGAAGTGT
>JAIXWH010000134.1 GCA_027484165.1 Chitinophagaceae bacterium | reverse complement strand
TCAAAAACCTGAGGCGGCTCAAAAACCATTGTTAAAGCGATATTTTCGTTGGGGTTACTTTCCCAAACTTTACCTCTTTGACCTTTTCCAGCAGTTTGGTGATTGCTGAACCAGGCCATACCCCCTTTTGCCAAACCCTCATTTATTTGGGCGATGGCATAATTGTTGGTACTATCAATGGGTCCAATATTGGTGAAAACTAAGTTTGAATGGTTCATCTTTCAAATGGCAAAGAAATTGTACTTTTGATAATAGTTGCAAAGTATATATTTTAGTTGGCAACCAAAGCATCATTATAAAATTAAATCAAACACTTTTGAGTAATCTGAATGTATTAAACAGCCGCAAAAAAAGCCAGGCTAAAGTAACGAGAAGTAGTAAAATTTTTAAAACAATCATCAACGCTATCCAAGAGAAAAAAGGAGAACATATTGTAAGTCTTGATCTCAAAAAAATCCCTGAAGCTGTAGCTGATTTTTTTATCATTTGTCAGGCTAATAATAACAACCAATTAAGAGCCATTGCCGACAATGTTGAAGAAGAAGTAAAAAAGCAATGCGGAGAAAGTGCATACAAACATGAAGGTCGTCAGGCGGAACAATGGATACTTATCGACTACGTCAATATTGTCATTCATGTAATGTTGCCCGAACCCCGAAAATTTTATCAGCTCGAAGAACTATGGAGTGATGCGCAAGCAATGGAGCACCTCGGTTAAAGGATACCCTATTTATTAAACACGATTAACAAATTTATGAGTCAACAAAACAATATGTCTCCAAAAGGAGATGATCCGCAAAAAAAGAAAAGTAAATTCAATATTTATTGGATATACGTTATTCTGTTTCTTTTTATTATTTCATACAACCTTTTCAGAGGGGTGAGTAGCGCTGGTGTTGAAACCGATCAGCAAAAATTTTACACCATGCTTAGTTCGGGAGATGTAAGTGAAATCAAAACGATCCGCAACAAAAAATTGGTTCGCATTTTCATCAATAAAGACAGCTTAAATAAGAAAGCTACCCTCTATTCTCAACTTTTAAACAATCAACAAGAGCCTAAGAACTATGAGATTGCTAAAAAAGCAAATGCACCTCAATTATATTTCAGCATTATTGATGATAAAACTTTCAGCGAACAGTTAGGCAAGTTTTACGAAGCCAATCCCACTATCAAGCAAGTATCCGATAAACCTGAAGATGAAGGAGAATTGTTCAGTCAGATTATTAGCACCCTACTTCCTATTTTACTGATTGGATTTTTGTTTTTGATGATGATGAGAAAAGTTGGACCCGGCGGTGGCGGCGGTGGAGGCGGCATTTTCAATATCGGAAAATCAAAAGCTACGCTATTTGAAAAAGGAACAAAAGTAAATATCAACTTTGGTGATGTTGCCGGTTTGGATGAAGCAAAAGTTGAAGTGATGGAGATTGTTGATTTCCTGAAAAATCCAAAAAAATATACGGCTCTCGGTGGAAAAATTCCAAAAGGAGCTTTGTTGGTTGGACCTCCAGGTACCGGCAAAACGCTTTTGGCTAAAGCCGTTGCGGGCGAAGCACAGGTACCTTTCTTCAGCTTGAGCGGAAGTGATTTCGTGGAGATGTTTGTGGGTGTGGGTGCGAGCAGAGTTAGAGATTTATTTAAACAAGCAAGAGAAAAAGCACCCTGTATCATTTTTATAGATGAAATTGACGCTATAGGAAGAGCAAGAGGTAAAAATGTAATGATGAGTAACGATGAGAGAGAAAACACCTTGAACCAGTTGCTTGTTGAAATGGATGGATTTGGTACCGACTTGGGAATCATCATCCTTGCTGCAACTAACCGTCCGGATGTATTGGATAGTGCGTTGTTAAGACCAGGCCGCTTCGACAGACAAATCAGTATTGACAGACCTGATCTTGTGGGCAGAGAAGCTATTTTCAAAGTACATTTAAAACCAATAAAAACTTCTCAAACCTTAGATATACATAAGTTAGCTGAACAAACTCCTGGATTTGCGGGAGCTGATATCGCTAACGTTTGTAATGAAGCTGCTTTAATTGCTGCAAGAAAAAATAAAGAAGCCGTTGACATGAGCGACTTCCAGGATGCAATCGACAGGGTGATTGGCGGTTTGGAAAAGAAAAATAAAATCATCTCTCCTGAAGAAAAAGAAATCATCGCATACCATGAAGCAGGTCACGCCATTTGTGGCTGGTACTTAGAGCATGCGTATCCGTTATTAAAAGTAACTATCGTTCCTAGAGGCACGGCTGCATTGGGTTATGCTCAATATACTCCGAAAGAACAATACCTGTATAACACAGATCAATTGATAGATCAGATTTGCATGACTTTAGGCGGAAGAGCAAGTGAAGATATCTTCTTTGGTAAAATCAGCACTGGTGCAAGTAATGACTTACAGCAGATTACAAAAATTGCTTACAGTATGGTTACGGTTTATGGGATGAACGACAAAGTGGGTAACGTTAGTTTCTACGATCCTGCTCAGGAAAATTATTTCACAAAGCCTTATAGTGAAGAAACAGGTAAAATGATTGATCAGGAAGTAAGAAAGCTAATTGACGATGCATACACCAAAACAAAAGCGCTTTTAACCGAGAAGAAGGTTGAGGTAGAAAAATTAGCGAAGGAGTTGTTAATTAAAGAAGTATTGTTCAAGAACGATCTTGAAGCTTTGATAGGCAAACGTCCTTTTGAAGAAAAGAAGATTTTGGATGTAGAAGCTTCTGAAACAACAGACGCAAAAGTTGAAGAAACACCTCCAGTAGAGGAACAAAATGACTTGGAAGGATAAATAGATTTTAATGGCAACAAGTTTAGCTAAAGAGAATATTTTAAGAAAAATTCGTCAGGCACTGAGTAATCCAGTGCCTTTGCCTTTTGCTATTCAAGATAGTGCTCATCTGTCTGTATTTAAAAATCCATCTGAAGACGATGCTGTTTTATTTGCTGAAAATTTCAAAAAGATTCAAGGCAAGTTTTCATTTTGTAAGAGCGAAGCTGATATATTAAATCAATTATCTGCATTGCTGCAATCCAAAAAATGGGAAAAAGTTTTTTGTAAAGAAGATGCACTAACATCATTACTTCAAAAAATCAACCAAAATAATTATAGCGATTTGGCAAGCTGCGATGTATCCATTACCGGATGCGAATTTCTTGTAGCCAGAACAGGAACCATTGTAATGAGCACTGCACAACAAAGCGGAAGAACAACAAGCATATATGCTCCTGTTCATATTTGTATCGCATACACAAATCAGTTAGTATTTGACCTGAAAGATGCGCTATCCTTTTTAAAAACTAAATACAATAATAATTTTCCGTCACTGATAACTTTTGCCAGTGGGCCAAGCAGAACTGCCGACATTGAAAAAACATTGGTAACCGGTGTGCACGGACCTAAAGAAGTTTATTGTTTTTTAGTAGAATCCTAAATTCAAAAGATGAACGTTTCTAAAAACATTTATTTTCTTTCTGATTTTCATTTGGGTGCTCCTGATGCGAAGAGCAGTTTGATTCGTGAGAAAAAAATCATTTCATTTCTTGATGAAATTAAAGAGAAAGCGGAGCAGATTTTTATACTCGGCGACTTATTCGATTTTTGGTTTGAATATAAAACTGTTGTTCCTAAAGGATATGTGAGAATATTGGGAAAGCTAGCTGAAATTACTGACAGCGGTATTCCTATTCATTTTTTTGTAGGCAATCATGACATGTGGATGAAAGACTATTTTCAAAAAGAATTGAACATTCAGGTGTACTTTGAACCCTTTGCTTTTAACCTGAATGGCAAAGACTTGCTGATAGGACATGGTGATGGCCTTGGGCCCGGAGACCATGGATATAAAACCATCAAAAAAATTTTTAGAAATCCAATCGCTCAAGCTTTATTCGGATGCATACCTCCATTTTTCGGAATAGGACTTGCAAATTTTTTCAGTCGTAAAAGCAGAGCAAAAACAGGAAAATCAGATGAGGTTTTTGAAGGGGAGGATAAAGAATGGTTGGTAACTTACTGCAAAGAAATCCTTCAAAAAAAACATTACGACTTTTTTATTTTTGGTCATCGACACCTTCCACTTGATATCAAATTAAATACAGAAAGCAGATACATTAATTTAGGCGATTGGATCAAGTATAACAGCTACGCCGTTTTTGATGGTCATAGTATTGAATTAAACTATTATAAATAAAGTGAGGATACTATCCATACAATTGATTTTTCTATTGGTGATGCTTATACATCAAAGTAAAGCACAATCCCCAATGCCTTCACAAACCGAACAAAAAGACACGCTCCAACTTGAATTGATTAAATCCATTTCAGGAAATTTTTCTTATTTCAATACAGATCTTTTCAATAATGTTTATGCAGTTGATTCCAAAAATCAATTGAAGAAAATAAATGATAAAGGAGATTCGATTGCTTCTTACAACGATGTAAAAAAATTTGGAACACTGAGTTATATCGATGCTTCTAATCCATTCAAATTATTACTATTTTACAAAGACTACAGATACCTGGTTACCCTCGATCAATTGCTTACTTTCAGAAATAGCATCAGTTTGAGAAGCAAAAATTTTTTCAATGTAAATTCAGTTGCAACTTCATACGATAACAATTACTGGATATTTGATGAGAGTGATTTCAAACTCAAAAAAATAGACGATGCAGGTCAAGTTGTTTCAGAGAGTGGAGATTTAAGATTAATAACAGAAGAGGCTCCTTCACCACAAACAATCATTGAAAGCAATAATCAATTATATCTATACGATGAAAATAAAGGTGTATACATTTTTGATTATTACGGCTCTATGAAAAATAAGATCCCATTTTTAAAATGGAAAAACATTTCTGTTTACAACAACAAATTAATTGGTTTTAACGATGAGAAACTTTATTCCTATGAACTCAATTCATTGAATTTGAAAGAATACAAGTTGCCAAAATTTATTACTGGCAATAAATCTATTAAGCTTTCAGGCAATCATTTATTTGTTTTGAAAGATGATGGTATCTTTATTTATCAAATTCAATAGTTTAAAATTTACAGCATGAACTTTTTAGATTATACATTTTTAGATAACAGTGTCAGAAGTTTAGTAGGTGTTTTCGTAATCATCTTACTAGTTTCGCTATTTAGAAAATGGCTCTCACGTCCATTCGCATCACTATTATACATCCCCATCAAAAATAAATGGAAGTCTGTAGAGAAAAAAGAATTCCATGGATTGATACTTAAACCTTTGGGTTGGTTTTTAGCTGTTGTCATTTCAATTATACTCATTGATAATCTTGTGTTTCCAAAGGAATGGATATTCAATTTGTATGGCATTCCGTTCAATATAGTATTACACCGAATCGGAAATTGTATTGTCTCTATTTTAATCATCTGGGTAATACAATCTATTATTGATTTCATTGCATTAGTATTGGAAATTAATGTGAAAGAAACACCAGATAAAAGAGATGACCAGATTATCGTTTTTTTCAGAGATTTTTTTAAAGCTATTGTTTATTTTTTAGGGATTCTGTTGATTTTAAAAACTGGCTTCAACTTGAATGTGGGTGCTTTTTTAACCGGCTTAAGTATTGTGGGTGCTGCATTAGCATTAGCGGCAAAAGAAAGCATTGAAAATCTGATTGCTTCATTTGTCATCTTCTTCGACAAGCCATTTTTCACAGGAGATACTGTAAAAGTAAACGCAGTAATTGGAATGATTGAACATATTGGGTTAAGAAGTACAAGAATAAGAACAATGGAGCAAACACTTATCACAGTCCCCAACAAACAAATGGTTGACAGTATTGTAGACAATTGGAACAAACGAACCGGAAGAAAGTGTGAGTTCAAAATTGATTTTGATATTTCCAACACAACTGTTCAAATTGAAAACTTCATCTCAAAGACAAAATTATTTTTAGATGAAAACAAAACGAATTTAAAAAGTAATTCTGTTTTTATTACCGACTTCAATAAAAATGCAATCACTGTTACTGTTGAATGCATTACCATTCCTTTTTCTATAGATGCCTATCATGTTTTTAAACAAGAGTGTAGTATTTTTTTAAAGGAAACTATTGAATCGAATCAGTTAAAAATGGCTAACCAAAACCAAGAGATAAAAATATTCAACGCTGATGTAGGAAACGCGCCTGTGGATTCACAGATTATTTGATTTAACAATCTCAGCAAGCTCCGCATCCCACTTACCCGTTTTTCCGTACTCCACTACCCTTCCAACTTCTTTTCCTTCTTTCAATGTAATAATGGTAGGAACATTTTTGATGTTAAACAACTGCGATAAATTTCCTGTTGATTTTTTTTCTCTGTCTACTCCAAAGAAAACAATAGAAGTATCGGAGAATCCGGCCAACTCCTGGGCTTTATAAAATTTTGGAATTATGAATTGGGTGTCATCGCACCAAGTGCCACCAAAAATTAAAAATGAAACTCTGCCTTTGTTCATTTTTAAGGCATTTACCAAATTGCTATCAGGAGTAAACCCTTTTTGATTTAGAGTAAACCAGTCAAAAGATTTTTCGTGTTGTAGTTCGCTTTTCTCAACTAATCCCTGAAAGATGAGTACTTGTGAATTTTTGGGATCAGTTGAAACCTTATAGTTGATTTGTGATTTTGCAGTAAATAGAAATGATAAAAATAAAAAAACTACTGTCAACTTTTTCATAGACTTACAAACCAGTTTTCAATTCATGCAAAAAGGATTTCAGATTTTTCAGCTGAGTAATCATTTCATGTTTCTTGTCTGCATTTTTACTCTTTTTCAAAAACTCTTTTGCGCCATCAATGGTGAACTTTCTTTCGCGCAATAAGCTATAAATAATTTTTAAGTTTTTGATATCTTCTGGTCTGAATAACCGATCGCCTTTTCCATTCTTTTTGGGCTTTAAAATATCAAACTCATTTTCCCAAAAGCGGATTAAGGAATGGTTTACTTTAAACATTTCTGAAACTATTCCAATACTATAATATCTTTTTGAAAATAAAATTTCATCTTCAGGAATTTCTACTAAATCCGCTCTAGATGCCATTTCGCTCAGTTTCATTCTTCCTCTTTTTGGTTTGGGAAGATTTGCAGTTTTGGATTTAGTCCTTTCAACTATTACCGGACTTATATCTACTTCAATGGGCTCCGTTTCTTCAATAATAATATTTGTTGGAGGAACTAACTTCTTGGAAACAGGTTTTGATTCTTCTTCAGAAAAATCAAAATTAAATGCGGTTTGTTTTAATGACATTGTTTTGTGTTTTCTAGTTTTAAATATAAAACATCTTGCCGGAAATTAATCAAAACTTTTTGCACTTCCTGTTGATGCAAGCTTTAAAAGTCGGTCGTATTGCTCTGGATTCAAATCGTTGAAAAAGAAATATACAGGATCAACCTCGTGTCCGCTAACGTGCACTTCATAATGAACATGAGGACCTGTACTTTTTCCAGTACTTCCTACCCAGCCAATTACTTGCCCTCTTTTCACTCTTTGACCTTCTCTCACTTTGATTCGATACATATGCCCATAAAGAGATTCGTATCCATAGCCATGGTTTATGATTACATGATTACCAAAACCAGTTGATGATTTTCCTGCCAGTTTAACTTTACCATCACCTGTTGCATATATAGGCGTTCCCTGACGAGCAGTGAAATCAAGTCCTTTATGCATTTTAGGTGTTCCGTAAACAGGGTCAATTCTATACCCAAAACCACTGGCAATTCTGTCGAGCTGTTTGTTACTGAGTGGTTGTATAGCAGGAATGCATGCTAACTTTTGATCCTGATTCTTGATAAGATGTTCTATATTCTTATAACTTTTTATTTGAAAAACCACTCTTGCGCTAATATTGTTTAGTTTGTCGGCTATTTCACTGGCAATTTCATCTCCGTCAAAACCTTTTAGCTTTTCAACTTGTTTTTTCTTTTCGATCAGCTTTGCTCTAGCGCTGTCGGGAATAGGATTGGCTTCAAATATGGATCGATACACTTCATTATCTCTTTTTTCGAGCGAAGCCATTTGTGTTTCTAATGCGGTAAGTTTATCATACAACTGATCGTAATTATCTTTCAGTACTTCTATCTTTCTTTTATATTCGATATCTGTAGGTTTTGGAAAAAAGCGAACGTATAAATAAATCACAATTGCTGATGCGACAGCAAATCCGGATAAAATTCCAAAAAAACGCAACAATTTTACCCGAAGTGGCGTAACCAGCTTCTCAAACCTTAGCGTTTGGGTATTATAGAAGTATTTTATTTTTTTCATCCCCATAAAACCAAATCTTATTGCCTCTAAAACTCACCTTTAATCATTAAATTGCAGGCCAATATTATCGGAAAACTGTTTATGTTATTAATTTACAAATATACCCCGATAATTCGCAATTAACAACGCATACAAACCACTCAAATATGATGACTGCATCTGAGATTAGACAGCATTTTCTGGATTTTTTTAAGTCCAAAGGACATACGATTGTACCTTCTGCTCCCATTATAGTAAAAAATGACCCCACGTTATTATTTACCAATGCAGGCATGAACCAGTTCAAAGACTATTTTTTAGGAAATAAAAAATCACCTTCTAACCGTATCGCAGACACCCAAAAATGTCTTCGTGTTAGCGGTAAACATAACGATTTGGAAGAAGTAGGTGTAGACACCTACCATCATACCATGTTTGAAATGTTAGGCAACTGGAGTTTCGGGGATTATTTTAAAGCTGAAGCCATTGCATGGAGTTGGGAATTGCTTACTGAAGTTTACAAGCTGGATAAAGACAGATTATATGTAACGGTTTTTGAAGGAGATGCTAAAGAGAATATTCCGAGTTCGAGTATCGCTTTGGAAGAATGGAAAAAAATCGTACCTCAGGAGCGTATCATATTCGGTAATAAAAAAGACAATTTCTGGGAGATGGGTGATACCGGACCTTGCGGACCCTGCTCTGAAATACATGTGGATTGTCGCTCAGATGATGAACGTGCAAAAATTCCAGGAAGAGATCTGGTAAATAAAGATCATCCTCAGGTGATTGAAATTTGGAACAATGTATTTATTCAATACAACAGAAAAAAAGATGGCTCACTTGAGCCACTTCCTGAACGACATGTGGATACAGGTATGGGCTTCGAACGCTTGGTTCGTGTTTTACAAAACAAGCAAAGTAATTATGATACTGATGTTTTCAGCAACACTATTCAGGAGACTGAAAAAATCACCAACAAAAAATACAAAGCACTCGACGATAAAGAAAGTATCGCTTTCAGAGTACTCGCCGATCATATCAGAGCGATAGGATTTACCATTGCTGATGGCCAGTTACCTTCAAATACAGGTGCTGGTTATGTGATACGCAGAATTTTAAGAAGAGCAGTAAGATATTATTATTCTTATCTCGACTACAAACAACCTTTGTTATTCCAATTGCTTCCAATTATTGCCAATCAATTCAAAGAAGTATTTCCAGAATTGATTCAACAAAAAGATTTTGTGGTAAAAGTAATTAAGGAAGAAGAAGAATCTTTTTTAAGAACACTTGAAAAGGGTTTGAAAAAAATGGACAGTATTATTGAGCATGCCAAAAAAGATAACAACGCTATAATTGGTGGTACTGAAGCTTTTGAGCTACTCGACACTTATGGTTTTCCTATAGACTTAACAAGATTGATTGCGCAGGAAAATAATCTGAATGTGGATGAAGATGGATTTGAAAAGGAAATGCAAATTCAAAAAAACAGAAGCCGAGCTGCAACTGCTTTAGATACAGAAGATTGGCAAATCTTAAACGAAGGAAGCAGCAAAGGATTTATTGGTTATGATAATCTAGAAACGACAACAAAAGTACTTCGTTACAGAAAAGTGAAAGGCAAAGGAAAAGAGCTGTTTCAAATTGTATTGGATTCTACGACCTTCTATGCAGAGAGTGGTGGACAAGTTGGTGACTCTGGAGTACTTTATATTAATGGCAACTCCATCAATATCATCGACACCAAAAAAGAAAATGATTTAATTATTCATTTCGCTGAAGAGATAGGTACTGATTTGTTGGGCGAAGTTGTTGCAAAAGTTGATGGCTCTAAAAGAAAAGCAATTACTGTTCACCATAGTGTTACCCATTTGATGCACGCTGCCTTGAGAAGTGTTTTGGGTGCTCATGTAGCTCAAAAAGGAAGTATGGTTAATCAGGAGCAACTTCGTTTTGATTTTTCTCATTTTGCAAAAGTTACAGATGAAGAAATAAGTAAGGTGGAGGAAATGGTGAATGAAAAAATCAGAGAGAACATTCCTGTTGTAATAAAGTCATTACCGAAAGATGAAGCAATTGCATTGGGCGCGATGGCTTTGTTTGGAGAAAAATATGGCGATACCGTTCGCGTGGTAATTATGGATCCAGCCTATTCAATCGAATTGTGCGGAGGAACTCATGTAGGACATACTGGTGAAATAGGCTATTTTAAAATTAAAACCGAAAGTGCTGTTGCTGCAGGTGTAAGAAGAATTGAAGCCGTTTCAGGTAAAGCTGCTGAAGATATTATCAATATGCAATCAGAGCAATTGAAGTTGATAAAAGATTTATTAAAGAATCCGAAAGAACTTGAAAAATCAATACAGCAATTAATAGCGGATAATAACTCTTTAACAAAAAGAATAGAATCGCTTGAAGCTCGTCAGTTAGTGGGTATCAGAAACGAGCTTTTGCAGAAGGATGAAATCATCAATAATGTGAGTTTCATTGGAGAAACCGTTGAAGTGCCTAGTGCTGACGCATTGAAAAAATTATGTTTTGATTTAAAACATCACCTACACGACCACGTTATAGTTCTTTGTTCAAATATTGGAGGAAAGGCTTTTGTTGCAATTGGCATCAGCGAAACTGTAAACGCAGCAAAAAATCTTGATGCAGGCAAACTGATTAAAGAAGTTGCAGGCCCTAAAATTAACGGCGGCGGCGGCGGACAAAAAACGCTTGCAACTGCGGGTGGGCAAGAAATTGGCAAATTTGATCAGATAATCAAAGAAATAAAAAGTTTATTGTAATACTTTTTCAGAATTAATTTATTAAATCTAAAAAACTAAAATCATGAGCTGTTTATTTAAAAATTATGCAATTTTATTTTTTTTATTTACTGCTGCAAATGTATTTGCGCAAGAATCTCAAAATAAAACAGAATCAAAAAAAATCATCATTCAGAAAAATGGAAATGACAATAGTAATTTTTCCATTGAAATCAATGGAGATGAGGTGATGGTCAATGGAAAGCCCTATAAAAAATCGGATGGCGGTGCCATCATCAAAAGAAAGGTTATCATTAATGGCAAAACTGTGGAGGATTACAATAGTGAAGATGAAAAAGTAGACAGCGTTGCTTTTTTGGGTGTTATTACTGAATCTGACGACAAGGGCGTAAAAATCAATACCCTCTCAGATGAAAGTGCAGCAGCTAAAGCTGGATTAAAAGAAGGTGATGTCATTACCAAAATTGATGATAAAAAAATTAAGAGTCCTTCTGAATTATCAGATGCAATCACCTCTTATCAGCCTAAAGATGAAATAAATATTACCTATATCCGAAATGGAAAAACGAAAAGCACAAAAGCGGTTCTGAATTCAAAAACAATTAAAAGAAATACCGATAATGATTCCGTTTTAAATTTTAATTTTCCTGGATTGGAAGATTTAGGTGACATCAAGTTGAATTTAAATGAGTTTCCAAAAAAAGAAAAGCTGGGTATAAAAATTCAGGATACCGAAGAAGAAAATGGGGTAAAGATTATTGGCATTGCCGATAGTTCACTAGCTATGAAATCAGGTTTGAAGCTAAATGATATCCTATTCGAAATAGACGGAGAAAAAATAAACAATACAGATGATGCCCGACAATTGCTTCAGCAATCAGAGGAAAAATCATCATATCAACTACATATCAACCGAAAGGGAGAAGATTTGAAGATTGAAGTTCGAATACCCAAAAAATTAAAGACTGCAGATTTGTAGCATTTTAAAAAATAAAGCCCTTTAGGACTGTTGATGGAAATCTTCAGTCCTTTTTTATTTAATTCGCTTTTTATTTTTATATTTTTGTTAAGTGATTGATAACAACAAATATGAGTTGGTTGTTGGACTTGAGGTTCATGCGCAATTAATGACGAATAGCAAACTTTTTTGTTCAGACAATACTGATTTTGGCGCATCTCCCAATACTCAGGTCAGTCCTGTTTCTCTTGCACATCCAGGCACATTACCTGTATTGAATAAAGCTGCTATTGACCTTGCAGTTAAGCTGGGCATCGCTTTGCATTGTGATATTGAACACTACAACTATTTTGCAAGGAAGAATTATTTTTATCCGGATCTTCCAAAAGGATATCAAATCAGTCAGCATACAGCTCCCATTTGTAAAAATGGTTACGTAAAAATTCAAACGCAATTGGGTTCAAATCAAATTCAACTCAACAGAATTCATATCGAAGAAGATGCAGGAAAAAGCATACATGACCTCGATGAAAATTATACATGTATCGATTTAAACAGAGCTGGCGTTCCTCTTGTTGAAATTGTTACAGAGCCAGTTATTCATAGTTCTGAAGAAGCATTTTCTTTCTTAACGGAGCTGCGTAAAACTTTAAGATGGCTCGAAGTTTGTGATGGAAACATGGAAGAGGGCAGCATGAGATGTGATGCTAATATTTCAATCAGGATAAAAGGAGATAAAAAATTAGGAAAACGAGTTGAGGTTAAAAATCTGAATAGCATCAGAAATGTAAAAAGGGCTATTGATATTGAATTTGAAAGATTGATAAAAATAACAGAAGATAATAAAGAAATCATTCAGGAAACAAGAAGCTATGATGCAGATAAGAATATCACATTTTCATTAAGAAGTAAAGAAGATGCTGAAGATTATCGATATTTTCCTGAGCCCGACCTCCCTCCTTTTGTTATTGATGAAACATATATTTCTCAGATAAAAGCATCATTACCAGAACTTCCAGAAAGCTTAGTCTTAAAATTTCAGGAAAAATATCATTTATCGGAATACGATTCAATGTCAGTATGCAATGAAAAACAGGATGTTGCTTATTTTGAAAAGCTTGTTGAACAAACTTCACATTATAAAGCTGTTGCCAATTGGATGCTTGGCCCCTTGAAATATTATTGCAATGAAAATAATATTTCATTGAATGAATTTCCTCTTGCTATTAATCAAATTTGCGAATTGATTGATTTAGTAGAAACCAAACAAGTAAGCTTTAGTAATGCATCAGGAAAAGTTCTTAGTCATCTGTTAAATAATCCAGATTCAAAACCTAAAGAAGTTGCAAAATCACTAGGATTGATTCAGGAAAATAATGAAGGTTTACTCTTACTTTGGGTGGAAGAAGTGATTTCGGCAATGCCCGAAAAAGTAAAGGAATACAAGTCTGGAAAGAAAGGCCTGATTGGAATGTTTGCCGGAGAGGTAAAAAAGAAAAGCAAAGGTGCTGCTGATATGCAACAGGTGAATCAGTTGCTTACACAAAAATTAAATTCTTAAATATCACATCATGAATATTATCAAATCAATCTTTTTGTTTATCATCTGCTTTGGCCTTATGTCATGTAAGAGTCATGATAAAAACAAATTCACCATCAAAGGAAATATTAAAAATATTGAGAAGCAGTACATCTATTTGGAGCAGTTGTATTTTGGAGATAAGGCTCCTGATGTCTTGGATACTGCATTCATTGAAAACGGAAATTTTGTTTTGACTGGCATTGCCAATGAAGAAGGTTTGTTTCGTTTAAGATTTGAAAAATCGAGTAATATTTATGTTGTTATCAATGACCAATCTGAAATAACACTGAATGCAGATGCAAGCAATCAAGGAATTGAGGGACAAAATATAAATACCCCTGGAAATAGTTCTTTAAAAAGCCTGATTTTAGGATACGTATCAAAAACTGAAAATCTAAGTACCTTAAATGCTCAAATTGATTCACTCAAAAACACTGGAGCAGATAGCTTGGCTAAAATCATCATAAATAAATACGAAGGCTTACAAAAAGAATACAAATCTTTTATTATCAATTATATCGACTCCTGCAAAGACCCGATAGTTACTCTCTTTGCATTAGGTTACAGTAATTCTTTTGATCAGTCTGAAGTAAAAAAGAGTATCGAAAATTTATCCAAAAGATTTCCTGAGCATAAGGGGGTTGCAACTGCGTTAGAAGAGTATCAAAAATTTATAAGCAGTCAACAAAAGCCAACTGGAACTAAGCCAAACGTTGGAAACATGGCTCCTGATTTTACTATGAATGATACAGAAGACAAACCGTTTTCTTTACATGACTTAAAAGGTCAGTATGTTCTCGTAGATTTTTGGGCTTCCTGGTGCGGTCCTTGTCGTGGTGAGAATCCTAATGTTGTTGCAGCTTTCAATAAATTTAAAAATAAAAACTTTACTGTACTTGGCGTTTCATTGGATGAGAGTAAAGCAGATTGGATGAAAGCCATAAAAAAAGACAAATTAACTTGGAAACACATCAGCGATTTAAAAGGATGGTATAGTGAAGTTGTTGGCCTCTATGGATTCGATGGTATTCCCTACAATGTTTTGATAGACCCTCAAGGAAAAATATTAGCTACTGAATTGAGAGGAAGTGATTTGGAAGATTTTCTTCAAAAAACATTGGGTACAACTGCTAAATAATTCTATTAATCTGCCGCCAGTATCAAACCGGTGGTAAAGAATATAGTCCGGAGAAAAAATGTTATTTTTTCTTATTCAATGCTTCAAACATTATCTGCATTGCCTTTTCTGGTTGTGAATTAAACAACTCATCATCCAAGTATGATGAAACATCCATTATGTCACTGAATTCATCAGCAATTCTCTTTCTTGATAATTTTACTTTTTTAAGTGCTTTGGTTTGTGCATCAAAATAATAATACACATACTCTAAAGTGAATTGGCGTAATTCAGATTGTATATAATTAGTGCTTACATAATCAAGCGAAGAAGTGTAGGCCTTGTAGAAACTGAATCTATCTCCATGGTAAATTACTTGTAAAAAGCAATCCTTAAATGTAGGCTGAACAATTTTGGAACTATAAAATAATAAGTCTTCTTTGAAATATTGTGAGCCGGACTTATTCAAAATAAAAGAATCTAATTCAGAAGGAGTTTTCGAGAAATTAGTGTTTGATCCGTTTAATGAAATGTCTAGTTTTTGATTGTAAGTATTATAGCTCAAATTGATATTTTCTGATTTATCATTCCCTGCATAAGCACTTCCTTTGATTTTTTCTCCAAAAAGAAAAGAGGTTCCTTTTACTTTAAAGTTTCCAACTAACTGGTAAGATCCTTCACTTCCTTTTTCAAGCATTAACTTCATGTAACCTGCCCCAGGATCGGTATAACTTAAAGCTTGAGCACTTAAGTTATTCAGTGAAAAAGTTAAGATTAAAGTAGTTAGAATGTTTTTCATTTCTTTTTATTTAACGCAATATACTAAATAAAAGAAGCTGCCTGAAATCAGACAGCCTCTTTTGTTATTAATTATAAATCTAAATTTATCTTGGTCCAATATATATAAATTCTTGAGTCCACTCCCTTTCTGCTGAAGTTATATAGCCCCATTGTGCAGTAATCTTTTTGGTAACAGGATCATATACTGATGGTGCAGGAGGTGATGTATATGGGCTCATCACATAGGTTAATGTTCCTGTAGCGGATACATTTGCAACTGTTACTTCATTAGTTGAAGGATCAATTGTATATTCTGGTTCTTGACCAGTGAAAGCTGTTAGTGTACCTTGTAACAATGACGGACATTTAAACCCTGGAAGGAAGCTACTTGACATGTTAGGATTGTCGGGATCCGCTATCCAATATAGTTTTACAGTATTAGCTGAAGTTGTTCTTAATTCAACTTTAACTGAATCAAATCCTCCGTAATCAGGGTTAAATGTAGGATGGTAGTTAGTGAAGTTCAAATAATACAATCCATCATATTGATTTTTCAAAACTACCTCAATTAGCATTTTGTCTAAATTTGAAGCAATCGTTACTGAAGGATCATCTACAGATACAATTCTTAAAGGTATTGCATAAATTGTGTCCAATGAAAGCCCTACTGTATTCAGTAATTTTATAGAGAAAGAAGCTTTTCTTTCTCCTGCCTTAATTACAATATCTCCAGTTCCAAAATCATACAAACTTCTGTTTAACAAAACTAGGTTTGAGTCTGCTGGAGTTAAAACGCTTGCATCATATGCAACTCTTATACGAATGTCGTTTTGAACAACATTAGATGAAAAAAGACCAATAGTAGTTAATGCTGAATCTGATTCTTGAGGCAAGCTGTAGTTAGACAATACTGAAAAAGTTTGCACATAAGAAGCAGCTGCATCAAGATTAAATCCAACTCCTTTAGATGAAGTAGATCCTGGATTTAGGATGCCATATTCTTGATTTTCAAAACCTTTGTCTTTCAAACAACCAGTCTGTATTAGCAATACCAATAACAAACTTAAAATAGTAATTTTTTTCATAACTTATGTTTATATAATTTTATTAATTAGCGTCCCAGAATATACGAGCAAACGGATAACTTCCTAATGATGGTTGTGCTCCAACATTTTGAGCATTAAATTGATATTCGCTTTCTGGATATAACAAACGTGAAGGAATCTCATTTTTGGTATTAGATGGAGACTTTGAAATTGCTGGCCCTACAGGAAAATCAATACCTGCAAAATCAATTGATTTACCACCATATTGAAAATGTTTAATTCCTCTTGAAGAAGAGAAATCAATTCTTCTGTAGTCACTCCACACTTCAAAAGGCGCAAACCCATTAAGAGCTAGCCATTTTTGTGACATAATGGTAAACAAACCTCCAACTGCACCATCGGCATCTAATTCAGTAGCGGTGTAATGAACAGCTGGGTTGTCTGGTAATGGATCGCCATTGGGATCAAAACCACCTGAATTATTAGCAATATAGTCATATGCAAATCCTTCGAAATCAGCTGCTGTAAATCCTGCGTTTTCAATGTAGAACTGACCAGTTGTTATATAAGATGCAACAATTCCTGATTCCATTGCTCCTTGGGCATCTCCAGTTAAAAAACCACGATTCATACACTCTGCCTGAAGAAAATATGACTCTGCAGCTGTAAATAATATTGCAGGAGATTCATCAGAAGCTGCGAACCCATAACCAATTCCTGTTAATTTTGAAGCTGCATTGTCAGTAGTTGGTAGGGCACCATATTCAACACCCTTATCGATACCACTTGCTGGTGCTTCATACATTAAAAGAGATCTGAGGTCTGACAAATATTCGTATATACCAGGATTGTTTGCGTCTTTTCCTATTGAAAATGCATTGGCCTTGTAGTAGATGCTATTTGTAGTTGGAACGCCTGTATTTCCTGCTATGTAAGAATTGTAGAAAGGAGAACCTCTATCTGGTCCATACCCTGGTTGTACAGCCGCATCTTCAGTGATGAAACCATAATTAGTTGAATCGATTTTATTAAATTCTGCAGCTAAATTGATTCCAGGAGCAATTGTTTGAGGAGAGCCAACACTGCCGCTAGAATTGTATTCAAGACCACCATTCATGAATTTTGTAAGAATTCTGAGTTTCAAGGTGTTTGAAAATTTCAACCAGTTTGATTGTGTTACACTTAAATCATCGTCTCCATACATTACATCGTAGGTTGACAAACTTCCGTTAGGTCCGCTTTCTGAAAGATCTGCAGCGCTTATTAAAGCTTGAGCAGTATCTAATTGTTTAACTAAATCTACATAAATATCAACAGCATTATCATATTTTGGGGTAGGATAAACTGTACCATTTAGAGCTTGAGAGTAAGGAACATTATTATAGATATCAACTAGAATAGCAAAATTATGAGCTTTCATAACTCTAGCGATACCATCATAAAATCCAGCATTACTTTTTCTTGCAGAAATTTGCATCAACTGATAGTCCATTAAATTATCATAAATAGAAGACCATATTCCAGTTTGAAATGAAGTGGTGATATCATAAGTTTCTTCCTGAATATTGGGGGCATATGTTCCAGATCTTGCCCAATATCCCAAATAGTTTTGTAACCAAGACCAGCTTCTCAAAACGATTCTTGCAGTGTTGTTTTGAGCTGAAGGTAAAATATATTTGAACTCCATCGTACTGTCTGTTGCAGCATTTGGATTATCATTGATGTCAAGCTGTTCTTTACTACAACTCAACAAGCCTACTACAAGAAATGTAGCAATGATTAGAAGGGTTATTTTATTTTGTTTCATAATTTAAGTTATTTATGTTTAGTCTTATTAAAATTGTAGTGTCACGTTTGCGCCAAAAATTCTTGTAGGAGGTGTATTTCCAATTGTATTTACACCTTGAGCGTTACCTGTTGTGTTAGAAAATTCTGGATCAGTCCATTCGTTTGTTTTAGGCAACCAGGTTAATAAATTTCTTCCTGTTATCGATACGCTCATTCCTTTCACACCTTTTTTACCAAACATTTTTGAAGGTAAAGTATAGTTTAACGATACTTCTCTGATTTTCAAAAACGCAGCGCTACATAAATAGTTCGACAATACTTCCGTATTTACACTTTGAGACCAAAAACCATATCCACCGCTTTGGGTATAAACGTTTGTATTTGGCGTGTAAACACCAGGAGCTGTTTCAATAACTGAATTAGGGAAAACAAATGGTTGACGTCCATTCTGTCCTGATCTGTAAGAAAGACCAGAGAAGTCAAGATCCGAACCTATATCATTGTAGATTTGGTTTCCTGTTCTGTAATCAGCAACTACATTTAATGAGAAATCTCTGTAATTTAAAGATAAAGTTGCACCAAAAATATCTGTTGGTAATGTACGACCAAATTGCTTTAATTCAGGATTAACAGTTGGATATCCTGTAGTTGGATCTACTATTACTCTACCTGAAGGATCTCTCAAGTAGTCAGTCAATTTGAAGGTGTAAGCTGCTTGTCCAACAATGATGTAGTTTAAATTACCGATTGCAAGTTCGTCAACGCCATTGAATAAACTATTAACCACATTTCTTTGATTGGTGTAGTTTAACTTCAAGTCGATTGATAACTTTTTAAGCTTGATTAAAGGAGTAAGTTTTAAATCTAATTCAAGTCCTCTGTTTGTAAAATCTGCAGCATTGAGCAAGGCATTTGTATAACCAGATGCTGCTGAGTAAGATACCTGAATAATTTGATTTGTGTTTCTTTGGTTGTAAACGGTTGCTTCGAAGTTTACTTTATTTTGAAACAATCCAACTTCGATACCACCCTCAATATTCTTAACGAATTCAGGCTCATAAGTTGGTCTTCTCAAAACATTGCTAGCAGTGAAACCTAAGATATCTCCGTAAGGAAAACCATTAACCTGAGACCATGTATTTTGTAAACTATATGCACCTAAGTTCACATTACCTGTTTTAGAAATAGCTCCTCTGATTTTCAAGTAAGAAATTGACTTACTGTTCTTGATTTCAGGAATTGCCTCACTAAGAACAGTAGACACACTTAAACCAGGATAAAAGAAAGCATTTTTTGAAGTTCCGCTGTACTTGTATGGATTTGATAATCTGCTATCCATATCATAACTTCCTGTAACCTCAGCAAATAAATAATTTCTGAATCCGAATGACACTTTACCAAAAAATCTTTGAAGTCTTGTTTTAGAATTCGATTCAGCGGCAGCGGGTTCGCCTTCTCTAACAGCGATGTTGTATACCTGAGGAATTCCCAAGCTTGAACTTCCTACAGAAACAGATTTTGTATTGGTTTCTCTGAAAGATTGACCCAACAAACCATCAATTTTAATATCTCCTATTTGTTTCCTTCCAGTGATAAAAAGCTCTGAGTTAATTCTGTTTGAAAAAGCAGATGCATCGCTTACAGCAGCTAGGATGTTTGAATTGGCTGTTGATTTACCTGTGCTAACAGTCCAAGAACTCCAGTTGTATGCACCTTGTGTAGCTTTAGCAACACTATTTGAATAAGTAGCTCCTAATCTATAGGTAACATTTACAGCAGGAGAAAGTTTGTAGTTAAACTCTACATTTCCTAAAAGATCATCAGATTGACCTTTATTTCTGAAATTATCTACAGTCCAGTAAGGATTGTAATAATAGCTATTGAAATAGCCGTCTGGGCTTGAAAAATAATCTGTTCTCCAATTTTTGTATAATGTTACGGGTACTTGCATTGGAGAGTTGATGAGATTCCAATATGGCAGAAAACTTCTTCCATCTCCGAAAGAACCACCTGCATTTACATCGTAATTTCCTAAAGTATATCTTAAGCTATAAGAAGCTTTCAATTTTGAATTTAATTCTTTATTTGCACTCATTTGAAATGAAATCCTTCTGTTGACATCTTTAGGCATTACTCCTTTGATGTTTACATTTTGAAGACTTAAATAAAAATCGCCTGTTGCAATTGAAAAGTCTGTTTGATTGGTCATACCAATATTCCAGAATTTTTTCTTTTCATTTGGTCTTGCCTCGTAAGTAACAAATTGTTGTTCGCCATTAGGACCATCAAAACCAAGTTGTCTAAGAGATCCGTCGAATGCATCTCCATAACCCTGATTTTCAATTGGATCATAAACTCCATTGTGATTTACGTCTTCAGATGAACCAGAACCAAATTGTGTTTGCAGTTTTGGCATGAATGCAACGCTTTCAAATTGAACAGTATGACTTAAAGTTATAGATGGCTTTTGTTTTGTTCCTCTTTTAGTAGTGATAACGATAGCACCATTAACACCATCCGGACCATAAATAGCTGTTGAAGATGCTGATTTCAAGATGGTAACATCAGCAATATCATTTGGATTGATAGAAGAAATAAAGCCTAATGAGATGGGCACACCATCAAGTACCAACATTGGCTGGTTATTACCTGTTAGTGACCTGATACCTCTTAAGGTGATTCTTGTATCAGCGAAAACACCATTATTTACTGTTTGAATATTTAAACCAGAAACTTTACCGGTTAAACCATTTTGAAGATTAACAACTTTAGCTTGAGTTAATTCAGCTGCTTTAATTTTAGCTGTTGAATAACCCAACTCTTTTGCTTGTCGTTGTTGACCCAATCCCGTTACAACAACTGCTTCCATCTCCTTAGTGTTTCTTACCATTACAACACTTGCAGTATTATCGCTTGCGCTAACTTCTTGAGTGTTGAAGCCAACAATACTGATAGAGAGTTTTGAAGAAGCCGATTTTACTTTGATTGTGAAAGTACCGTTAGCATCCGTTGTAACAACATTTTTTGTTCCAACTTCAGTAACAGAAGCAAATTTTACAGGCTCGCCTGCTTGGTCTTTTACCATTCCAGTTACTACTCGAGATTGTGCCGATGCTAGCGTTGCGCTTAACAGCATAATCGCGAATAGGGTTAAACATTTTCTCATGTGCATTAAATTATGGTTAATTAAATATGGGTAAAAATAGGGGAAATTTGAATAAACAAAAAAGATTGTTAAAGATTTTACGAAATAATTTTTAACATGGGTTTAATTTAATTGATCTTCCTACGCCAAATCAAGATAACTGGCAGGAAAATCAAGTTAGTTAATGTTGCAGTAAGTAAGGTTACCGACGTCAACCAACCCAGCGCAAAGGTGCCACCAAAGTAGCTTCCACAAAACACAACAAAGCCAACAGTTAACACCAAAGAGGTATATATTATACTTAATCCTGTTTGTTGAATAGTAACCTTTACAGCCTCAGGAACATTATTGTTCAAAGTTGGGAGAACTTGTCTGTAATTTACTAGAAATCTTATTGTTATATCTATTACTATCCCTAATGCAACGCTGAAAACCAATACAGTAGAGGGTTTCAATGGCACCCCCACCCATCCCATAATTCCGGCTGTAATAAGTAAGGGGATTACGTTGGGGATCAGTGAACAAATCAGGATTCTAAAAGAACGGAACAAATACAACATGCAACCGGAGATAAGCAAAAATGCCCATAAAATACTGTCTTTCAAGCCATTAACGATGAATTTGCTTCCCTCCAAAAAGGTAATGCTTGTTCCAGTTAAGGTTACTTTATAGCTAGAATCAAAATAGGTATTTGCCTTTTGGCTAATGTCCTCCAATAAAATAGGCAAATCATGAGTACCTATATCAGCCATATTTACACTGATTCTGGTAACTCTGCGATCCTTGTCAATAAAGGAATTCAACATCTTTGAAAAGTTATTCTGTTTTTGTTCTGATTTTTTGGGTTTTAAATAATCTCCTACAAATGCACCGTCGAAAGCGTTGGGTAACAGATATTGAGTAGAGTCGTTCTCATAAAATGCCTGCTTTGCAAATTTCAAGCCCTCTGCAACACTCAAAGGCCTGTTCATTGCTTTTTTAGCGGAGATATAATTTGACAAGGAATCTACTTTCTCGAAAACCGCTAAAGACTTCATTCCTGTCAACCCATTTCTTTTCTTTGTATCTATGATGATTTCAAGAGGCATCACCCCTCTGAAATTTTCTTCAAAAAACTTCAAGTCTGTGTAGATTTTATCTTTTTTGGGCAAATCATCTACGATATAAGCAACTGATTTTAGTTTCGTAATTCCAATAATTGAAAAAATAACAATAACTGAAGTTACAGCCAATACCCATTTTTTATGATTAAACACCCATACATCCACTTTCAATAAAAAAATACCCACCCATTTATTGTTGAGATACTTGAGCTGAGTTTGACCAGGCGTTTTTACATAGCTCAAAATAGAAGGAAGAAATACAAAAGAAATTACAAAAATGAGCATGATACTGATTCCAGAAACCACACCAAACTCCTTAAGAACAGCACTTTTGGTTAGCGCAAATACTGCAAAACCTATTGCTGCCGTAATGTTGCAAAAAAGCGTAACAACCCCCATTTTACTAACCATATCCTTAAGTGCCGCCAGTTTTCTTTCTTTCAAATCAACAATCTTACTGCTAGAGAAAGAACTGTGGTATTTATTGATAAAATAAATACAATTAGGAATTCCAATAACTACCACTAAAGAAGGAATTAGTGCAGTTAAAAGAGTGATTTTATATCCACATAAATAAATTACTGCTAATGTCCATACTACACTGATTACAACTACTCCTAATGAAATGAGCATAGTGGTAATGGACCGGAAAAATAAAAACAAAATGAAAGCACTTAAGAGTAATGAAGCAATCAGAAAGAATTTCATTTCTTTTTTGATTCGCTCTGCAATAACGGTTCTGATTAAAGGCAAGCCACTTAAATGCAATTCATCACCAGTTATTTTTTCAAAATTGGAAGTTAGGTTGGTAATGTCATTGATAATTTTCACTCTGGCGGGTGAATTCAAAGAATCTTTATTGATTTTTATTCCCATTAAATACGCGCAGGAATCAGGATTGTAGAGCATTCCTCTGTAAAATGGCAGATTAAAAAATTCAGTCTTGTTACTGTCTAATAAAGATTGGTTGGTATAATGTTCTGCGAATATTTTTTCTGAAAATAGCTTTTCAAGAGCGCTGTCTTTTTTTAAAATAACCGCTGTTGGAATACTCAACATCTCTTCAACACCTTCGACCTTTTTTATTTGCTGACCTAAATCCTGGTAGGCATTAAATTTATCTATTTTGAAGAAGTCTTTTGTTTTTAATCCGATTACCATCAGATTGCCGTCATCGCCAAACATTTTCTTGAAGGCGACATAGTCCTGGTATTTAGGATTGTCGGTAGGTATTGCCCTTGCAAACTCGTAACTCAACTTTACTTTCGATGCATAAAATCCCATCAAACCCGTTAGGGCAAATAATGCTACCAATAAGATAAATCGATTTTTTAGAACCCAGTTTGCTAATCTTTGCCACATAATTTTATAATATTGATAAATTTTATTTCAGAAAATCCGTGCAAAGAACGTTTATTTACAAAAAACAACAATGATTTTATTGAAGTCTGCATAAAATGACACACAAAACAAAAGGTATTGTACTTCGGGTGATTAAATACGGCGAAACCAGTGTGGTTGCAACGCTATATACTGAACTATTTGGAATTCAAACCTACCTTGTTAATGGCGTAAGAAAAGTTCAAAAGAAAAGTGGCATTGCGATTATGTTACAACCAGGCGCCATCCTCGATTTAGAAGTTTACCATAACAACAGTAAAAACATGCAGCGAATTAAAGAGGCAAACTGGTCGGTTATTTATGACCATTTACTCAGTGATGTAATCAAAAACAGCATCCTTACTTACTTATTGGAATTACTATTCAAATCGTTGAAGCAACCGGAACCCAATGCCGACCTGTTTTATTTTTGTGAAGATGCATTGTTGAGTTTGGATAAAGCAGAAAATCAGATTACTGCAAATTTTGCACTTTACTTTTCTTTGCAACTGCCTCATTTTTTTGGATTTAAAATTCACAGTCCAGAACCAAAAATCATAAATGAAAATGAGATTTATCTTGATTTAGCTGAAGGTGGATTCATAACCGACAAGCCCTCACATCATCATTTCATCCAAGGAGATCTGGCGCATAAAACGTACGAACTCTTAATGGTCATGCATCCAAACGAATTAAATGAAATCAAATTAAATAAAGAAACCAGGAGAAATCTTTTGATTGCCTATCAGCAGTATTATGCTTTGCATCTTAATGATTTTGGACAGATTAGGTCGTTGAAAATTTTACAGGAAGTGATTGGGTGACGAGGATGTTCAAAAGGTTCAATGAGTTTAATAGGTTTCATAAGTTGGTTTGTTTATTGTTTGTTGTTTGTTGTT
>JAIXWH010000121.1 GCA_027484165.1 Chitinophagaceae bacterium | reverse complement strand
CATAACCGTTTGGTTAAACATTTAATGGAAAATTGTTGCATGACTTATACCTGTCCTGCTGCAAGAAATTTATCATTGGGCAGATGGGAATGTCCTGTGCCAGTTTCTCCAGCATGCAATGCAAATTGCATTGGATGTATTTCTTTTCAACCCGAAGATGAAACGATATTCAGCACACAAGACAGATTAACCTTTAAGCCAACTGCTGAAGAAATTGTAGAGTTTACTGTGCCTCATTTAGAAACTGCACCTTATCCATTGATCAGTTTTGGTCAGGGTTGCGAAGGAGAACCTCTGTTGATGTGGGAAACGATAAAAGACTCCATCATCGAAATCAGAAAGCATACTCAAAAGGGGAGCATCAATATCAATACCAATGGCAGTAAGCCTGATGCTGTAAAAGCACTTTGTGAAGTGGGATTAAACAGCATTCGAGTTAGTACTAACTCTGCAAGAAAAGAAATTTACACCGCTTATTACAAGCCGAATAATTATGAATTTGAAGATTTAATTGAGACTTTGAAAGTTGCACGAAGCTTTGGCGCCTGGACAAGCATCAATTATTTTGTATTCCCAGGCATGACTGATAGTATTGAAGAATACGAAGCACTCAGAAAACTAATTATGGAAACTGATCTCTGCATGATTCAATGGAGAAACTTCAACATAGATCCGGATTGGTATCTCGAAAAAATAGATGTTCCAGATACAGGTGAATGTATGGGCGTAAAGCAAATGATGGATTTAATCAGAGAAGAATTCCCCAATTTAAAATTCGGATATTTCAATCCTTCCATGGAAAGAATCAAAGGTAATTTTTATCAGGATTTTGCGCATTAAGCCGAAGGCAGTTAAAGAGGTTTAATAGGTTGAATAGTTTAAGTTTGTTTGTGGTTTTTGGTTTGTTGTTATTTTATTCATTTGAAGATTATGATTTAAACTTGAACCTAACCTATTACATTTAAACTTATTGAGCCTCCCAAACTTTTATTTATACTCCCCAAAAACATTCCTCAAAGCATCAGCAATTTCACCTAAAGTGCAATAGTTTTCAACGGCTTCCAATACAACAGGCATTATATTTTCATTGGTTTTAGCTACATCTGAAATTTGTTGCAACAAGGTTTGAGCTTTTTCATTATTCCTCTTTTGCTTGAGATGTTCAATTTTATCACACTGCATTTTTTGAATGCTGTCATCAATTTTAAATCCTGGTATCTTTTCGTGATCTGTAGTTGTAAATTTATTTACTCCCACAATTATTTTAGAATGGTTCTCGATGTTTTGTTGATATTCATATGCGCTTCTGGCAATTTCATCCTGAATGAAGCCTGCCTCAATAGCTGCAACGCTTCCACCCATGGCATCAATCGATTCAATTAAAGCAGTTGCTTCTTTTTCAACTTCATTGGTCAAAGATTCTACAAAATAACTACCAGCAAGAGGATCCGCAGTATCTGCAGCACCACTTTCGAAAGCCACAATTTGTTGGGTACGTAATGCAATTTTTGCAGCTTCTTCTGTAGGCAAGCTAAGTGCTTCATCATATCCGTTAGTATGAAGGGATTGTGTGCCGCCTAAAACAGCAGCAAGTGTCTGTATGGTAACCCTGCTGATGTTGTTCATCGGTTGTTGAGCAGTTAATGTACTTCCTCCGGTTTGAGTATGGAATCTCAACATCATAGCTTTTTCATCAGTCGCTCCAAGATCTTTCATAATATTCGCCCACATTCTTCTGGCCGCTCTGAACTTAGCCACTTCTTCAAAAAGATTGTTATGTGCATTGAAAAAGAAAGAAAGTCTCTTCCCAAATACATTGATGTCTAATCCTTTTTCTAAAGCAGCTTTTACGTATGCTTTACCGTTACTTAAAGTGAATGCTATCTCCTGAACGGCTGTACTTCCAGCTTCTCTAATATGATATCCCGAAATAGATATAGTATTCCATTTGGGCAATTCTTTACTGCACCATTCAAAAATATCTGTGATAATACGCATAGAAGGTTGAGGAGGATAAATGTATGTTCCTCTTGCTGCGTATTCTTTCAAAATATCATTTTGAATTGTTCCAGATATTTTGTTTAAATCGGCACCTTGCTTTTTTGCTAAAGCCACATAAAATGCTAGTAATATAAAACCCGTAGCATTAATCGTCATCGAAGTAGAAACGTCTTCTAATTTAATGCCTTCAAATAGTTTTTCCATGTCTTCCAGACTATCAATTGCAACACCCACTTTCCCAACTTCACCATCTGCTAAAGCATGGTTACTATCGTATCCAATTTGGGTGGGTAAATCAAAAGCCACACTTAATCCACTAACACCCTGATTTAATAAATAATGATATCTTTTATTACTCTCTTCAGCTGTTGAAAAACCTGCGTATTGCCTCATAGTCCACAACTTCCCTCTGTACATTGAACGCTGAACTCCTCTAGTAAAAGGAAACTCACCTGATGAAGAATTATCTGTATTAAAATTGTCTTTTTCGGTATAAATTTCTTTGATTTCTATTCCAGAATCTGTAATGATTTTCTTTTCTGACATGCGATAGATTTTAATTCAATATTTTTTTTGCTTCATACTGAAGTGCATCCAAAACGATTACATTCAATTCAGCATTTGGATTTGAGCTATATTCAATAATCAATTTGCCTAAATCCAATCCGGTTGCATGGGGAGGAAGATTCGCAGTGATGTGATTAATGATGTAAATATTTTGATCTTTCAGTCTTGTAATTGAATTCCATACTTCAGGACTTATATAAATCTGCTGGCTTTGATTGTAATCGTACTCTGCTTTTAGTGTTTGTGTAAGGGTATGATGTAATTCAGCTGCTGTCATGCCATTTACACCAATTCTTTCAACCAGATTTTTTAATCCTGATCTTTCAGCAAATAAGGTTAACCTTTCAATTGCCTGAAGTTTGAGTTGTGCGCCCTCAACATTCACTCTTGACTTCTGAAAAACCTCAACTCTTAATTTTTTAAAACTTGAAATTATAATTGTAATTAAGGTAATCACAATTAAAAGTAATGCCAGTTCAATGTAATGAAGGTTAATTTCTGCTAATATCATTTCAGTTAAATTATATGCAAATGTAAATAAGAACAATCAACATTTTCCTGCTTTCGCAAATTGACAGATTGCTTGCCAGCAAAATCATTGTAAATTTGCATCAAATATAATTTATATGAATTCAGTATTATCAGCCCCTGTTCAATTTACAGACTCTGCTATTCAGGAAATCATCAGATTGATGAATGAAGAATCTTTTGATAAATCTAAGTTTTTGCGTGTAGGCGTTAAGGGTGGAGGTTGTAGTGGAATGACATACATTCTTGAATTTGATCAGAAAAATGAAAAGGATAATGTATTTGAATTGAATTCAATCTCTTTTATCATGGATAAATCTCATGCAATTTATTTACAAGGGATGGAAGTAAATTGGGAAGGAGGATTAAATTCAAGAGGGTTTACATTTAAAAATCCTAATGCGAGCAGTACCTGCGGATGCGGAACCAGTTTCGCAGTTTAATTCAGGCTCGTTCTTTATAATATACTTCAAAAAAAATCCCGTTTTGATTATTCAAAACGGGATTTTTAATTTCATTATTATGTATTAAAGCTCAGGAGCTTTTTCTTTTTTTCTTATTTCTTTTGCGGCACCTAATGGCTTGTCTTTTGCGAAATCTACAAGGATAGGAGCTCCCACAAAAATAGATGAGTAGGTACCTGTAATAACACCTATCAACATTGCAAATGCAAATCCACGAGTTACTTCACCGCCAAAGATGAACAAGATTAATATTGTTAAGAATACAGTTAATGAAGTCATTACTGTACGACTTAAAGTATCATTAATTGCTTTGTTGATGATTGTTGTTTTGCTTTCACTTTTCATGTCTCTGCTGTATTCACGGATTCTGTCAAATACAATTACGGTATCGTTCATCGAGAAACCAATTACTGTTAATATCGCAGCAATAAAGTGCTGGTCAATTTCAAGTGGGAATGGAACGATATCTTTAAAGAAAGAGAACACAGCTAAAGTAACCAATACGTCATGTAGCAAAGTCAAGATAGTTCCAGCTGAGTATCTCCAGTCGCGGAAACGCATGAAGATGTACAAGAATATCATCAACATCGCAAAAATGGTTGCTTTTATGGCGCCATTTTTCAAGTCATCAGAAATGCTTGGTTGTACCGTTGTTGAACTTTGAATATTGTTTGCTACGAATTCACTGTATGTGATGTTTGCTGGTAAAACAGATTTCATTCCTTCCATTAATCTTGATTGAACTAAACTGTCTACATTCTCCTGTCCTTTTAAATAAGCTGTAGTGATGTTGATGTGCTTACCATCTTCACCCACTGTTTTCAAAGTGATGTTATCACCGTCCAATGCTTTCTTCAAATTGTCTCTGAATTGATCAGTAGCCTCCACTTTCTTATCAAAAGCGATAGTATAGCTACGACCACCTTTAAATTCTACACCCTGGTGGAATCCATTAAAGAATGCAGCAACACCAGCTAATAATACAATAGAAGAAATTACGTAAGCTACTTTTCTGTATTCAATGAATTTGTAATTAGCATGCTTGAAAATTCTTTTTGATAATGCAGTGAAATAATTGAAATGACGTTGTTTGTTAGTCAAGAACTCAGTGATTAATCTTGATACCAAAATTCCACAGAACAATGATAACAAAATACCAATGATTTGAGTTGTTGCAAAGCCCAATACAGGACCTAATCCAAAGTAAGCAAGGATAACTGCTGTCAACAATGAAGTAACGTGTGCATCGATAACAGGGGCTAATGAACGCTTATAACCATCTTCAACAGATTGTTGATAAGATTTTCCTTTTGAAAGTTCTTCTTTAATTCTTTCAAAGATGATTACGTTGGTATCTACAGCCATACCGATGGTCAATACTAAACCAGCGATACCTGCAGCAGTTAATGTAAATCCTAAAGAAGTTAATACTCCAATTGTGAATAATAAGTTGAAAATCAAAGCGATATTAGCAACCCATCCGCCAGTGTTGTAGTAAATTAACATCAATCCAAAGATTACAACAAATGCAATTAAGAATGCCATCATACCGCCGTTAACAGCTTCTTGTCCTAAAGTAGGACCAACAACTTGTTCTGCAACAATTTTAGCTGGAGCATCAAGCTTTCCAGATTTTAAAATGTTTGCCAAATCCTGAGCTTCTTCAACAGTGAATTTTCCAGAAATTTCAGAATTACCACCTTCGATAGCACCATTCACATTTGGGGCACTGTATACAATATCATCTAAAGCAATAGCGATTGGTCTGCCAACATTTTTAGCGGTCATCTTAGCCCAGATTTTAGATCCAGTACCAGTCATCACCATCTTGATAGCAGGGCGACCTAATTCATCGTAATCTTGTCTTGCTTCTTCAACACCATCACCTTCCAAGGTAGCTTTTTCTGAACCAGTGTTGGTTTTGATAGCATACAACGGTAAGTAACGTATATTTCCTTTTGCACTTTTTTCTTCTATTCCGAATAAGAATTTAAGATTTGTAGGTAAAGCATTTTTTACTACATCATTGTTAATATAACTAAAGAATGCAGCTGTATCTTTTAATGCAACACTACCTAACTGAGGAGCAAAATAACGTTTACCTGTATTGTCTGTTTGAACATCAATAGGATTGATTACTTTGAAGAATGGGTTTGCATTTTTCTTAGCAAGAGAAGAATCTTTTGATTTTGTAGAATCAACAGTAACTCCATTTAAATAATTCTGTAAATTTTCATCAGCAACTTTTAAAGAGTTTGCTAATTCATCTATTTGATAAATTTCCCAGAATTGCAAATTAGCTGATGACTGAAGGAATTTACGAACTCTTTCAGGATCATTAACACCGGCAAGTTCTACGTTAATAACGCCTTTGTTTTCATCTAGGTTGATATTAGGTTGAGCTACACCGAACTTGTCAATACGCTTAACTAAGATTTTATAAGTTTGATTAATAGCGCCTTTTGCAACGGTTCTGATTTTAGTGATAACAGCGTTATCATTATCATTGATTTTTACATCTTTACCAGGGCCAGCAAATGCCGCAGATAATTTCCCAGCACCATTTTGTTTAATAAAGGCATCACTGAATAATGAAATGTAATCGGCGTCACTATTTGCTTTTTGTGCATTTGCAGTTCTCAAAGCACCTATTAATTGAGGGTCGCGAGGATTGTTGCTTAATGATTTGATCATTCCTTCCAAACTAACATCCATGGTTACGCTCATACCTCCTTGCAAATCCAATCCAAGGTTAAGTTCGTTTTCTTTACACTTCTGGTAGCTGGTTCCTAAGTAAATATCTTTATCTCTTGTACTGTCAAGAATTCTCTGTGTTTTTGTCTTTATTAGAACTTCTCTTTCTTCAGGAGAAAGGGACCCAGATTGTTTTTTTACAATTTTTTCTGCTAGAGCTCTAACATCTTTTTCATAACTGCGAACTGCCCATGTATAAGATAATTCCCAAAGTGAAATCACAATCAAAGCAATTGTGAAGAACCAAACTAAACCTTTAAGTTTCATGTGTCTTTTTTTTCAAGTTTTAACTATAGAATCAATATATGTAACCAATTGATTTAACTGAAACAAAACCGAATATGCAGCTAACTAATTAATTAATATAATTTTAAGTGTGCAAATATAGTAAAAAAAGCCGTTGATTTAAATCATAGTATAATTAACTTCCACAATGTTCTCAATTTATTGATTTGCAATAGAATAGGTAGGTAAATAGCACTATTAATCAATCAAATTGCAATTCACAAATTATATTTATTACTCAATTGTTTTGTTCTTGTTTTATAATGACTTTTATAAAATAAAATAATTGAACATTGTTGATTTGATGTGGGATTTGGAATTTAATTATTACTAGTTTTGTCGCAAACGAAAAATTATGGAGTTATCATCTTTACTTAATCGGTTTAATGAACCCGAAACGCTAAAAATGGCAAAATTAGGCAGAGAGCTCCGTGCTAAAGGAATTGATATAACTGATTTAAGTTTGGGTGAACCAGATTTTGATACGCCTCAACATATCAAAGACGCAGCCAAAAAAGCGATTGATGAAAATTTTAGTCATTATACTCCTGTACCGGGTTATTTGGATTTACGTCAGGCCGTTTGTGAAAAATTGCTAAGAGATAATAATTTAAAGTACGCTCCTGAAAATATAGTAGTGAGCACAGGAGCAAAACAAAGCATTGCAAATGTTGTGATGGCAATAGTTGATGCCGGAGATGAAGTGATTATTCCTACACCATATTGGGTTACTTACAGTGAGATTGTTAAATTAGTGGGGGGAAAGCCTATTATGGTTAAAACAAGTTTTGAAAATGGCTATAAAATAACTCCTTCAGAATTGGAGAGCCATATGAATTCCAAAACCAGATTGTTTATGTTTTCATCTCCCTGCAATCCTACAGGAGCTGTTTATACAAAAAATGAACTGGCAGCTTTAGTTGCAGTTTTTGAAAAACACCCTGATATATTTATCATGAGTGATGAAATTTATGAGTACATCAATTATGGTGGACAGCACGAGAGCATTGCTCAATTTGAGTCAGTTAAGGATAGAGTTGTTGTTATTAATGGATTGAGTAAAGGTTATGCCATGACAGGTTGGAGAGTAGGATACATTGCAGCAAATGCCCAAATATCAAAAGCATGTGAAAAAATTCAAGGACAATTTACAAGTGCAACCAATTCAATTGCACAAAGAGCTGCAATTAGTGCTTTGTTGAGCGATATGAAACCTACCTTTGAAATGGTAACTGCTTTTAAAGAGAGAAGAAAAATTGTAATGGATTTACTAAAGGGAATCCCTGGTATTATATGCAATGAACCTCCTGGTGCTTTCTATGTTTTTCCAGATGTGAAATGTTATTTTGGTAAGAAAACAACTAATGGAGAAACAATAAATAATGCGGATGATTTATGCATGTATCTGCTCAATGATGCTAATGTATCAACAGTTACAGGAGGTGCCTTCGGTGAGCCCAATTGTATTCGTTTGTCTTTTGCGAACAGTATTGAAAATATCAAAAAGGGTTTTGGTAAACTGAAAGTTGCTTTGGAACAATTGACTTGATTATTCTTACTTTGAATATTAATGAAATGCAGATTTAAATTAGGGTTTATTTTAAAAAGCTTTTGTAAATCAGCATTAAAATCTCAAAGGTTAATGTTGTTATTAAGAACTTAAATATCCATATTCTCGATTTTTCTGAAGCAGCAAATTTGCTTCCAACATATCCTCCAAAAAAACTACCTACAGCCAATGCGCCCCCATAATTCCAATTAACATCACCATTCCAATAAAACAAACACAAAGAAAAAAAACTGAAAATAAGACACAATGCGCTTTTTATGGCATTGGCTTCAATTAAATCAATCCCCAAGTGTAAAATTAAAGTGAATAAAATAAAGGTTGCTGTATCTAAAACGATAATTCCTCCCCACAATCCAAGCAAAATAAAAAGAAGATATGTTACAAAAGTAATTTTCGAAGGGGTGCTGATTTTTTTTATTGACAGTTTTCTGTATTTGGTTATCGCAAGAGTAAATGATACAATTAATGCAATAATGATAATAATTTTTACTGAATTTTCAGGCAAGTCCTTTACAAAATACACTCCCCAAAAAGTACCGAAAATTAAGGGTACAGAAAGGATGATTGTTTTCTTCCAATCAATTAATCTCTTTTTATGAAACTGAACTGTGGAAGCTAAAAATCCTACGAATACAGGGATTCTGTTAGTTGCGTTGGCAATATTGGGTGAGATTCCAAATGAAATTAATATTGGTAATGTAACAGCAGAGCCGCTGCTAACAACGGTGTTTAAAAAGCCACCAATGAATCCGGCTCCCAACAATAAAAAATAATCAAAATAAACATTCATAAATAAGATATTTTAATTTCAAGCTTTCAGAAGAAATTGTTTGTGTAGTTCCAATACTTGTTGTGTTAGCAATTCTTCTTCATTGTTATGAATCACAAAGTCGCATTTCCTCATCTTCTCATCCTCATTCATTTGACTGTTGATTTTTGTCAATGCTTCTGTGTAGGAGATATGATCTCTATTGATTATTCGCTCCAGTCTTAATTCAAGTGGAGAAAAAACGCCTATTACCAAATCGAGATTTTTTTCGGCTTTGCTTTCGAAAATCAATGCTGCTTCTTTAATACAATAAATTGAAGATTGACTATTCATCCAGTTTTCGGCATCGGCTATGGTTAAAGGATGTACGAAGCTGTTTAATTGTTCCCTTTTTTTGGAGTCGACAAATAATTGAGCAGACAGATGGGTTTTGTTTAGGTTCCCATTTATATAGGAATCTTCACCGAAAGTTTTTTTGATGTAGTGAATGATATCATTATTTTGTTCCATTAATTTCTTTGCTCTTACATCAGCATAATATACTGGCACTCCCAATATTTCAAATATTGATGCAACAGTAGATTTCCCACTGCCAATTCCGCCTGTTAATCCGATTT
>JAIXWH010000046.1 GCA_027484165.1 Chitinophagaceae bacterium | reverse complement strand
TGTGATTCCTGATTTGAAACAAAATGAAGGAGTAGTAATCATTGTAAGTAAAGCAGCTTCAGAGCAGCTTTCAGGCACCACTGATAAATTTGATGTTGAGCTTGCCTATTAATATCTAACCCACTACTATGAAAAAAATAATTATAGTTTGTATTTTTTTGACTATAACATCAGTTGCAGTTTCTCAAACTTCAGATGATTTGAGCAGTTATTTTGTTTCCATAAAAAAGAATGATGCAACATCTGTAAAAAATCAAGGAAACACTGGTACATGCTGGTCATTTTCTACAACATCTCTAATTGAAAGTCAGGATATCAAAAATAAAATGGGAATAGGAAAGTTTAATTTCTTTCAAATCTGTAACCTCTGAGAAAGTATTCTATCTTCATTTTCTTTTTTCCTTCTAATTGAAGTTCAAGAAGATGTATATATCCATCAGCGCATGCATATCGCAAAAAGGTTTTTCCATCTGTATCAAATAATCCAGGATTGACTTGAGGTGTGTTGATTTCTTTTTTAGCACTGAATACTTTTAATTTTTTCTCATCCAAAAAAGTAAATGCTGCAGGATAAGGAGAGAGTCCTCTTATTAAATTATGAATTTCTTCTGCTGTCTTGCTCCAATCTATTTTACAGGTTTCTGTAAATATTTTAGGAGCATGTTTGATATTTAAATTGGATTGCGGTTTCTCTTGAATATTATTTTCAGCCAAACTAAGTACAGTTTTGAAAAGCACCTCCGCTCCGATTTCCTTCATCTTATCGTGAAGAGTGCCGGCATTTTCTTCTTCTTCAATTTTTATTTCTTCACTCAACAAAACATCCCCTGTATCAATTTCATGCTTTAATTTAAAAGTAGTTACGCCTGTAATTTTTTCTCCGTTGATGATTGCCCAGTTAATAGGCGCTGCGCCTCTGTATTGAGGTAATAATGATCCATGAAGATTTAATGTGCCCATTGGGGGCATGTTCCAAACCACTTCAGGTAACATCCTAAATGCAACAACAATTTGTAAATCTGCATTCAATGATTTTAATGTTTCTAAAAATTGAGGATCTTTTAGTTTTTCCGGTTGAAGCACAGTCAAACCTTTTTCCAATGCATATTTTTTTACTGCACTTTGTTGTAATTCCATGCCTCTGCCTGCGGGCTTATCTGGTGCTGTGATGACGCCAACAATGTGACAACCTTCATCTACAAGTTTGGATAAAGAAGCAACTGCAAACTCCGGCGTTCCCATAAAAATGATTCTCAAATCTTTGTATTTCATTTAAAGTGCTTTATGATGCAAGTTTACTCCTTAAAATCGGGGTATAATAAATATTTTTTTCTGATGGCTTTAAATTTTTTCAATTTTGGCTGCCAACTTTTTCGAATTTCATTTTCAGATATTCCTTTTTTTATCTGACTCATCAGGATATCATTACCCGTTAATTTATTAAAGAAATTGTTTTTTAAAAAGAAACTGTCTTTCTCAGGAAATAATTGATAGGCATCAATCAAATATTTTAATTGAATCTTTTTACTTACCAATTTGATTGTATTATCAATACTACCTGATAAGTTCCAGCCATAACAAGCCTCATTAAAGCACTTGCTGGATTTGGCTCCTTCGTTGGGTTTGGGTGTGAAACTATATAAGTTGGAAGGTAATGAAGGATGACCAAAAATTTGAAAGGGTTTGTCTGTTCCTCGGCCCTCGCTCATTACTGTTCCTTCAAAAAAACAAATCGATGGATAGAGATAGATAGATTGCATTTCTCTCAGATTGGGAGAAGGATTCACAGGTAAAACATATTTTGATTCATGGTTATAATTTTTACAAGGAATTACTAACATGTTTTTTGAGGATTTTGTTCTTATCCATTTTTCACCAATCAGCATTTTTGCATATTCGCCTATCGTCATACCATAAACGATGGGCACAGGTTGCATACCAACAAAACTTTTGAAAGCAGTATCCAATACCGGACCATCAACATAAAATCCGTTGGGGTTAGGGCGGTCTAATATAATCAGTAGTTTGTTGTTTTCAAATGCAGCTTCCATATAATATTCTAAAGAGGAAATGAAAGTATAAAAACGAACACCAATGTCCTGGATATCAAACAACATCACCTCTACATTTTTCAAATCATCTTTAGTCGGTTTTTTATGATTGCCATACAAACTGATAACAGAAATTCCTGTTTTAGAATCTATATCATTATCAATATGTTCTCCGGCATCTGCTTTGCCTCTAAAACCATGTTCAGGACCAAATATAGTTACCACATTTATTCCCGATGAAATCAAGGTATCGAGTAAATGTGTTTTCCCGATTAAAGAAGTTGGATTGGCAAATAGGGCTACTTTTTTCCCTTTTAAAATTGAAAAATAAAGTTGCGTTTGATCAGCGCCTGTAAGGATTTTAACGGATTTTGAATCAGATGATATCATTTGTCCAATGCAAATACTTTGAGCAGATAAACTTATAAAAAACAGCAAATAAAAAAGTCTTTTCATGCATCAAAGTTGAGTAATCTTTTTTAATTCGGTAGAGTTCTTTTTTCTTTCTAATATTGCGATAAAATAGCTGTGCATTTTGCTTTCCATTCGCTTAAACTTTTGAAAAAGTAGGAGTGTGCAACAAAAAAGTCGATGAGTTGATCATTGGCACATCTTTAAACAAAAAATTAAAAAACATGCAACAAGTAAAAGAGGGCGATGTAGTAAAAGTACATTACACAGGAAAATTAACATCAGGCGAACAATTTGATTCTTCAGTTGGCAGAGAACCATTGGAATTTACAGTAGGAGCAGGACAAATGATTAAAGGTTTTGATGCTGCAATGCCAGGTATGTCATTAGGAGAGAAAAAAACAATCAATATAGCACCTGAAGATGCTTACGGTACAAGAAGTGAAGAAGCAATCATTCAATTTCCAAGAGAGAATGTACCTGCAGATATGCAATTGGAACCAGGTATGACTTTAACATTGAGCAATCAAATGGGACAGCCTGTTCCAGTAATTGTTGTTGAAGTACAGCAAGATGTAATTATTTTAGATGCCAATCATTTCTTAGCCGGACAAGAATTGATTTTTGATATTGAGTTAGTGGAGATAGGGTAATATGTTTCAAAGGTTTGGTAGGTTTCAAAGGTTTAATGTTTAAGGTTGAAAAGTTGATTAGTTTATTGCCTAATAACCCCTCCAAACATACAGAACTTACCCAACTTGCTATACCTAACCGACCTTCCAAACCTTTTAAACAAACATTTGCATGTTGAATATCGACAAAAAAGAACTAACAGATCGTTTCATGCGTTATGTGCAGATTGATACACAGAGCGACCCTAACAGTAACGTACACCCTACAACAGAGAAACAAAAAGATTTAAGCAAATTGTTGCAACAGGAATTGTTGTTGATGGGAGTTAATGACGCTTCAGTAGATGATTTCGGGTATGTTTATGGAACGATTCCATCTAATACTGAAAAGCAGAATGTTCCTGTAATTGCTTTTTGTTCGCATGTAGACACAGCGCCAGATTGCAGTGGAACAAATGTTAAGCCGATATTACATCAGAATTATAATGGGGCAGATATTGTTTTGCCTGATGATTCAACTCAGGTGTTAAAAATTGCAGATTCGCCTTATCTAAAAAATCATATCGGCTCGGATATCATCACCGCAAGCGGACAAACCCTTTTGGGTGCAGATGATAAAAGTGGCGTTGCGGTAATCATGCAAGCTGCCCGTACTTTGATTCAAAATCCAGACCTTAAGCATGGTGATATCAAAATAGTTTTTACTCCTGATGAAGAAGTAGGACAGGGTACTGCAAAAATTGATATGCAAAAGTTGGGTGCAAAATATGGGTATACTTTGGATGGCGGTGAAGCAGGAAGTTTAGAAGACGAAACCTTCAGTGCCGATGCTGCAACTATTGTTGTGCTTGGTGTAATTGCACACCCGGGTTATGCAAAAGATACTTTGGTAAATGCTATAAAGATTGCAGGTGCAATTTTGGACGAATTGCCCAAGCAAGAATGGAGCCCCGAAACGACCGAAGGTCGTGAAGGCTTTGTTCATCCCGTTGCAGTAAACGGAATCGCTGAAAAATCAACTATCAATTTTATTGTAAGAGATTTTACTTTGGAAGGATTGAAAAATCATCACCTAAAATTAAAATCACTTGCTGAAAAAGTGGTTGCTCAATTTCCCGGAGCATCAATGGAATACATCGAGCAGGAACAATACAGAAATATGAAAGAGGTTTTGGATACTTGTCCGCAAGTGGCAGCCTATGCGGGTGAAGCCATTCAAAGATCTGGTTTAACAGTAAAAAAAGAAAGCATCAGAGGTGGAACAGACGGAAGCCGTTTGAGTTATATGGGATTGCCTTGTCCTAATATTTTTACAGGTATGCAAAACATTCATAGTAAGTTAGAATGGATTGGAGTGAATGATATGGTTAAGGCTACTGAAACTATAGTGCATCTCTGTCAAATTTGGGAAGAAAAGAGTTGATTCGTTTGGTAGATTAATCGCTGTTTATAAATTGTTCTGTCTTCCTCTTAATATTATTTTATTTTGACTTAACTTCATCATACTAATTATTTTATTTTATTTTTTAAATTCAAATAGTATGATGTTTATCGCACAATTTTGGTGGTTGATCTTGATTTTAATAGCCGTGTTTAGCGGTTTATTTACAGTGAATCAAGGTAATATCGCAGTAATCACTAGATTTGGTAAGTACGCAGGAATCAGACGCCCCGGATTACGTTTTAAAATTCCATTGATTGATCAGGTTTTTAAAAGAATCAGTTATCAAAACCGTTCGGTTGAGTTGGAATTTCAGGCGGTTACTTTAGATCAGGCGAATGTTTATTTTAAATCAATGTTATTGTATTCAGTTCAAAATGAATCAGAAGAAACCATACAAAAAGTGGCTTTCAAATTCATCAGCGACAGAGATTTTATGCAGGCATTGGTGAGAACGATTGAAGGAAACATTAGGGCATTTGTTGCAACAAAAAAACAATCCGAAATTTTAGGATTAAGAAGAGATATCGTGGAGTTTGTAAAAGAGCATGTTGATGCATCTTTGGAAGAGTGGGGGTTCCATTTGCAGGATTTGCAAATTAATGACATTACTTTTGATCAGGCAATTATAGATAGTATGAGTAAAGTGGTTGCAAGTAACAATTTGAAAGCTGCTGCAGAAAACGAAGGACAAGCTTTATTAATCACCAAAACTAAAGCTGCTGAAGCAGAAGGTAATTCTATCAAAATCGCTGCAGAAGCGGAAAGGCAAGCGGCTCAGCTTCGTGGACAAGGTGTGGCTTTATTCAGAGAAGAAGTAGCAAAGGGGATGAGTCAGGCTGCAGAAGAAATGAAAGCTGCTAATTTGGATACCAATGTTATCTTATTCAGTATGTGGACGGAAGCCATTAAAAACTTTGCTGAGTATGGAAAAGGGAATGTGATTTTTCTTGATGGCAGCAGTGATGGAATGGAAAAAACCATGCGTCAGATTATGGCGATGCAGCAAATGAACCAGAAATAATTTAAGATTAACAATTTATTGTACTGATGCTATCGCAAAGATTCGTTTCATTGCATTTGATTTTTTAAAACTATAATTTAATTTAAATCATGTTTGATATTTTATTACAAATTGATTCTACAGCTGTTGTAACAGCAACAAGTGATGTGAAAGTTGAATCTGTATGGAGTTTACTTGCAAAGGGTGGTCCCATCATGATTCCATTAGGATTTTTATTTGCAATGGTGATTTACTTCTTTACAGAAAGACTTCTAGTAATTAGAAAAGCAGGATCAGGGGAAGAAGATTTCATGAACATGATCAGAAGGCATATCTCAAATGGAGATGTTGCTGCTGCAAAAAGTTTTTCAAAAAGAACGGAAAGTCCGATTGCAAGAATGATTGACAAAGGTTTGCAAAGATTAGGCAAACCCATTGATGTTATTGAAAAAAATATGGAGAATGTTGGCAAACTTGAATTATATAAATTGGAAAAGAATTTGAGTGTGATCTCCGTAATAGCAAGAATTGCGCCATTATTCGGATTCGTTGGAACTATTATAGGATTGGTGATGTTGTTAAAAGAGTTCGCAACAATTAGCAGTCCTTCTATCAGTCAGATTGCAGATGCGATGTACATCAAATTAATCACTTCTGCAACTGGATTAATCATTGGAATGCTTGCGTTTATGGGTCACAGTTATTTAGATACACAAATCAATAGGTTGGCAAACCAAATGGAGTCGGCAAGCAATGAATTTATAGATATTTTACAAGAGCCAGTAAAACAATAATCCTCACAAAATGAGTTTAAGAAAAAATAGTTTAAGGGATTCCCATTCTGAAGTGGACACAGGTCCATTGAATGATATTCTGTTTATTTTATTGATGTTTTTTCTGATGGTTTCAACTTTGGCAAATCCCAATGTAATCAAGTTGAGTGTGCCCAAATCTAAAAGTGATACCAAGCAAAAACAGAGCGTGGTGGTGAGCGTTGATAAAAATAAAAATTTATTCATCGGATCAAAAAAAATAAATTCAGATTCGCTTGAGTCTGCATTAAAAAAGTACATCATTGAGGGTGACAGCATCAAGCCTGCAGTAGTAATCAATGCTGATTCAGCAACCAACTGGGGAGAGATTGTAAGGGTGATGAAAGTGGCTAAAAAACTAGGTGCAACAACTTCGGCTACAGTTACCGGTAAGGATTAGCAACAATCATTCTTTCTTTTCCAAAAATATCTTTTTTGATTTCAGCATGAAAGTGATTTGAATCAAATAGGGCTTTTGTTTCCTTTCCAAATTTCTCATGAATTTCAAGGAATATAATTCCATCTTTAGTGAGATGTTTTTTAGAAAACGCTAAAATATGCTGATAAAAAATTAAAGGGTTGCTGTCTGGAACAAATAGAGCAATCGAGGGCTCAAAATCTTTCACATGCTCATCCATCTCTGCTTTTTCTGAATTTGGGATATAGGGTGGATTACTTACAATAAGATCATACATACCCAAAGAAGACCAGTTTCCTTCATTCAGAAAATCTATCTCTTTAAAAGAAACATCAGTATCATTAAGTTTAGCATTTATTTTTGCTAATGCTATTGCCGAACTGCTGATATCAACACTTGTAACTTCAACATCGTTGCAATTTTTTTTGATTGTCACAGGTATACAACCGCTTCCGCTGCCTATCTCCAAAATTTTGGAAACATGATTATTGGTGCTGATATGTTTGATAATTAATTCAACAAGCTCTTCTGTTTCAGGTCTTGGAATGAGAACCGATTCATTTACTTTGAAGGTTAAGTTATAAAAATAGGTCTCACCAATGATATACTGTACTGGACAATTAGAAGTTAAACGTAATAATGCATCATTTAATTTATTTAAATCATCATCCTTTATGAATTGGTCAGGAAATTTAATCACATCTGATTTAGTGAGATGAGCAAGATGTTCAAAAATCATCTCCGTAATTTTTGATGCTTCATTCTTATCATAAATAGATAATAAGGAATCCATAAAATCTCTATAATATTTGCTCAATGTCACAAAGCAAACATACTTTATTTTTCAATGCTTATTTTTACATCAATGAATAGAGATGAAGTTTACATGCTCAGGTGTCTTGATCTGGCATCACAAGGATTGCAGGATGTTGCGCCAAATCCAATGGTAGGTGCAGTATTGGTTTATAATGATAACGTCATAGGGGAAGGGTATCATATGCAATTTGGTCAGCCACATGCAGAAGTCAATTGTTTAAATTCAGTAAAAGATGCAGATCTTGAATTTATTTGCAAAAGTACCTTATATGTATCGTTGGAACCTTGTAATCATCAAGGTAAAACACCGCCTTGTACTGATTTAATCATAAAAAATAAGATTCCAAGAGTAGTGATTGGATGTAAAGATTCATATGAAAAAGTTAATGGTACGGGCATTCAAAAATTAATAGAAGCTGGTATTGAGGTTGAGACAGGTGTTCTAGAAAATAATGCAGTTCAACTCAATAAAAGATTTTTTACTTTTCATCAGCATAACAGACCTTATATCATTTTAAAATGGGCACAAAGCAAGGATGGATATATTGCCTCTTCAAATGATAAGCAAACCAAGATCAGCAATGCAATAACCGATAAATTAGTTCACCAATGGCGCTCTGAAGAATCAGGTATCATGGTAGGAACTCAAACAGTAATTGCTGACAATCCTAAACTAACTGTTAGGCATGTGCAAGGAAAAAATCCTATTAGAATATTCATTGACAGAAAACTTCAGGTTAATCTTCAATCTGAGATTTTAGATAATTCAGCACCCTCAATTATTTTTAATCAAATTGTTGAAAAGAAAGATGGTTTAAATAATTATGTGAAATTGAGCGATGAAAATTATAATTTAACAGGAATCTTAAAGTCTTTGCATAGTTTTGGAATTATGTCTGTTTTGGTAGAGGGAGGCAGCAAACTTTTACAGTCGTTTATTGATAACAAAATTTGGGATGAAGCGAGAGTAATAACAAATAATGAGCTGCAGTTATTATCAGGTGTTCCCTCTCCGTTTTTAAATGATGCAAATCATGGAGAGGTGATAACCTTACAAAATGACACTCTAGCTTTTTATTACAAAAAAGAACAATAATGAATTACTATTTTACAATTGAAAAACCTTCAATTGCTGAATTCAAAGATAGGGGTAGTAAGTTCATAGCTTATGCATATCCAATAAAAGATATATCAGAGTTTAAAAGTTATCTTAATATATTAAAAAAAGACCATGCTAAAGCAGTACATCATTGCTTTGCATATAGAATAGGTTTTAATGATGATTTGTACAGAGTTAATGATGATGGGGAGCCTTCTGGTACAGCCGGAAAACAAATATTAGGTCAGATAGATAGTAAAAAATTGACAAATGTTGCTATCATAGTGGTGAGGTATTTTGGAGGAACTTTACTGGGAGTTCCAGGCTTAATAAATGCCTACAAATCCGCATCCAGCTTTGTTTTACAGACTATACCAATCATTCAGAAACCCATATTAATTAGCTATTCGCTACAATTCGATTATACACTCACAAATCCCATAATGCAAATTCTCAAACAAACGGGTTGTGAGGTTAATCAACAGGAGCTTAACTTGTTTTCGAACATAAAAATTGATGTGCCCAAAAACAGGGAGGATGAGTTGCTTTTTAAACTAACCGCTATTCATGGAGTTGACATAAAAAAGTTAATTTGATTTGCTAATAAATTATTTTTAATTTCGAGCCGTTTATTATTATTTCTTTTTTACTTTTAACGGATATATAACCTTTTTTTAAACAAATATTAATACAAGACATGAGAAAATTTTTACTTGCTGTTTTGATGATGGTTAGTTTCTCTGCTGCAAATTCACAACAACTTCATTTCATGAGTCAGTATATGCAGCACAATTCAATGTATAATCCTGCTGCTGCTGGAATGTCAACCAATGATAAAATTGGTTTTTCTTATAGAAATATGTGGTCTGCTTTTCCAGGTAATCCAAAAACAACAATGGTATATGGTGATTTTGATTTAAAAAAACTAAATGCAGGTATTGCATCATATTTATACAGAGATGAAACAGGCCCTACAAGCAGAACGGGTGTTCAGCTTGCATATTCCTATCATATCAAGCCAAGAAATAACAAAAGCAAGTTTGGAATTGGTCTGGAATTAAGGGGATTGCAATACAGAATTGACCAAAGCAAATTGAATTTTGTTGCTGCAGAACCTGTAACTGGAGGATCGAAATTCGTCGTAGATGCAGGTGCAGGGTTATACTGGACCAATTATAAACTTAGTGTAGGCGCTGCTGTTAGTCAGTTAATACAATCAAAATTGAAATTTGCAGATGTGCCAGGAGTTCAGCAAGAAGGAAGGCTGTATCGTCATTACAACTTTACTGCAAATTATAAAATACAAACCGCAGAAGACATTTCCATTACACCTAATGCGATGTTCAGGATGATACAAAACTCTCCAAGCGAATTCGATTTTGGAGTTAAAACAGAGTATCAGGATAAAGTATGGTGGGCTTTGAATTTCAGAGTGAATCAATTTTGGAGTGTACAAACAGGACTTAGATTAAGCAATAAACTTTCTGCATGTTATTCTTATGACTATTACGTTGCACCTATTGGAGTTTTTGTCGGCGGTTCAGGTGCACATGAAATTGGAATTCAATTCGACTTAAAAAAGAAATAATTATTAAAACAAACCCATTCACTATTTATCATAAACTGAGCAACAAATGAACAAACATTTATCTTCATTTATCATTGCAATTTTAATATTTTCAAATATTATAAACGCACAAACATTCACGTCAGGAACATTAAATACTGCAATTCCTCCAGGAGGAACCACTCCAACATGCTATCCCATA
>JAIXWH010000152.1 GCA_027484165.1 Chitinophagaceae bacterium | reverse complement strand
TCAACGTTAGGCCATGGATTTTTTATTTTTCCCATTGAAGATAAAATTGGGGGAACTGCTTCATATATATTCCAAACGGTTTGCACCAAAGGGTCATTAGGCATGTGTTTTTTACCAAACTCCATTTGTGCAGTAAATCTTGGATCTGTCTTACGCAAAACGGCATGTCCATAACCTGGAACCACTTTCCCTTCGCTCAAAGTTTTTTTAACGTACTCTTCAATTTGTTCTTTGGTAGGACTATCATTCCCAATATGTTCTCTCATTTCAAATATCCACTTAATTACTTCCTGATTAGCTAAGCCATGTAAAGGTCCTGCCAAACCATTCATCCCTGCAGCAAAACTTAAATAAGGATCGCTTAATGCAGACCCTACAAGATGCGTCGTGTGTGCAGAAACGTTACCTCCTTCATGATCAGCATGAATAGTCATATATAATCTCATCAACTCTTTAAATTCCTCATTTTCATAACCCATCATGTGTGCAAAATTTCCAGACCAATCCAACAATCCGTTAGGCTGAATATGAACTCCATTTTTATATTTACGACGATAGATATAGGCTGCGATTCTAGGTAATCTTGCAATCAAATCCATTGAATCATCAAAAACAGCTTCCCAATAATCTTTTTTACTCATGCCTTTTGCATACAATTTAGAAAACTGACTTTCAGTTTGTAGCGCCATGATACCTACAACGAATTGAGTCATTGGGTGAGTACTTACAGGAAGAGCTTCAATTGTATCAAATACATGGTTAGGCACATGACTACGACGTTGCCATACGCTTGTTAAATGATGAACATCTTCTTCTGTTGGCAATTCTCCTACCAACATCAAATAAAACAAGCCTTCAGGTAATGGCTCAGAACCTCCAGGGGCTTTTGGTAATTTTTGCGCCAACTCAGGAATGGAATATCCTCTGAAACGAATTCCGTCTTGTGCATCCAATAGGGATGTTTCAGTAACCAATCCTGTTATGCCTCGCATTCCCTGATAGATTTGACTAAGGTTAACCTCTCCTATTTTTTTATTTCCATGTTCTTTTAATAAGTCCTTGATTTCAACAGCCATTTTATCGGCTTTTTCTTTGAATCTATCTTTAATAATTCCCATTGGTTTTTATTTATTTTATGTGTTTAAAATTCCGGCTAAAATTACGATGCATCCCCTTTTAAAACAAAAGTTTTAGAAGAAAGTTTACGATATAGATTGAGTTGGTTATTTAGGTGCTTTTTTGTAAAGATATACAGCTAAAAATCCAAAAAGGAGATTGGGAGTCCAGGATGCAATAAATGGGGTGAAATTTCCTTTAGTGGCAAACACTATCGAAAATCGACTAAACAAGATATACAATACGCTTATAACTACCCCCATGGCCAAATGAAACCCACTACCACCCCTTACTTTTTTTGAAGCTAATATTGCTCCAATCATGGTAAGTATTAAAACTGAAACTGGGATAGCATCGCGATTATAGCGTTCTACCTCAAGTGTACTTAGCATTTCCGATCCTCTTAATCTTTCTTTCGTAATAAAATCGTTCAACTCAGAAGTAGTGAGCTGATCCTTTAAATAGCTATCTTTTTTTAAATCCGCAGGCTTAAAACTATAATTCACCAACAACTTCGAATGATGATCCACTCTCTCACTTATTGAATCAAAATTTCTTTCCAAGACATTATTAAGTGCCCATTTTTTTTTAGTCGTATCCCAATAAAAATGAGTTGCTCTTAAATTGTAAACCATTTTATTATTTACAAATCGCTGAACAGAAATATTTGATCCGGATTTAGAGATGGTGTCATACCCCTTTATTCCTGCGTATGTATTGGTGTCAATTCTGAAATAGATGTTCTGCTTATAACTTGAATTTTCAGGATTGGGGGCCATATTTACGTCTACGTAATTTTTTTCAAAATTTGCCCATTTTCTGTTTGCTTTTGGAACCACTATCTGATATCCTAACCATAATAGCAAAGTCAATATCAATCCTCCTAAAAAATAGGGAAATAAAAATCTTTTGAAACTTACGCCACTACTCAAAATTGCAATCACTTCAGATCTTTCTGCCATTTTTGATGTAAAAAAAATGACTGAGATAAACACGAAAAGTGGAAAAAGCATCGCATCTATTCTAGGAATAAACCCTAAATAATAATCTGTAAATAATCCATAGGCACTTAACCCTGACTTAGAGAAGTCATCAGTTTTTTCACTCATATCCACAACCACTACGATCACAGTAAATAATAACATACAAAAAACAAAAGTTTTTAAGTATTTAAAAAGTATAAATTGATCGAGCTTTTTCATTTAATATGGAAAGATAAATGATTTATAGGTTTTGGATTGAATTCACATTTTGATTTTTATATTCTAATTTAGATGCTATATAGCCTGTAGTCCACGCATTCTGAAAATTAAAGCCGCCTGTAACTCCATCTATATCTAGTATCTCTCCAGCAAAATAAAGGCCTTTTAGTATTTTACTTTGCATTGAATTGGGATCTACTTCATTCAAATGAATACCTCCTGCAGTTACAAACTCTTCTTTAAAAGTAGTTTTACCTTTTATTTTAAATTCTTGTCCGGTTAAAATTTTAATCAATTTATTTTGCTCTTTTGCTGGAAGGTCTGCCCATCTGATTTCCTGATCAATTCCAGCTTCATTCAAAAAATATTCCCATAATCTTGAAGGCAGGCCAAAAGGATTCCTGTTTACTATTTTTTGTGTTGCGATTTCAAATCTAAGTTGTTGATATTTTTCCCTTAATGAATTTTCATTGTATTCAGGAATCCAGTTTACTGTTATTGAAAACTCATACTTCATATCAGCAAGTACTCTTGCTCCCCAGGCAGAAAGTTTAAGTGTTGATGGGCCGCTAAAACCCCAATGAGTAATCAACAGTGGTCCTCTTTGTTCCAATTTTGTATTATTGATTTTTACCTTCGCATCCTGAACAGTAATACCCATTAAGTCTACAATTTTATTTCCAGGCATGTTGAATGTAAATAAAGATGGCACTGGGTTTTCAATAGTATGACCAAGATTTAGCAACCATTCAAATTGTTCTCTTTTAGGAAATCCGCCGCATGCTACACAAATAAAATCAGGGTTGATTATTTTTCCATTTTTCAATTGCATGAAGAATGGCTTATCTGTTTCAGTTTTGATAGATTCAACTTCTGCATTCATTAAAATCTCAACACCATATTGATTGGCTTCATTTAAAAGGCAGTCGATAATAGTTTGAGAATCATTTGTAGTGGGAAACATTCTTCCATCAGATTCCACTTTCAAAGAAACATCTCTTTCTTCAAACCATTGAATCGTATCTTTTGTATGAAAATGATGGAATGCTTTTTTCAAGAACGCGCTCCCTCTGGGATAGAATTTAATTAATTCGGAAATGCTTAAGCAATTATGTGTAACATTGCATCGTCCGCCGCCACTTACTTTTACTTTACTTAATAATTTGTTGTGTTTTTCAAGCAAGATGACTTTTAAACCAGGATGCAACCTTGCTGCATTTACTGCACAAAAAAATCCTGCAGCTCCTCCTCCAATTACAACAAGTGTTTTATTTTTCAAGATTATTATTTTTAATTTGCCACAACAACGCAAAGGCACGAAGTAAACGCTAAGTCAACAAATCAACCATTCAACTAAACTCCGTAACTCCAGGTTAAATTAGCATTCTTCTTCTCCGCTTCTTCAATTTCAGTAAATGAAGACAAAATATCTGGATCGCCTTTGGTAACACAGACGTCATGTTCGAAATGAGCTGATGGCTTTCGGTCTTTTGTAAGCACAGTCCATCCGTCATCGAGATGAGACACTTCTTTAACCCCCATATTTATCATAGGTTCAATTGCTAAAACCATACCTTCTTTCAATTTGGGGCCGCTTCCTTTTTTTCCATAATTAGGCACTTGCGGATCTTCATGTAAACTGCGACCTAAGCCATGTCCAACTAATTCTCTTACAACTCCATAACCATTTTTCTTTTCAGTATATTCTTGTATTGCATTGCTTATATCTCCAATTCTATTTCCAGTTCTTACTTTATCTATTCCGATGTAGAGAGATTCTTTTGTAACTCTTAACAAGCGCTTTATATCATCATCAACATTGCCTATCGCATAAGTGTATGCGCTGTCTCCATGAAAACCATTTTTGTATACTCCGATATCGAGAGAAATAATATCGCCATCTTTCAGAACATGTTTACCTGGAAATCCATGAACTACCGCCTCATTCATAGAAATACAAGTTGCATAAGGAAACCCATGATAATTTTTAAAGGAAGGAGTTGCGCCATGATCCAAAATAAATTCTTCTACAACATCATTTACTTGCTGAGTAGTAATGCCTGGCTTTAACATTAGCGCCGCTGCTGCATGAGCTTTCCCTACCAACAAACAGGATTGACGCATGATTTCAATTTCTTCTTTTGATTTGCATATGATCATAAAATAGATATTAAAACAAACCCCAACGATTTAGTCGCCGGGGTTCAATTTATATAAAAAAGTTTAAAATTACATTCCAGATGGAACTGCTTGTCTGCCTTGAATCCTTCCGCTATTCATTAATCCATCATATTCACGCATCAACAATTGAGTTTCGATTTGTTGTAAAGTATCAAGAATTACACCCACCATAATCAAAAGTGATGTACCTCCGAAAAAAGTAGAAAACCCTTGTGACATTCCAAATACCAATTGGAATATTCCTGGAAGAATACCTACTAAAGCTAACAATACTGCGCCAGGTAAAGTGATTCTGTCCATGATTGCGCCGATGTAATCTGCTGTATCCTGACCTGGCTTTACACCTGGGATAAATCCGTTATTACGTTTTAATTCATCAGCCATTTGTTTTGGATTGAAGATTAAAGCTGTGTAAAGGAATGTAAATGCAATTACACACACTGAATAGACAATCATATAAACCACGTTGGTGTGATCGGTGAAATATCTAGCCCATCCATCTCCAGTAAAACCAGTGAAAATAGTAGGTAAGAATAATATCGCTTGTGCAAAGATGATTGGCATTACACCTGCTGAGTTTACTTTTAAAGGCAAAAAGTTTCTAGCGCCACCCATTTGCTTGTTTCCGCCAACAATAGCTTTTGCGTACTCAACTCCAACTTTTCTAGTGCCCTGAACCAACATGATTAATCCAACGATAATAGAAATTAAGAACAAGATCTCAACTAGCATTAACAATAAACCTCCTGCTCCTCTCATTGCAAATCTTGCAGACCATTCTTGTCCGAAAGACTGTGGAAAACGAGCGAGGATACCAATCATGATAATCAAAGATGTACCATTACCTAGCCCTTTGTCAGTAATTTTTTCACCTAACCACATTACGAATAAAGTACCTACGGTTAAGATAATTACTGTTGAAAGCCAGAAAAAGCTGCTGTACGCAGGAATTAATGCTTCTGCATTAGAAGGACTTTTCAAATAACCAATATAGGCAGCTGCTTGGAAAGCAGTAACAATAATGGTTAAGTATCTTGTCCATTGATTAATTTTCTTTCTGCCACTTTCTCCTTCTTTTTGAACTTTAGCCATTTGAGGAACTAAAATAGTCATCAATTGCATGAAAATTGAAGCAGAAATGTAAGGCATGATACCTAATGCAAAAATAGAAGCTTTAGAAAAGGCTCCTCCTACAAATGCATCTAACAAACCTAGTACGCCGCCGCTTGTGCTATTTTGAAGACTTGATAATTTATTGGGATCGATACCTGGAAGTACGATGAAAGATCCTAATCTGTATACAAAAAGCAGTAACAAGGTGAACATAATTTTATTACGTAAATCCTCGATGCTCCAAATATTTTTTAGTGTAGTTATAAGTTTCTTCACGGAAATTAATCAGTTTAAATTTTTGAATATGTAAAGTACACATTAAAAGTGTATCGTACAAATTTCGGCAATTATTTTACGATTTCAACAGATCCGCCAGCAGCTTCAATAATTGATTTCGCTTTTTCACTAACTGCATTAACCTTGAAAGTATACTTTCCTTTTAATTCGCCATTACCCAATATCTTAACGCTATCAGTTTGTGCGATTAAGCCATTAATGTATAAATTAGAAAGACTAAACTCAGTGATGCCATACTTTTCAGCGTAGTGATCAATTTTACCAACGTTGATAACTTTGAATTCAACTCTGTTGATGTTAGTAAATCCACGCTTTGGAATACGACGTTGAATTGGCATCTGTCCACCTTCGTGGGCTTTTTTGCTCTTGTAACCTGCACGGCTTTGTCCACCTTTGTTACCTTTTGTAGATGTTCCACCTTTTCCGCTTGCCTCACCACGTCCCAAACGTTTTTCTTTGTGAGTTGCTCCTTTTGCTGGTTTTAATGAATGTAATTTCATATTGTTTTGATTTTATACTTACGGGGAATCGCCCCTCGCGTTTT
>JAIXWH010000014.1 GCA_027484165.1 Chitinophagaceae bacterium | reverse complement strand
AGGTTTGGCACCTCGATGTCGGTTCGTCACATCCTGGGGCTGGAGAAGGTCCCAAGGGTTCGGCTGTTCGCCGATTAAAGTGGCACGTGAACTGGGTTCAGAACGTCGCAAGACAGTTCGGTCCCTATCTGTGATGGGCGCTAGTAAATTGAGAGGACATGACTTTAGTACGAGAGGACCGAGTCGTATGTACCGCTGGTGTATCTGTTGTGCCGCCAGGTGCAATGCAGAGTAGCTACGTACAGCAAGGATAAACGCTGAAAGCATCTAAGCGTGAAACCTTCCTCAAGATGAGTTTACTTTTAAGGGTCGTCAAAGACTATGACGTTGATAGGCTATAGGTATAAAGGTGGTAACATCAAAGCCGAGTAGTACTAATTGCCCGTAAGCTTTATTTTTTTATTTTTAACTTCGGTTAAATACTTACTCTTTCTATAACTTAATCCAATATGTTAATCTTATTATGATGTTCTTAGCATCAACCGTCTTATGGTGGTTTTGCCGAGGGTGTTCACCTCTTCCCATACCGAACAGAGAAGTTAAGCCCCTCATGGCCGATGGTACTGCACAAAAATGCGGGAGAGTAGGTAGCTGCCATATTTATTGAAAAAGCCTTTCAGGAAACTGAGAGGCTTTTTTATTTTATTACTCTTTTCTTTTCATTATTGATATAAAGAATTTCTACTAACAATTTCATTCATTCACTCATCACGCTAGCAAATAATCTTGTATTTCAGTAACTAAAATCAACATAATATTCTGGAATTAATTAGATTGAATAGTCTACTCAAATGGAAGTAAATTTAAGTAATATTATATAGATCAATAAAGAGTAGATCAGCGAAAATTTCTGTAATAGATATCCAGTAAATTAAATTTTATACCTGAACTATATTCAAGTTATTTTTAATAAACAATAAACTAATAGGTTGTATTTAATATACCAAGAGAGTAATTTAATTCTAATGCTGCTTTTTTCTTTTTGATATACAATTCATTGAGCTTTAATTGTGAATTGATATAGCTCATCTCGCGACTATTGATAATGAACAGCGAGCTTTCGCCAGAATCAAACATTGTCTTTTCTGCTAACCATAGTTTTTCATAGTTTTGTACTGTACTTTCGTATAAATCAAATTGTTTGATTAAGCTCTTGAATTCAATATAAATCGATTTTGTTTTATTTACTATTTCATTTTGTTTATTATTGTTTTCGTATTGAGTATTTTGTATTTTAATTTTAGCCATTTTTAATTCGCCACGTTCTTTACGAAGGAATAGCGGAAAAGCAAAGCTAAGTCCCCATTTGTTATTATCGGGGGTTCCCAAATTGATATTGTTAGGATTGAATAAAGGATTGTAATTTAAGTTTAAACTGGGCTTTAGTTTATCCTGTTTTACTTTCTTGTCAATTTCCAATTGTTGTAATTTATATTGATAAATTTTTAATATTGGATGATTTTTTATCTGGTTCTCAATAATTGAATCATCATTATTAGCTATATCGTAATTTGTAGTATTGGCAGATGATTTTGATTCAGGTATTGTTTTATCTGAAAGTTCAAGAGGGATATTTTTTTCCATCCATAAATAATTTGAAAGCAATAAGCTTTGTGTTTGATACTCCAATTGCGATTGCTGATAACTTAAAAATCTTTCCTGAAGTTGAATATTGGCTTCTACTGTATCAATAAATGGTCTATCGCCAAGTTCTGCAGTCTTTTTTACAGCATCAAATCTCTCCTGAGCAATAGTAATGCTACTTTTAAAAACTTGAAAATTACTATATGCAATTTGCCAGTTCCAATACGTTTTTCCTGCGTTGTACATTAATTCATTCAGCAAATTTGATTTTTCAAATTCACTCATTTTTTCAAACAGCACAGCTTTCTTTAGAGTAGCTCTTCTTTCATCAATGATTAAACCTTGTAAAACTGGAAGGGAAATCTGAGAATTCAAAAGTCCCTGACTAGGTAGTTTGTTTTCAGGATTTAAGTAAGTGCCATTATTATTTTCATAGCCAAGCTTGAAATCTACACCATACCACGTAGGAATTACTAATCCACTGACAGAAGAATTATAATAATTAGTATTATCGTAAAATTTATTTCTTGTATCATAAAACAACTTTGGGTCAAATCCCCCATTTGCAGATTGCTTGTTGGCATTTGCATTTTTTAATATTAAATCAGCTTGCTTTGCAATGGGATGAAATGTTTTAACCATTTTTAAAAAGTCATCCTGAGTTAAAACAATAATTTTATCATTTTGAGAAAATGATTTTATGGAAATAGCACCTAAAATAAAAATAAAGACAATCTTATTTTTTAGTTTCATTTTTTGAATTAATATTTTTGTAATAATCTGGAGGGAATCCATTGATTTGTCTCCATAACTCATACCAAATAGGTACTTCTTTTAACAAGGTTATGGTGTTTGCGCCTGCTCCAATTCTGATTTCACGAGGCCATTTTATTGCACCATTCTTTTCAGATACTAAAACTCTGTATTTTCCATTATCGCTGATGAAATTATCAATTGCTACAATTTCACCGGAGTAGGTGCCAAAAGAAATGCCTGGCCAACCTGAAAATATTATTGAAGGCCAACCATCAAACTGAATTTGAATAGGCTGTTTCTTTTCAAGTAAGGGTATATCCATTGCATTTACAAACATTTCAACTGCAAGTTGATAGTCTGAAGGCATGATACTTATAATTTCAGTACCCTCTTTTACGGTTTCACCAACACCAGATTGGATAGCTTTGGTTATGTACCCATCCTGAGGAGCTAATATGTAATACATGCCTGATCTGATGCTATAACTAACATATTGGTTCTGGAGTTTTGATACCATTGCTTCTGCATCATACATATTAGAAAGTGTAGCAAATTTATCTGCTTCTGTTTTTGAAATTTTATCTTTATAATCTGCATTTATACTTTGTAATTCAATTAATGCATTTAAAACTTCATTTCGACTTGTTATATATTTGTTTTCTTGAGCAACAACTTTTGCTTTGGTTTCCTGAAGCTTAAGTTTTCTTGTTTCAAATTCTGTTAATGATTTCAAACCGTCTTTGTACAATTGCTCAATTCGATTAAATTGCTCTTTTGCAACTTTATAATTCACTTCAGCTGCAGCAAGGTCCGCACTGTCGCTTGTAACTTTTAATCTGGATTGAATCAGTTTGTTTTCTGCTTGTTCTAATTTTAATTTTCTAACGTTAATTAAAGCATCAATTTGATTGTCATTTGATATCGCTTTATTCATGTAAGATTGAACAGCAGATTCTTTAGACTTCAACTGGCTTTCTGTATTTTGAACAAGGGAAGGGTCTAAATAATCTTCTTTAATTTCAGATATGTGTAAAATAGTATCCCCTTTTTTTACAAATTGGCCTTCCTGCACATACCATTTTTCTATTTTTCCAGCTATGAGTGAGTTAATGGTTTGAGGTCTTTGTCCTGGCTTTAGTGCAGTAACTTTTCCAAATGAACGTATGTTTTGAGTCCATGGCAAAAATAAAAGAATGAGGAAAATTATTCCTAAGCCATAAAAAGTTTTAATTAGTTTTCTGCTTGTATTCCTCTTTGATAATTCAATGAAGGACTTATGTTTTGAGAAATCAATATTCCCCTCAGCGTTGTTGTTATTTATGTTTAACATGAGTAAAGCTAATTATGAATTGATTATTTGGCCATTTTCTATATGAATGATATGATCACATTTATTCTGAAGATACCTATCGTTTGAAATAAAAATTAAAGTCCATCCATTGGACTTGTCAGTTAAAAAATCAATGATTTTATTTCTAGCTTCATCTTCGATACAGTCAATATGATTTTCAATTAGCAAAAGCTTGGGTTTGTTTACAATACTTCTTGCTAAAATTATTCTTTGTATGATACTTTTAGAGAGCTTATTTCCTGAAGTTTCGATAGGATTATCTAATCCGTTGGGTAATGATTTGATATAATCATTCAAGAATACTTGGTTGATAGCCCATTTCACATCATCATTTTTGATATGATTTCTACCCAGAGTGATGTTATCGTGTAATGAACCTTCAAAAATTGTTTCTTCATTAAATCCATTTCCAATGCTGTTGTAAAGTTTAGAAAGGTTATAATTTGCAATGGGAAATCCATTAATGCAAATGCTTCCCTGTTGAGCGGTATATAAACCTGAAATAAGATGTAAAAGAGTTGATTTACCTGAGCCATTGCTTCCTGTTATACAATAGCTTTTATTTTTATCAAAAAAACAGGAAATACCCTTTAATACGGGGTTGTTATTATTATAACTGAATATAAGATTGTCAATTTCAACAGATAGAGATTCATTGAATTCGTGATTGAGTGAAGACTTTCTTTCTTCATCGTCGATTTCAATATCTATAACTTGGCCAATTTTTTCTAAAGAAGTAAAAGTGTCAAATACATTTTCAAGGTTTAAGATTAATTTTTCTGCGGAATCGATAACAAGTAAAATGATAATTTCTGAAGCAACGAACTGTCCAATATTCATTTGTTGATTCAAAACAAGTAAACCACCTATTAATAATAATCCAAGAGCAACAAACATTTTAAATATCAATAAAAGAATGTATTGTTTTTTTAAAATCTTAAAATGTTTTTCCCTTGAATTAAGATATCCTAATACTCTTTCATCGGTTTTTGATTCCGGTAATCTTGTATTACCTGCAAGCTTAAATGAATCTTTAGATCTTGCTAATTCTTCAAGCCATGATACTACTTTGTATTTATAGCTTGATTCTTCATAACTGGTTTGCATCCCTTTTTTTGACGTCAGTTTGAAAATTAAAAACACAAGCAACAATAGTAAAACACTGAATATGATAAAAAAAGGATGGTAAAGAGATAAAAGGATTAGTCCAAATGTTATTTGAAGAATAGCTGATGAAAAATCGATTATGATTTTCGCAAGGCTTTTCTGGAGCGTAATAATATCAAAAAAACGATTAACAAGCTCTGGAGCATGGTATTTGTTAATTGCCTCAAATTTCATTTTTGGAATTCTATAAGTAAAATCAAAAGCAGCACGAGTAAAGATATTTTGCTGAAAAATTTCCATGATACGCATTTGCATGAGTTGCATATAGCCGCCAATTGCTATGCCAGTGGTTACTATTCCAACAAGTACCATCCAAGCTACGGAAAAACTGCCAGCTTGTATCAAGTTTATTATTGATTGAATGCCTAAAGGCAGAGAAAGAGCAATAACTCCTTTAAAAAAGGAATAAGTATATACTTGATAAATTTCTTTTTGATCCGGCTTTAGCAGAAGCCATAATCTTTTATAGTGTGTTTTCATTTCACGTGCATTTCAATAGTAAATAAATGTATAAAAAAATTTAAAGCCAAACGCAATCAAATGAATATTACATAACTAAAATGAAACAAAATTCAATTTAATTAAACATAACCTCACCAGTACTGATATTGTGAATACCCCCAATGATGTCAATTTGTTTCATTCCAATCATTTCTTTTGTGAGTGTTCTCAAGTTTTTTATTATTTTTAATTTATTTATAATTTAAATTATTATAGGCGATGATTTGAAACTGTTGAGTTTTATTCTTTAAAAGATGCTGTATCATATATCCCGCTTCAAAACGAATACTTGAGTTTAAGACATAGCCAATCCCATTATAAAATCTGTTTCTGTCAAAAATTTGGTTTTTAGTGTTTAAGAAAATTTCATCATAAATAGATAGGTAAATTGCATTTTTTGTCAATTCCATTTTATTAATTGGCTTATTAAACATTAAAAAATATCTGCATCTCATTTTGAAGTCATCTGTAAAGAATCTTTCCTCTAATCGTAATCTGTTTGTTATATAAAATCCAGCGTATTTATTTTTATAAATCAATTGTTGAAATACTCTGTTTTCATTAAAGCTGTTTTTAAGTTCAGATTGATTTATGTAGTTTTCGGTTTCAATGTTTGCATATCCCATCAAAATATTGAGATTGGATGAAATGTTATATCCAATTCCAAATCTGATTAATAACTGGTTCATATTTCCAATGAAATTGTAATTTCTTAATTGAGCTTCATGATGAATATTCCATTTGTTGTTGATTTTTAGATTCCCGAAATATATGAGCCAGTTACCAACTTTATTCTGCTGACAATACACATTTTGACTGAATGATGTAAAAACTAAAGAAATAAAAAAAATGACTATTTTATGCTTCATGTAAATGCGCATTGAAATTTATTTTTTCAACAACTATATTTCTTGTCATAGCATTGTTTTCAAAATCATTGATAATCTCAATAACATCATAGGCAATAGCTTTGGAGTTAGTAAAATCGATGATTACTTTGCAGTTATTTTGCAAATCTGTTAACGTGTTCAATAGACTTGCTTTATTAAAAAATGAAACTTCTTCTGCAAGAATTAGTCTATACGTTGTCAGTCCGTTTTCATTTGTTTCAACTTTCTTTAAGTGGTGTGAGTTTCTATAACTGTGTCGAAGTGTATAGAATATACCAAATAGAATTCCAATTGTTATTCCTCGCAATAAATCAGTTAACAATATTGCTACTATTGTTGCCATGAATGGAATAAACTGTTCCCATCCTAATTTGTACATATGCTTAAATAAGCTAGGTTTCGCAAGTTTATAACCCACCATAATCAAAATTGCAGCCAGTGATGCTAAAGGAATTAGGTTTAATAATTTTGAAATGAAAATTGCGCTTACCAGAAGCCAAAAGCCATGAAGAATTGCTGATAACTTTGATTTTCCTCCAAAATTGATGTTCGCAGAACTTCTAACAATAACTTGAGTTAAGGGAAGGCCACCAATTAGTCCGGATACAACATTTCCTAATCCCTGTGCTTTTAATTCAAGATTTGTTGGTGTAATTCTTTTTTCTACATCAAGCTTATCAGTTGCTTCAACACATAGAAGAGTTTCAATACTTGCAACTATGGCAATAACAAATGCAATTTTCCACACTTCAAATGAACCTATTGCATTAAAATCTGGGAAAGAGAATTGGTTAAAAAAATCGTTTATTGAACCAGGAACTGGTAAGGACACGATTTGTTTGGCATTTAATTCAAAAGGCAATATGGCATTCTGATATAGGATATTAAACATAATGCCTATAATTACTACAACAATAGGTCCTTGTATGATTTGAAATATCTTATGTTTTTTTGACAATACCACATCCCAAAAAATTAGAATGCCAATTGAAATGAGTGCTATTAAAAAAGCACCAGGCGTAATAAAATCGAGTGCTTTTGTGATTTCAGAAAATGTATTTTGGCCATCAGCTTGGATAAACAAGTCGTCACCTTCTGCATCCTTGTCCCACCCAAGAGCATGAGGTATTTGTTTAAGAATGATCAATAATCCAATACCAGTTAACATTCCTTTAATAACTGATGAAGGGAAAAAGTATGCAATAAATCCAGCTTTAATATATCCTAAAATGATTTGAATAATACCTGCCAACACAACACATAAAAGAAAAGTGTTCCATGATCCACCCAGAGTTTGGATAGAGGTAAATACAATTACTGCTAATCCTGCAGCAGGTCCACTAACCCCTAGTGGAGAGCCACTCGCAAAACCAACTACGATGCCGCCAATAATACCCGAAATGATTCCAGAAAACAGGGGTGCTCCAGAAGCAAGTGCAATACCCAAACAAAGCGGTACTGCCACAAAAAATACGATTATGCTAGCAGGTAAGTCACTACTAAAATGTTTAAACAAATTTCTCTGATTCATGTCCTATGATTTTTACAAAAATAGTTAAAAAGATAGTAAAACTATCAAAAATAGTTGTAAAGATATTTTAATTACATTTGTGGTTTGAAAAATCTTAATTATTAATTAATTATGAAACATTCTTTGCGAATGAAAATGAATGAATCTCTATTTCTTAGAGATCCTGAATTATCAGAATTAGGTAAGAATATAATTAAGTATAGTGTTCAATTAATAAGTAAACAAGGTTTTGAATCTTTCACGTTTAAAAAACTGGCAGAATCGATAGGTACTACTGAGGCAGGAGTATACAGGTATTTTGAAAACAAGCATAGGCTTTTGGTTTATTTGATTTCATGGTATTGGGGATGGTTGGAATTTCAGATTGTTTTCCAGATAAACAATATCGATGACCCAGAAAAAAAACTTCAAAAAATCATTACGCTTTTATCCAAAAATATTGAAGACGACAAATCAACTGACCATGTAAACGAATCACTTTTATATCAGCTTGTAATTTCAGAAGGCTCTAAAGCATATTTAACCAATCATGTTAAACAAGATAACAAGCAGCATTTGTTTAAACCATATAAAGATTTGTGTAAATTAATTGGGGATATAATTTTAGAATGTAATCCAAAATATAAATATTCTCGATCTTTAGCATCCACGATAATTGAGATGGCTCATTTGCAAAATTTCTTTATACAATATTTGCCTTCATTAACAGATTTTGCTGCAACAAAATCAGAGCATGACATCATTTCTTTTTTAAATCATTTGGTTTTTTCTAGTATTAAAAATGCTGAACTGCAACAATCAAATAAAAAGAAATAAATTTTTTCTTCTAATTATCAATAATAAGAAATCGATATTTTGCAATTTTTGTAACCCATAATTTTAATGAATGATTTCAACTGACCTAAATAAAGCAAAATCCATATTACAATCAGACAATTTGATTGCGATACCAACAGAGACTGTCTATGGATTAGCAGGTAATGCCTTTTCTGATGAAGCAATAAATAAAATTTTCGAATTAAAAAAAAGGCCTCGTTTCAATCCGCTAATTGTTCATCTGAAATCATCAGATGATCTGCATACTATTGCTCAAAAAATTCCAGAGGAGGCTATAAAATTAGCAGAAGCGTTCTGGCCGGGGCCACTAACTTTGGTATTGAAGAAGCAATCACATATATCTTCACTGATTACGGCAGGAAAAGATACAGTTGCGGTGAGAGTACCCAATCATCCTCTAACTCTTCAACTTTTAAATTTAATAGATTTTCCGTTGGTAGCTCCAAGTGCAAATCCTTTTGGATCCATCAGCCCAACTTCAGCAGCGCATGTATTCAATTATTTTAAAAATGAACTTGAAATTATTTTAGACGGAGGGGCTTGTGAAAGAGGCATAGAATCCACGATAGTTGGTTTTGAAGATGGAGTTTCGCAAATTTACAGATTGGGTTCTGTTTCAATTGAAGAAATAAAGCAAGTGATTGGAAATATTGAAGTCTTTCATAGTGAATCCAATGAAATAATGTCACCCGGTATGCTATCCCGTCATTATGCACCTAAAACAAAAACTGTGCTTGTTGATGATGTAGAAAAATCAATAAATCAATTTTTAAACAAAAGAATTGGACTTCTTATGTTTGAGAATAAAATTACCAATACAAAAATTATTGCTCAGGAAGTTCTATCAGAATTGGGGGATTTAAATGAGTCTGCTCATAAGCTTTATGCATCATTACATAGATTGGATCATTTGAATTTGGATATTATCATCGCAGAAAAATTTCCAGATTTCGGATTGGGAAGGAGTATAAATGACCGACTACTAAGAGCTACGAAACCTTAATCAATTTTATTTTAAAGAAAACTGCAAAAAAAATCCTCTAATTTTAAATTAGAGGATTAATACGATTAGGTATATAAGTTAGAAATTAAAAATCTCTGTTATATCCACCGCCGTTACCACCGCCATAACCGCCACGGTTTCCACCGCCGCCGTAACCGCCACGACTACCGCCGCCACGATTTCCGCCGTAACCACCACCACCACTTGGACGCTTTTTGTATTCGCCTTCTTTGCGTGGTTGAGATTCGTTAACGATTAATTTACGACCTTGAACTTCTGTTTCGTTAAGGTTTGCGATTGCAGTTTTAGCTGCTTCATCGTCTTCCATTTCAACAAAACCAAAGCCTTTACTGCGGCCGTTCATTTTGTCCTTTAAGATTTTACCACTGGTTACGGTACCGTACTGAGTGAATAGATTCGTTAAATCTTCGTCCGTCATAGACCAACTAAGATTTCCAACATAAATGTTCATTGTGAGAAACTGTTTAAAAAAATTAAAAAATATTAATGAATCAGAGATTTAAAAAAGCTGAAGAGTAAAACTTATCAAGCAAATCTAAAACCTAAGAACCATTACTTCAGTATAAAGATAAGGGGTTTAACTTTAATTCCAACTAATATTGAGTAATTTAATAAAAAAGCCACCCTAAAAGGTGGCTTTTCATTAAATATTAAGAGGTTTGACTATTCAGCCACTACTTCAAATTCTACTTCTGTTTCGTTTCCGTTACTGAAGTCGATTTTTGCTTTATAAGTGCCTAATTCCTTCACATCATCGATAATTTGGATACGACGACGATCAATTTCATAACCTTTTTGCTCTTTAATAGCTCTTGCAATCTGAACTGTGGTAACGCTTCCGAAGATTTTACCACTAGTACCAGTCTTGGCGCCAATTTTCAAAACTCCTTCTTTCAAAACAGCAATAACATTGTTGATTTCAGCTAAAAGTTTAGCTTCTTTCTTAGCTTGCTGCTTCATTTTCTCGTTCAATTGCTTCATATTGCTAGGACTAGCTTCTACTGCCAATTTCTTTGGAATTAGATAGTTACGACCATAGCCATTTTTTACGGTTACCAACTCGTTGGCTCCGCCAAGATTGTTTACATCCTGAATTAAAATTACCTGCATGATTTTTGCATTTTTACCCAATCCCACTAAGTGGAAGACTTTCCCCCGAGTAATCGAGGTTAGGGTGGTGAAAAAAAAGTTCTATTTTAAAAGATCTGTTACGTAAGGAAGAATTGCCATTTGGCGAGCTTTTTTTACTGCTTCGCTTACTTTACGCTGGAACTTCAAAGAGTTACCCGTAATACGACGAGGCAATAATTTCCCTTGCTCATTCAAAAACTTCTTTAAAAAATCTCCATCCTTATAATCAATATAATGGATGCCCATTTTCTTAAAGCGACAGTATTTCTTTGGACGCTTCTCAGCTTTAATCGCTGTTAAGTACTTGATTTCATTTGCTTTTGCCATGATTATGCCTCCGCTTTAGTTGTTGATGAATGTACACCACTTCTCTTTTTGGCATTGTACTCAACGGCGTATTTATCGAGTACAGTGAACATGTGACGCATCGCGTTTTCGTCACGTAAAAGTTGAATTTTCAACTTTTCATTGAAGCTGGTTGGCGCGCTGTATTCCATTACCCAGTAAAGACCTGTGGTCTTCTTGGCAATTGGATACGCCAGTGATTTTAGTCCCCATGGTTTTGTGTGCATTACTACTCCGCCATTGTCTGTAACAAGCTTTTCGTATTTTTTCTGAGCTGACTTGTAGTCTTCTTCAGAAAGCACAGGAGTGAAAATCACCATCAATTCGTAGTTGCTCATTTTCCTGTTTTTTTTGTGATTAAAAAATTTTTTCCCTGATTTTATTTCGGGGGTGCGAAGGTAAGTAAAATTTGTAGGAAAACAGAATAAATGCTGATTTTTTTCAAATATCTTTTCAAATTTAAAATCAACAAAAAAGCCCGCATAATTGCAGGCTTTCAGTATAAATCGGTTGATGTATTAGTTATTTATTTAAAGCATTCACTTTCAAAGCTAATTTTCTCTTCAGGTTTGAAGCCTTGTTCTTGTGAATGGTTCCACGCTTAGCTAATTTGTCGATCATTGAAGAAACTTCAGGTAATTTATCTGATGCTGCTTTTTTCTCATCTAAACTTCTAATGTCACGAATAGCATTACGAGTAGTTTTGCCATAGTAACGATTACGCTCATTACGCTTTGCACTCTGACGAACATCTTTTTTTGTAGCTGAATGATTTGCCATTTATTCTTTTTTTAGGGATGCAAAGATAATGAATCACTTTAATAATTCTATTTTTTTTTAATTTTTTTATTTCAAACGAAATCGTTTCTGATAAAAGTGTGCTTCTTTTTTCAAATAAATGGCTTAATTTCTTAAGTTTTAAACCGATATTTGCATGCAATTATAAGTATTAATCACTCAAAATCAATCGCTACTAAAAAATGAAGGACTTTCAGTACATCACCAATTCTCATCCCAGCTATATTGAAAATTTATACAATGATTTTATAAAGGATCCTGAAAGTGTTGACATAGAAATGCGAAAGTTTTTTGAAGGGTTTGATTTTGCTTTGAGTTCAGGACAAGTTTCGGCTGTTAGTTCTAATATCAGCACAACTTCTTCTTCGAACTTAAATAAAGAATTTGCCGTATACCAATTAATCGATGCCTACAGGAAAAAAGGTCATTTAGTGGCTAAAACAAATCCAATCAGAGAAAGAAAGGACAGAAACGCGAATTTGGATTTGCAATGTTTCGGTTTGTCAGATGCCGACTTGAATACCAATTTTGAAGTAGGGCAGTTTGTTGGATTAGGAAAAGCATCGCTTAAAAATATTCTTACTTACTTACAAAAAGCATATACTTCTCACGTTGGCCTTGAATATGGTCACATCACTGATTCCAAAAAAATAGAATGGTTAATCAATGCAAATGAAAAAACTTTGCAAGCACCTGTATCTCTTGACCAGAAAAAAAGAATCCTGCAAAAGTTGAATGAAGGGGTAATGTTTGAAAAGTTTTTGCACACAAAATATATCGGACAAAAAAGATTCAGTTTGGAAGGAGGTGAAACAACTATCGCAGCTTTGGATGCAATTTTAAACACTGCATCAGAAAATAATGTGAAAGAGGTTGTGATTGGCATGGCTCACAGAGGAAGATTAAATGTATTGGCAAATATTTTAGGCAAAACATACGAAGAGATTTTTAATGAATTTGAAGGGAATGCAATGCCTGATACCACAATGGGAACAGGAGATGTAAAATACCATCTTGGTTTCAGCAGTGATGTTGATACAACAAGTGGAAACAAAATTCATTTGAAATTATGTCCTAATCCCTCTCATCTCGAAGCTGTGAATCCTTTGGTAATCGGCTATTCAAGAAGTAAGGCGGATGTGATGTATGAAAGTAAATACGAAAAAATATTGCCGATTTTAATTCATGGTGATGCTTCTGTTGCTGGACAAGGTATTGTTTATGAAGTATTACAGATGAGTAATTTGAAAGGTTACAGAACCGGTGGAACAATTCATTATGTAATCAATAATCAGATTGGTTTTACAACAGATTTTGATGATGCAAGAAGTTCAAACTATTGTACATCCATTGCTGCAATGGTTCAGGCGCCTGTCTTTCATGTTAATGGCGATGATCCTGAAGCTGTGGTAAAAGTTGCTGAAATCGCAACCAGATATCGTCAGGAATTTAATTCGGATGTTTTTATTGATATGGTTTGTTATCGTAGGCATGGACATAACGAGGGAGATGAGCCGAAGTTTACCCAGCCACAATTATATGCGATAATTGATAAGCATCTTAACCCAAGAGAAGTTTATACACAATATCTGATTGAAAACGGAACTCCAGATGCAAAAACACTTGCAAAAGAAATGGAGCAAGCATTTTTAAAAGATTTGCAGGACAGACTTGATGAAGTGAAACAACACCCACTTCCCTATAAATACCAAAAGCCTGAATTGTGGTGGCAAAGTTTAAGGAAAGCAACTGCAGAAGATTTTAATGCATCTCCTGTTACAGCTTTGAAAATCGAATTATTGAATTCTCTTCTTGATGGCATTATGAAATGGCCAGATGAGTTTAAGCCATTGAAAAAAGTAGAAAAATTAATCCAGGATAAAATCAAGCTATTTGAAGATCAGCAAAAAGTAGATTGGGCAACTGCAGAGCTATTGGCGTATGCAAGTATCGTAAATGAAGGTAAGGATGTGAGAATGAGTGGTCAGGATGTAAAGAGAGGAACTTTCAGTCACAGACATGCAATATTGTTTGATGAAAAAACAAATGAGCAGTTCAGCAGAATACAATCAGCATGTAAAGATAATGCCCAATTCAGAATATTCAATTCTTTGCTGAGTGAGTATGCTGTACTTGGCTTCGAATATGGTTATGCGTTAGCTAATCCAAATACCTTGGTGTTATGGGAAGCTCAATTTGGCGATTTCGTTAACGGAGCGCAGATCATGATAGATCAATTCATCTCTGCAGCCGAAACGAAATGGCAAACGATGAGTGGTTTAGTTATGCTGTTGCCTCACGGATACGAAGGGCAGGGGCCTGAACACAGTAGTGCAAGACTGGAGAGATTTTTACAGCAATGTGCGGAATTGAATATGGTTGTTACAAATATTACAACTGCATCAAATTTGTTTCATGCGCTACGCAGGCAATTAACTTGGGAATTCAGAAAACCATTAATAAATTTTTCACCCAAAGCCAATCTTCGTCATCCCGGCAGTTACAGTGATATTAGTGAATTTACAGAAGGTGGTTTTAAGGAAGTGATAGATGACGCCGCAATTGAAGACGCATCAAAAGTGAAAAAGGTTTTGATGTGCAGCGGTAAGGTTTATTTTGATTTGGAGGAAAGACGTCAGAAAGAAAATAGAAAAGATGTAGCAATAGTTAGGGTTGAACAATTGTACCCATTGCCACAAAATCAGCTTGATGCTTTATACCAGAAGTACTCAAAAGCAATATGGTATTGGGTTCAAGAAGAACCATTGAATATGGGAGCTGCTACTTATTTGAGAATGAATTTGAAAAACATCAATTTCTATATGATCAGCAGACAAGCCAGCGCCGCCACTGCTACCGGATATGCAAAAATCCACGCAAAAGAACAAACAGAAATCATCAACGCTGCATTTAGTATGTAAGCAATAAATTAGTTACTTATGTTTCAAAATTTAAGTGAACGCTTAGAAAGCGCATTCAAGAATATAAAAGGTCAGGCAAGAATTACAGATCTGAATATTGCCAATACGGTAAAGGATATACGAAGAGCTTTGGTTGATGCAGATGTAAGTTATAAAATAGCCAAAGAGTTTACAGATAAGGTTAAAGAAAAGGCATTAGGGTCAAAAGTGCTTTCATCTGTTAACCCAGGTCAGCAAATGGTTAAAATCGTTCAGGATGAATTGACTGAATTGATGGGTGGTAATGAGAGCGAATTTAATATCTCTGGAAATCCTGCAATCATATTGATAGCAGGCCTTCAGGGTAGTGGTAAAACTACATTCAGTGGGAAGTTGGCCAACTATTTAAAAACAAAAAAAGGTAAATCGCCATTACTGGTTGCAGGAGATATTTACAGACCAGCAGCGATAGATCAGCTTGAAGTTTTAGGTTCTCAGATCGGTGTTGAAGTATATAGTGAAAGAGAAAATAAAGATGTGGTTTCAATTGCAAAAAATGCAATTGCTGCTGCGAAGGCAAATAATAAAAATGTAATCATCATAGATACTGCTGGTCGTTTGGCCGTAGATGAAGTGATGATGACAGAAGTAGCAAACATCAAGTCTACCTTAAATCCTCAGGAGATATTATTTGTCGTGGATAGTATGACAGGTCAGGATGCAGTAAACACTGCAGCTGCATTTAATGAGCGATTGGATTTTAGTGGGGTGGTGCTTACAAAGTTAGATGGAGATACTAGAGGTGGTGCGGCTTTATCGATCAAGTACACGGTAAATAAACCGATCAAGTTCAGCAGCAGTGGAGAGAAGATGGAAACACTTGATGTGTTCTATCCTGATAGAATGGCTCAGCGTATTTTGGGAATGGGTGATATTGTGAGTTTAGTTGAAAGAGCACAGCAACAGTTTGATGAAGCGGAAGCGGCTAAGTTGGAAAAGAAAATCAGAAAAAATCAATTTGATTTTGAAGATTTTAAAACTCAGCTTCAGCAAATCAAAAAAATGGGTAATCTTAAAGACTTAATGGGAATGATTCCTGGTGTTGGAAAGCAAATAAAAGATCTTGATATCAATGATGATGCTTTCAAAGGTATAGAAGCCATGATTAATTCAATGACCATGGAAGAAAGAAGAAACCCCGATATCATTAATCCAAGCAGAAAAAACAGAATTGCAAAAGGAAGCGGTAAAGATATCGCAGAGTTAAATCAGTTTATCAAGCAATTTGAGCAAATGAAGGACATGATGAAGATGATGAATAAAATGCCTATGGGCAGAATGCCTGGAATGGGCATGATGGGCAAAAGACCATAATTCAAATTTCAAGACTTACAATTAACAGAACATTCTATAATAGTTTTGTTTTTATAGCGTATTATCGCTATTCATTTTTTTATAAATAATTTTATGATACAGATCTTCAGTTTTAATTGTCGACTATTACTTTTTCTTTTTTTGATTTCTTTTACAGCCTGTGGTCAATCCAACAAAAAGATCGAAAATTCAGATTCAACTTTGTTAAATAAATCAGATGCAGAATGGAAGCAGCAACTTTCAAAAGAGCAGTATTATGTTCTTCGTCAAAAAGGTACAGAAGCACCTTTTTCCGGAAAGTTATTGTTGAATAAAGATAAAGGAATTTATAAATGTGCGGCTTGTGGCAATGAATTGTTTACTGATGAAATGAAGTTTGATTCTCATTGTGGATGGCCAAGTTTTGATAGAGAAATTGCAGGAGGAAAAATAAAAACTCATGAAGATAATTCCCTTGGAATGCATCGGACTGAGATAATATGCGCTAAATGCGGAGGCCATTTAGGTCATTTATTTGATGATGGTCCAACTGAAACGGGTAAACGCTATTGCGTGAATTCACTTTCTCTTGAATTTCAGCGTTTACAGGATGTGCAAGAGAAGGATGCTGTTTTAATCAATAAAAATTCAAATATTGATACAATAACATTGGGCGGCGGTTGCTTTTGGTGTGTAGAAGCTGTATATGAAATGCTGGATGGAGTAAAAACTGTGGAGTCGGGTTACTCAGGCGGCAAAGTTGTGAACCCTTCATACAAAGAGGTTTGCATGGGTAATACCGGACATGCAGAAGTTGCACAGATTATTTTTGATAATCAAAAAACCTCATTGGAAGAAATACTTAAAGTGTTTTTTACAGTGCATGACCCTACAACTTATAACAGACAAGGCGCAGATGAAGGTGAGCAATATCGTTCAGTTATATTCTACAGAAATCAAAAGCAGTATGATGTTGCAAAGTCTATAATTGATGAATTAAACAAGAATAAAGTTTATCCCGATCCTGTAATAACACAACTTAATCCATTTAAAGCTTTTTACAAAGCAGAAGATTATCATCAAGACTATTATGCAATAAATAAAAACAAACCTTATTGCAAAATGGTAATCCAGCCTAAGCTTGAAAAGTTTGAAAAAATATTTAAAAACAGAATTAAGAAGTCTCAAAAATAGAACTGAGTCATTTCAAAATATCTTTTTTAAATAAGTCGTTACAAATCAATTTTCCATACTCATTCGCCAATGCATTTGATGAGTTAGGGTTAAAGCTTTTGGTTTGAACCGAATAGATCAGCTCTTTTGTTTTAGCGTCAAAAAAATTGCTCTCCCAAAAATAGTTAGTGTTTTCTGAGTAATATCCCGGTTCGTATATTCGATCATACATAGTGGTGTAGTAACCCCAAAATCTTCGATGATAGATAGTGTATGGCGAGTAGTATACTCTGCCAGGCACGTAGTACTTTTCTTTTTCTTTATCAAGAAGTACAATAGTGATTACTGCATCGATACCAGAATTGTCTAATTTTTGGATGACTTCATTTTCACTTAAAGCTTCAAAAGATTTTGGGCCGTATTCTTTCAATGAAGAGATTGCCGTAATGCCTTTCTCAACTAAATCGCCAACTAAATGATTTTCCATGCTCTCACGTAAAGACCTATCTTTTTGTTTTACCAAGGCAATTACTAAAATCTTTTCAAACTTTTTAGGTTTAATAGATTTACTCTTCCATGTATTTGTAATTACAGAAGTGTAGCAGCCTGTTATTAATAAGGCCCAAAAAATAAATTTTACGAATCTGATATTCATGAAATTATTTATTTTCTGTTAAATCAATTTCAAAACTGATTTTTGCATTGACTCTGTATTCAATCACTTTGTTTTCATTGACCACTGCACTTTGTTCTTGAATCCATACAGAGCGAATATTGTGTAAACTTTTAGAGGCATGATGAACTGCATTCTGGGTAGCGTCTTCCCAACTTTTGGTTGAATTGGCCATTACTTCTATTACTTTAATTATACTCATGTTATTTAATATTAAATGATTGATTGAATAGCGTTATTTCAAATGCAAGTGGATGTTGGAATTAAACTAATTGAATAAAGACTTCAATTTTTTAAAAAAGGGAGCTGTTTTTGAAGAAAATAATTGAATCAGTTTTTGAGGAGCAAGAAAATCAGAAAGCATATTGTTTTTTTTGGATTCTATCCAATTTGAAAGCAATTGATTGCCAATGTTTTTTGGACGTAAACTGATTTTAAAAGAATGCCATTTTTGATCTATCTGCATTTCTAAACTTTCACATTCCAATTTTAGTCTTTGCTTGTCGTTTTCAAAGGCTTCAATGTTATTATAGTTGCTGTATTTATTCATTTTTAAAAAGCTGACCCAGCAATTGGTTTAAAATATGTTTTCTAATTTTTTCTCTTCTGAATTTCCAAATTAAAATTCCAGTTAGCCAAAACAATAGTCCTAAAATCAAGAAGCCCATGAATGGCTCTCCCAATATTTGACCTATGATCATGGCTAAACCAATACAGGAAAACAAGATGCTGAAACATAGAAAAAAAGAAACAATCAACCATATTACACATCTGCTTATTAATTTCGATACTAAATCAGCAAATTCAATCTTCAACAAGCTGGCTTTGCTCGAAATGTATTTTTTTATTTTCTCAATTAATTCATCAAATATTTGAGCTGAATTTTCCATTTGTATTGGTTAATTTAAAATATTACAACAAGTCGCCAACTCTTTTTTCAACACCATCAACTCTTTCTTTGAGATTTGATTTCATTGTGCTCAAACTGTCTTTCCCCTTATTTATTGTTTCTTGAATATTGTCTGAAAGATTCGTGCCTGCATTTTTTATTTTTGCTCTAGTTTCAGTTCCCTTGTCAGGTGCAAATAAAATTCCTAAGATAGCGCCAGCAAGAAATCCTCCTGCAACACCGATTGCAATTTTCGTGTAATTTTCCATGATTGTAAATTTTGATTTGATAATATTGTAACGAGTCAAAAATAAGTTCAATGCTATCAATACAAAATGACAATGCTCAATTCAATTACTGATGATGATCAATTCAGTTTTGTGGTAATTATTTGCTTAAGTAGGATTTCTACATCAGATAGGTGACACAACTCAGTTCCTGGATTCATGGTTGCAGCAGTTCCTGAAGCAACACCGTATTGTACGGCTTCCAGTATATTTTTTCCATTGGCTAATGAGTATGCAATTGCACCAACCATACTATCACCAGCACCAACAGTGCTTATTTTTTTTACAGAGGGTGGAGTGATTTTGTAAACAATTTCATCTGTAATCAATAACGCGCCTTCAGGACCTAATGAAACTACTAAATGTTGAAGGTGTTTATTTGAGATTTTATTTTGAGCAAATTGAATGATATCATTTTGATTCATTAATTCAATACCTGCAATGTTACTAAGTTCATTGATGTTTGGTTTGATCAAAAACATACCTTCGTTTATTATCGATTTAAGCGCATCGCCTGAAGTGTCGGCAATGATTTTTATTTTTTTCTTTTTGCCAATTTTAATAACAGATTCAATGACACTTAGAGGGATTGAGTTGGGAATACTACCACTGATAACCCAGTATTGATTATCATTTTCTTTTTCCAAAAAATCAAGAAGCATCAAGCATTCATTTTCATAAAAATCTTCTGAGGTCATACCAAATCTGTATTGCTGCTTGGATTTATTTTCGAAAACAATTAAATTCTCTCTGGTATTGTTTTTACATTGAATCAAATGAGAGCTTACGTTTTCTTTATTCAAGAGCTCTTGTAATAGATGTCCATTAAATCCTCCACCCAAATAAAGTGCATTGGTATTACCGCCCAATCGTTTAATAACCCTAGAAACATTAATGCCACCGCCACCTGGCTCATATTTTGCTTTAGAGCATTTTAATTTTTTTTCAGGTACTAAAGCGTCGATTGAAACACTTTTGTCAATAGCTGGATTAAAGGTGATGGTTATTATGTTAGTCATTTTGTTAAGTTAATTAAAAAAAGCCGGATAGAAATCCGGCTCGTTCTTTATCCAATATCCTATATGAAAAACCTGAATCAAAAGTAGGGTGGTAATGGTCTATATAATATGATGGCAGTCATCTTAACTTATGATTGTTTTAAATCAATAAAAAAAGCCGGATAGAAATCCGGCTCGTTCTTTATCCAATATCCTATATGAAAAACCTGAATCAAAAGTAGGGCTGTAATAGTCTTTAAAATATGATGACAGTCATCTTAACTTATGATTGTTTTAAATCAATAAAAAAAGCCGGATAGAAATCCGGCTCGTTCTTTATCCAATATCCTATATGAAAAACCTGAATCGAAAGTAGAGTGTTTATTAGTACTAAAAAATGACGGTAGGCATAAATTATACTGATTGATGTTTATTGTTTTTTTGCATTTTGTTTTTCCAGCTTTTTGAAATATCCTCTGAATAAGAAATTATGTTTTAAAGCTTCCATATTTTGATTAAAGCCATTCGTGCCATTTTCTATGTTTGTTAGAGCGTTATTTATTTTATTTACAATTTGACTATCTTTTAATATTTTATTGGCTATACCATCTCCATTTTTGATGTCATGATTAATTTCTTCCATGATTTCTTTTAATTGAACAGATAGCTCATTTGCTTTTATTGCTATGTTATTTATACTTTTCATGCTATTCGAAATTGATTTTGAAAAAGCAGTGTCTTTTAAAATTAATCCTAAAGTGCCTTTTCCTTCGTTTACCTCCTTGACTATATTATTTGCTTGAGTTGTTAATTCATTGAGATGTGATGATGCGTTTTTGATTTGATTTGCAGAAGACTTTAAATTGTTTGCAAAGTCTTTATTATTAATCACTTCCCATAATTTATTACTGTCGTTTATTTTTGCCATTGTAATCTTAAGTTGTTGAGCGATAATACTGATATCGTTGTTTGTTTTGTAGAACGTCCTCAACATTTCATCTGTATCAATAGGCTTTTTAGTATTTAAAATGTCATTATTTTTAGCAAGAGGAGCAGACTTTTTTAATGATATGATATTGACTACTTTGTTGCCTACTAAACCATCTGTTCCAATAGATGCGATGGCATTTGTTCTTATGATGTTTTTTACTTTATGGTCTATAGACATTTCAACTTCCATAATCGTGTCATTTATCATTGAAATATTTGAAACAGTTCCAATGTCTATTCCGGCAAATCTTACGTTGTTGCCTGTTTTTAAGCCCTGTACATTTTCAAATCTGGCTTTGATTACATAATTAAAGCCAAACATGTTTCTGTTTTTGCCAATCATGTATAACAGTACGATTAAGAATAAAAGTCCTGCTAAAACAAATATTCCTAGTTTGAAATTATTTAGTGTTTTATCTTTCATAATATCTGAATTTATTATTCAAAAAACTGCTTCACATTTGGGTCATTGTTTTCTGTAAGTTCATTGTATGTTCCTTCTGCATAGCATTTGCCTTCGTATAAGATCACGATCTTATCGGCAGCCATTTTTACACAATTCATATCATGCGAAATAATCAATGCAGCAGTTCCGTATTTCTTTTTGATATCAATCATAAGTTTAATAATTTCTTTTCCGGTGATAGGGTCTAAGCCTGTTGTAGGTTCGTCATAAAGAATAATATCGGGTTTTAGAATCAAAGTCCTTGCTAATGCTATTCTTTTTCTCATTCCTCCGGAAAGTTCAGAAGGCATCATTTCTATTGTGTGTAATAATCCTACATCATTTAATGCTTCAGTAACCAATTGTTCTACTTCTCCTTGATTGTGTTTTATCCAATGTCTTCTTAATGGGAATTCCAGATTTTCTCTTACGGTCATTGAGTCATACAGCGCATTACTTTGAAACAGAAATCCAACTTTTGCTCTAATCTTATCCAATTCCAAATCGTTTAAATCCGGTAGGTTTTTATCAAATACTTCGATGCTTCCTTTATCAGGTTTTAATAATCCGATTATGCATTTTATCAACACTGATTTTCCTGATCCTGATTTGCCTAGCACAACAAGATTTTGTTTTTTGTATAAATTCAGATTGAAATCTTTTAATACAATATTGCTTCCAAACGATTTACTCAGATTGTTGATTGCTATAACGGGAAGGGTTATGTTTTCTTCTAATTTCATTGTTAGATTAATTAAATCCCAATAAATCAGTTATTTGAACCGCAAGTAAATCAAGTATGAAAATCAGAATAGAAGAAAGTACAACTGCAGAGTTTGCACTTTTTCCAACACCTTCCGTTCCTTTGTTGCTATTGTATCCCTTATAACATCCGATAATTCCTACAGCAAAACCAAAAAAATAAGTTTTGATAAAAGCAGGTAAAACATCGTTGAAGGATAAAGAGTCAAAAATTTGTGTCCAAAATAAGGTAAAACTTGTATCGCCTTTGATATTAACACCTAAATAAGCCCCATAAAGTGAGATGGCATCACTTAATAATGCCAATATAGGCAACATTAAAGTGGTTGCCATAACTCTACTCACTACTAAATACTTGAATGGATTAGTACCACTAACTTCCATTGCATCTATTTGTTCTGTTACTTTCATGGATCCCAATTCGGCACCAATACTCGATCCTATTTTGCCTGCAAATATTAATGCGGTTATCACCGGTCCAATTTCTCTCACAATTGAAATGGCAACGATGATGGGAATTTGAGACTCAACACCATACTCAATCATGGTAGGTCTTAATTGCATAGTCAAAACCAACCCCATGATAAAGCCTGTTAATCCAATCAACGGAAGCGATTTGTATCCAATCACATAACATTGTCTGAAAAACTCAGCAACTTCATATCTTGGTTTAAACCATTGAAGCAGGAATCTTAATATAAAACGAAACGTCTTGCCTGTTTCTTCAAAAAATGATTTTAATAATATGGCTTGACTCATATAGTTGGATTTTTAAATAGTCATCAATTTGTATTCAACATCACTTATTTTATTTTTTATTTCTTTTCTGAGATACCATGAGGTTAAATTTTCAAAAGTTATTTCTGTAATTCTTGAGAGTGCCTCTTTTGTTGCGAATGCCTGATGAGGAGTTATTATTACGTTATCCATATTCATTAACTCAGTCAGCATTTTATCTTTTATTCTTGATTGTGAATGATTATAAAAGAATATTCCTTTTTCAAATTCATATACATCAGTTGCATAACCACCAATGTTTTTTTTATTAAGATTTTCAATGATTTCTTTTGTGTTTACGATACTACCCCTTGCTGTATTAATTATAAGAACATTATTTTTCATTCTGCTCATCAGGTCGTGATTTATCATGTAATGGGTATACTCATTTAAGGGCGTGTGGATGCTGATGATATCGGAATTGTAAGCCATATTAATCAAGCTTACATATTTGACATTATAATTTTTTTCGAGGGTTTTATTCATAACAGTATCACATGCTATAATATTTGCGCCAAATGCTGAAAGTATTTTTGCAACTATAGAGCCAATTTTACCTGTTCCAATAATTCCAATAGTTTTATTATGAATAGTTTCGCCGATGATATTGTCCAAAGAAAAGTTTTGATGTGCTAATTGGTTTTGTACCATTTTATTTTTTTTCAAAAGATTAAGTAATAGCATAACTGTGTGTTCTGCTATTGATTCTGGCGAATAATCAGGAACGTTAGATACTGTAATGCCCAGTTCTTTTGCCATAATCAAATCTATATTGTCATATCCGGTTGATCTTATTGTTATGTATTTTATACCAACGGAATGTAGTATTCTCAAAATGTCTTCACTCGCATTGTCATTCGTAAATATAGAAATGGCTTCGAATCCCCTTGCTAAAAAGGCCGTTTCTAAGTTTAGCACCTCTTCTTTAAAGGTTAAATGAAATCTGTTTTTGTTTGCCTCCTGCAGTATTTTTCTTTCGTAGTTTTTTATACTATAGAATAAAACTTTCATAACAGTTAATTTATTTAGATAATCGATTTCTTTAATGTTCAAAAGTTGGTTTCTTCTTTAAAAATGATCATGACTATTTTCATTTGTTATATTGATTAGTGTCATACTAATTAATAGCTTCAGTTAATAGGTTTGTTGAAATTTAAAAATTATGAGAACAATATTATTGGCATTCGATGGAGTACATTTTTCAGAAGGTTCATTCAATTTTGCAAAGCAATTGAATGAAAAAAATAAGATCTTACTTACTGGAGTGTTTTTGCCACAAGTGAGTTATGCCAATTTGTGGACTTACGCAGATGGTGTAGGTACCCCCATGTTTGTTCCTGCGATAGATGATAACGAAACCCAGCTTATTGAAGAGAATATCAAAAAGTTTGAAGACTTATGTATGAGAAATGATATCGAATTCAGGGTTCGTAAAGATTTCAGTGATTTAGCACTTCCTGAATTAAAGAAAGAATCCCGTTTTGCTGATTTAATGATCATCGGTGAAGAGAAGTTTTATGAGAACATGGGATCAGGAAATCCTAATAATTATTTGAGAGAAACGCTCCACAGTATTGAATGTTCGGTAATTCTTGTTCCTGAAAAATACACATTCCCAACATTAAATGTACTTACCTATGATGGAAGCGAGTCTTCTGTTTTTGCAATTAAGCAATTTATCTACTTGTTGCCGGAATTTTGTACTAATCCCACATTTTTGACTTATGCGAATATTGATGGTGCAGGACGTATTCCTAATGAGGCATACATAGAGGAGTTAGCTGCGAGACATTTTCCTGATTTGACCATTTCAAAAGTCAATATAGAATCTAAAAGTCAATTTGCTACCTGGGTTGCTGATAAGAAGGCATCTATCATAGTAGCCGGTTCGTTTGGCAGAACTGCAGTATCACAACTGTTCAGCAGAAGTTTTGTTTTAGACGTCATAAAAGATCATAAAATTCCCATTTTCATTTGTCATAAATAGTGTTCATTTAAAATTAATAACCATGAATAAAATAATTGCAGCATTTGATGGTTTGAAATTTGCAACATCTACAAAACAATATGCAATGGCAATTGCTTCAACAACCCAATCGCACTTGACTGGTGTATTTTTAGATGATCAAACCTATACCAGTTACAAGATTTATGATATGGTAATTGAAGATGGTGTATCAGAACACAGGTTAAGAAAATTTAAGGAGCAAGACAACGAAAGAAGACGGAATGCATCAATTGAATTTGAGTCTGATTGTATCAGCCATAAAATTGAATATAATATACATCACGACAGAGATGTTGCTCTTCCTGAACTTTTACATGAAACTCTGTTTTCGGATTTATTGGTTATCAATAGTGGCGAATCATTTACACATCATGTGGAGCAATTTCCTACAAGATTTATAAGAGATGTTTTGAGTAATACCCAGTGTTCTGTTTTATTGACACCTGAGATATATAGCGAAATTAATAAGATTGTGTTTCTTTATGATGGCAAGCCCGCCTCTATTTATACGTTGAAAATGGCAAATTTATTAATGCCGAATTTTAAGTCGCTGCCACTAGAATTGATTTGTGTAAAACCCTTGGAAGATAATTTACATCTTCCTGATAATAAATTGATTAAGGAGCTTCTAAAAAGACATTACAATAATATAGAGTTTACCATTCTTAAAGGCATACCTGAGGTAGAAATCATCAATCATTTGAATAAGGACAAAAGTAATTTCATGCTTATTTTAGGTGCATACAGAAGAACAATGTTGTCAAGATGGTTTAAGTCGAGTTTGGCAGATGCTATAATAAAATCATTCAACGCGCCTTTATTTATTTCCCACAACAAATAAAATCGCTTCAATATCATGGATACACTTACGCATATTGTGGTAGGGGCTTGTATTGGAGAGGCATTTTTTGAAAAAGGCTTTGGCAAAAAAGCAATGGTGTGGGGAGTATTGGCCCAAAGTATACCTGACATTGATTTCGTTTCAAATCTATGGTTAAATAGTCCCGACACTTTACTTGCACACAGAGGATTTACTCACTCCATATTTTTTACTTTTTTAATTGTCCCCATTTTTTCACTTATAGCAGAAAAAATTCATCGTCCTCATAATATCAGCTTTAAAAAATGGAATATTTTCTTTTTGGTAGAATTGTTGTTTCATCTGTTTCTTGATGCTTTTAATAATTATGGGATAGGTTGGTTTGAGCCTTTCAGTCATTTCAGATTTTCGTTCAACACTATTTATGTCGCAGATCCTTTGTTTTCAATTGTACCTGGTATTTCGTTTGTTGCTTTGATTGTGTTAAATAAACACCATTTGAGAAGAAGTTTCTGGTGGAAAATTGCACTTTTTATTCCGTTTTTTTATTTGGGTTATTGTTTAATAAATAAAAATAAAATTGACAATTGGGTTTTATCTAACATAAAGAGTCAAAACATAAATGCAATAGATTATTTTACAACTCCAGCGCCACTCCAAAACTTATTGTGGTATGTTGTCGTCTCCGACAAAAACGGATTTTATGTGGGATATAAGTCTATTTTAGAAAAAAATAAGGCAATAAGATTCAATTATTTTTATAAAAATGATTCCTTGTTGAGTAACACTGGTGATCATGAAGAAATTCAAAAATTAAAAAGATTTTCAAAGGGATATTACACTGCTGAAAAGTTTGATAATACTATTGTTTTTAATGATTTGAGATTCGGTCAGTCCTTTGGATGGACTTCTTTAAAAAATAATTTTGTATTTCATTATTACATTAATCATCCAAAAAACAATGAATTAATTATTCAGAAAGGACGATTTTCTAATTGGGATTGGGATGCTGTAAAAGTATTTTATCACAGAGCAACAGGAGGTTAGTTTTTTCTTTTAAAATAGAAAGTAAATAATTTGAATACAATCCTGATGAACTGATACGATAGCCATCTGGAAAATTGTTTAATGATATTTTTTGAATTGCGGTGATACTCTTTTGTGATTTTTATACAATCAACATTGATAATCTCATTTACAAACTGAAGTAATTCTATTGTTTTGTTTTTGTTTTTTATGTCTAGATTTAATTCCAGTGCGGCATAAGTGCTGATATTATTGATATTGTATGATCCAATGGTGAACCAATCATCATCACATATAGCAAGTTTGCCATGAAGGATTCTTGTTTTATATTCATAAAGCTCAATTTTATTTCTAAGCAACCAATCGTAAAGCCATCTCTCAGCATATTTTGCAATTTTAACATCAGATTTGTTCGTGGTGATTACTTTAATTGAAATGCCTCTTTTAACTGCATTTGCCATTAATCTTCGCAATGTTTTTCCCGGAATAAAATAGCTGCATAAAATGGTAATATTGTTTTTCGCATGATGCATCATTTCGATGTAGGAATTGGAAATTTCATTTTTATGCCACACCCAATCATTTCTTCGCATTCTCACGTCACAAAATTCATCACTATTTAAATTTATGTTAGTTGTCAGATTCTCAAAGTTGTATTTTTCGTCATCATAAGGATATCCATTCCAAATTCTTCTGCAATAATCTGCAACTATAACAGACACTTCTCCCTGAACATACACTGCAAAATCTAGCCAAGCGGTTTTGTTTGGTAAATCATTGTATCGGTCTGCAATATTTAATCCTCCTACTAAAGAGTGCACCTGATCTATACATACTACTTTCTGGTGCATTCTTCTTCCAAAATAGTAGTCATTGCATTGAAATAAGGGCATAAATGGCTTGAAGTTAATTCCATCATTTAAAAGAGATTGAATAAAGTTCTTGCTAAGTGACTGCGAAGCAATCCCGTCAACCAACACATATGTTTTTACATTTCGCTTTGCGGCTTTCCTAAGAGATATAGCAATATGTATTCCTGTGTCATCCTCATTGAAAATATAACTTTGGATAAAAATCGTTTCTTTCGCCTCATCAATGAGATTGGTTAATAAATCAAAATACGATTTTCCTCCTTTGATTAAAGTAACATTATTTTTATGGCTGTATTCTTTATTATTCATTTGAATTAGAATTATAAAGTTTGTCATAATACTCTTTATTCATTCTGTTGCTGTCAAAATAGGGTATGATATCAAGTGCTGCACTTCTTATAATTTCAAACCATCTGTTAGGATAGTCATAATAAATAGGCAGTATTTCTTTTTCAATTACGTCATACAAGGATTCGCAATCTAAATCATCCTGAATATGCTCAGGCAGATTAGTGTCGCTTGAAGGAATTACAAATGCATTTTTTTTGTCTTTTGCAAATTCAGGGAACCATCCATCCGGAATGCCCACATTTACAGCCCCGTTCATTGCTGCAGCCATGCCGCTTGTTCCCGAAGCTTCATGAAAAAGTCTGGGCATATTAAGCCATACATCTGCACCACCTTTCAATACTTTTGATAATTTCATTTCATATCCTGTTAGAATAGAACAATTGCCGTACTTTTTACAGATGTCAACAATTTTATCATAAACGCCAATTCCATTGTAATCCATAGGATAAGGTTTCCCAGCCCAAATTATTTGTACTGGCTTTTCTTTGTTTGTAACGAGTTTTTCAAATCGCTCCATATTATGAAAAAATATATCGGCTCTTTTGTATCCTGCAAATCTTTTTGCAAATACGATTGTACAAACTTTTGGATCATAAATCTCTCCGCATTGATCTGCTACGATTTCAAACAGTACACTTTTTAATGACTCTTTTCTTATTGAAATATTTTCAATAGGCTTATCTTTTATATTTTTAAACAACTCTTCGTCATGCCAATAATTATAATTCTGAGCATTTGTTATAGAAATGATATTGCAAAGATTATCCTTGTTTTTGCAATTCTTTATAAGTGTATTTTTATGCAATAAGGAAACAGCGTTTGATTTTCTTGATAAGTTTAAACAAGTTTCTGTGTGGTCTAATTTATCCTGCTCAATTTTTGCAATTGCAATGATTTCTGATATGGGAACATCACAGAAATAACTCATTTTTTCGAGTAAGGCAATATTTGTTTTTAGATTTCCAGCCTCTTCTGGTGTATGATTTGTGTAAACTATTTTACTTTTTACTTCATTTATATTTTTGTATTTCTGATATAAATAAAAGGCAAGTGGCAGAGCATGAGACTCATTGAGATGAAATAAATCAGGCTGCCATTTCAATTCTTCCAATAATTTTGCACTCCCTTCTCCTAAAATGATAGATGCAGCAATTGATGTTTCAGGATTTGCATCGTATAATTTATGTGTTATTGTCTTTGCTAAATAATCATTTTCAGGTAAATCCGTTGATAATAAAAATAATGGAGCAGTTTTAAAAACTTCCGGTGGCAAATAAAAAGCGCTAACCCAAACATCATGCTTTGTAATCTTTAACGAAAACTTTATTCCAGTGGGGATTAAGAATCCATAATTCTTTTCTTCAAATAACACACTCATGGTCAAATCCTGCTTTCGTCCTTGATTGTAATAGCCATATTTCCAAAGAATGCCAATGCCAATAACGTTTTGTTTTAATTCATATGCACTTCTCATAAAGGAGCCAGCTAAAAAACCTAATCCTCCAGCGTATGTTTTCAAGGATTGATCAATCCCAAATTCCATACAAACATATGCAACACGACTACTGTATGATTTGTCTATTTCATAACCATGATCAAATTGGAAACCCATATTGATTAATTTAATAAACAGCTATTTTGTTACATTTATTATTTGAATTTATGTTTGATTTTGAAATCAATAATTTGAGAATTCCTTGATTATAATTGGCACTTACAAAGCTTGGATCTGCGTTCTTTGGAAGAGGTAAGTGCCTTTCATATCTTATACATTCAAATTCATGTAATTTGAATTGTTTGTTCTCTGGCTCTCTTTGCTCGGTTTTAAAAACAAATACAGACAAAATATTTTCGTTCACTTCAATATGAAAATCTTCTTTGTTAACCCCGGGTATTGATATTTCTACAATAATGGTGTTATCAGTTACAATAAGATTGGCATCAGGTCTTTTTAACCTAATTGATTTTGAAGATTTTATTCGATGCTTTAAATTTTTAAAATCAAGAGTAGGAATAAACTCTCCTGGATAAATTTTGCATTCGTATTTATTTTGAGTTGTATTTTTCATTTATTTTAAATTTTATCTCTGTCAAATTACATGTTGAAGCTCCTTGTTTTACTGATTTTAAATAGGGCACAAGCTAATTCAACTCATCTCTTATCCTTAAAATAGATAATAACTTGATTTTTAAATTTAAAAGACATGGCAAAGAAAATTGCAGAATATTACATCAATGAATTATCAGATTGGATAAAATCAGCATCTTCTTATCTTGATGAAATAATAGTGATTGAGCAAAGACTTGAAGACATTGTTAAAAGAAATACGATAGTAGATATTGCAGCAAAAGTTGAAGTACATCAATTGATGTTGGATAAAATGACTGGAAAGTTCAATAAATTGAAAGAGGATTTACTCAAACAAAGAAACGAGTTAACGGAAAACGATCAGCCATTAACTAATGAAAAAATCACTGAAGAAATAGAATTAAAAATGAAGATGGCTTCACTTAATTATACCCAAACAGAAAAAGAATATATTGACATCAAGTATTTCTGTAATTCCTTTTTGATTGATATGTTGAAAAAGTAATAAAAAAATCCCGCTTTTCAGCGGGACAAAAAAACAACAATCAGCAATTCAGTTTTAATCTTAGTCTTCAAAAGCATATTCTGGCTCTTCAATTAATAACTTGTTTTCAACAGAAACTATTCCGGGAGCAGCCCAAACTGCATTTTCTGCATCTTCTTTTTCAGCGAAAGATCTAACCTTGCCTCTTAAAGTTACTCTTGAGCCTGTAACATCAACAGATACCTTTCCAGCATCAATGTTTGCGCTACGTTGAAAACTTGCTGTTATTTTTTGTTGTAATTCATAGGGTGTAATTTTGGGTTTAACAGCAATAAGATTAGTTACAAATCTTACTCCCATTAAATTCTCAACCGTAGTTTTTGCTTGACTTCTCTGATATTCCCATTCAACATCACCTTCCATTTTTACATTTCCTTCTTCAACACTAACCTTGATTTTATCTTCAGGAATCATAGTATGCCATTTTAAAGCATTCACAACTGCTTCTGCAATTTCTGCATCGCTTCTTTTGTAAGAAGGAGAGATGCCAACCTGAATATCTTCAGCAATAGCTTTTACTCCTGCAACTTTTTTAGCAGCTTTTTCTGCAAGCATTTTTTTAGAATAGGTATCTACCTGGCCGGATAGTGTAACTATTGCATTTTTTACTGAAACGCCAATTTGAGCAGCATTTAAAAAGGGCTCCCATTTTAATTGCTCTATTACGTCTTTTTGAATTTCAATGTCACTTTTCATAGTTAATTTGTTTTAATAGTTATAAATGAATTTTGTATGTATCAAAAAAATAAAAAAATCTAATTATATAAAATGAGTTTGGTCAACACATTTATTGATACCAATCAATTATTTAATGTATCTCGGAATTTCAACTGCATTTCTTGCTTTTTTGTTGATTTCAAATTCTGCCAATTGAGACAGTCTGTCATCTATTTGTTTTTCATTAACCTCGCATTCATGAAACAATACTGCAGTTTTAGATTTACCTAACGTATTTGCAAAAGCTGCTGCTGTTCCATAAGTGCTGATTTTATAATGGTTGATGTTTTGAATTGTTGATAACAAACAAGCATCTTTAAGGAATGGATTTGTGCAATTGTTTATTTTTTCTTCGGCCTCCTCAATAAGTATGTGCATAATTCTGTTATTAGAGTTTAAATAACTATAGCTTTCCTCCTCGAAAAAGGTTTCTAATTTGGATACATGCATTTTTACCAGTTCAAAATACTTCTGCAATATTGACTTTAATTTCAATGAATTTGCCTTCTGTATCCAGCTGGGTAATACATTTTGCAATTGAATTTCTGCTATGGTAAATTTTCTGGAATCGTGATCTAACAAATGATTAAGATTCTCAACGGGGTGTATTTCAGACATAAAATTAAATTTTATCAAAAGTAAAATCTTAGACATGCCTTTGAAATGATAAAAATCATTCCAAAAAATAATTTCACTCATTTTATTTAGTATTCTCATTTGTTTATTTCGTATTTGTCGTCTATGAAAAAGAAAAAAATAAATATCGACTTGAGTTACAGTAATTCAGATACAAACATGGAATTCAATACTGATAAAGTTGAAGATGAATTGCTTTTAAACCCCAAAGCTGAAATGGATGATGTGTATGACGATTTAGGTTTTCTAGATCAATATAATGAAGCTACAGATGAGGATGATGAATTTGCAGGTCAATAATAATTAAAATCAAATTAATAGTTTATGATACATCTTGATTTTGAAAAGTCTATTAAAACATTAAAAATAGAAAGCGAATCCTTCTTTGATAATTCTTCATTGCCTTCTAAATATACTTGTGATGGAAAGAATGTTAATCCAGATTTGTGGATTAAAAATTTGCCAGATGAAACTTTAAGTATGGCTATTGTTATGGAAGATCCTGATGCGCCTATAAAGCCTTGGATTCATTGGTTAGTCTGGGATATTCCAGCAACACATCATATTGCCGAAAATTCTAAAAGGGGGACATCAGGATTAAATGATTTTCAAGCAAAATATTATTGTGGCCCTTGTCCGCAAAAAGGTATTCATCACTACATTTTTAAAGTGTATGCTTTGGATGTCAAATTATATTTAAATGAATCCTATAAAGTTGATGATTTGAATAAAGCAATTGTTGGCCATGTTCTTGCTTATGGAGAGCTTGTTTGCACTTACGGCAAACCCATCAAGCATCTAAATGAAGAGGTATCCAAAGCGTTTACCTCCAAAATTAAAATTGAGCATTAATTTCTTTTCACTTAATAATTTATGATATGAAAACAATCTTATTCATTTTAGTAGCTTTTTTAGCACTTAGTACTGTTGTTGCTGCATTGCTTTTGATGAGTGTTCCTGATGGAAGCTTGTTAAGTTTAACTACCGACATTTTAAAAGGCTCAGTTTTCAAAGATTTTGTATTGCCTGGTTTATTGTTGATGATTTTTGTTGGAGTAATTAATTTGCTTGCGCTTTTTTACAATTTAATAAACCATAAACTAAAATATAATTTATCAATTGCTGGTGGTGCGATGATTTTGGTTTGGATGGTGATTCAGTACTCAATTATACAACAAGCTTTTTGGTTGGATTTAGTATATGTGCTTGTTGGATTGTCTGTAATCTTTATTTCATTACAATTGAAAGGTAAATATTTAATGTAGCAGCTATAAAATATTGGGGCTTATCACTAACCAAAAAATAAAATAATGCAAATAATTGAATTTTCAAGACATGCATTTCCAAATATATCATTAACCAATGTTTCATGGTTGCTTACTGTTTTTACATTGATTGCAATTCATCATCAACTACAAAATCTGTTTCAAAATTTGTTAATGGAACTCTACGATTTATTATTAACCAATAAAATTTAAAGCAATGATTATAGAAATCTACGACTCTCAATCCTTAAACGAAATCAGTAATTTGTTTAACAATATCTATCCGTTTCTTAAAATTGAATTTTATAAAAAGCCTCATTTATGGCAGGAGGAATCTTCAATTGCAAATCAACTTGATCTCAATTTGACTGTTTCAGAAATAAGCAAGAAAAAAAATCATACTGGTTATATGGAAATTCATTTTTGGCAAAAAACTGGAGTTATTGAAAGGTATTTAAAAAACAGATTCGGCTTAAATGCTCAGATATTCAGATTGCATGGTGATGAATGGGTGCAAACAGTAGGAACAGATGAATTGACGCTGGAAGAACAGAATGAAATTGGTCGTAATGCAACGTACAATTTTATGCACGGAAATGATCTGCAATTTGAAAAAGAAAAATCCATGTAATTATGAACCAAAAATTTGAAGAGTATATACATGGTAACATCCCAGTTGTTGTCGATTTTTTCGACGATTTTACTGATTCTTGCGACAAAGTCGATCTTCTCCTAAAGGATATTAAAAGTATTGTTGGGGCATCTGCAACAATATTAAAAATGAATATTGAGAGTAATAAGTTTTATCGAGATAAATACAAAGTTTACGCTGTGCCAACAATAATCATTTTTAAAAGAGGAAAACTTTTATTGCGAAAGAGTGGGGGTGTTTCAAAAACCGAAATCATACGCTGCATTGCACAAAACGTGAATTGAGAAATTGATAGTAAGGAAAATCATTTGTCCTGCCATTTATGATCATATAAATTCCAATCATAAAAAAATATTTTTAATTTAATTAAATCAACTTTTATGCAATTACAACTAACCGAACAATTTTCAGAAATTCTCAATGCACCTAAGTATCTTCCATGTGTTTCCATTCTTATGCCTTTCGAACCTAAGATGGGATTGAAGAAAGAATTGGATTATCGACTTAAAATGGCATCAGACAAAATCGAGAGAGAATTAAATGAAACGTATCCTCCCGAAAAAGCAATTCCTGTTATCAATAAAATGAATAAAGTTTTAGGTGAGTTGAATTATTATACTCATAAGAAAAGTATTGCTATTTTCATTTCACCAATTATTGAAAAGGTATATTATCTAGATATACAAATCGAAGAAAAAGTCATTATTGATGAATCTTTTGAAATCAGAGATTTGATTTATTGTAAAAAAGAAATTCATAAATACTTACTCGCAGTTCTTAGCGGGAAGTCTGCAAAAATATTTTTAGGAAATACCAATCATTTTATAAAAATAACTTCCAATGTTCCGGATAACATTGAAGCATATAAAAATGATGTAAATGAAAAAATTGCGAATTTCAGTGATGAAAACAAGAGAAAGGAAATATTATTGAATAAGTTTCTCCTTCATACCGATAATGGTTTAAGCATCTTGCTTCAATCTTATAAATTGCCATTGTTTGTTATGGGCACTGCAAAAACGATTGGTCATTTCAAATCAATAAGTCATAATCTTAAGCATGTGATAGATTATATTCCAGGTAATTTTGAAGATTGCACAGAAGCGGAATTCAGCACAATCATGCATCCGTACATTTCTGATTGGAAATCGGTTCAGCAAAAAAGATTGCTCAGTCAAATTGATGAGTCGATGGGTAATAAAAAATTAGTATCAGGCATCAGCGAAGTATGGAAAGCTGCATCCTTGAGAAGAGGTCGATTATTGGTGGTTGAGAAGAATTTTATTTATCCTGCGCAGCATGGTGCAGATGCCAACGTGATTTATAAAAGAGAGGAAATCAATAATAATGCATTCTATATTAAAGATGCTGTTGACGATGTTATAGAAAAAGTTCTTTCAAGCGGAGGAGATGTGGAATTTGTAGATGAAGGCGTGCTTCAAAACTACAATAAGATTGCATTGATTGAATATTACAGGGCTTAGAATTTAAAATAGACAAATAATCTCCCGAAGTTTTTACTATCATTTTCAATTCTGTGATACAATGGTTTGATGTGGGGTTGTTGTAAAAATCGTTCCACTTTTTTTCTCAATTGTCCACTGCCTTTTCCCGGAATGATTTCAACTTCCTTTATTTTTTTGTCGATAGCATCGTTGAAAGCTTCCTCAAGTGCTTCGTCTATGGCTTTGCTGTTATTGTATATGTCATGAAGATCAAGCTTGATTCTGCCCATTGGTATCTAATTTTTTAATTCCTGTTTTTTCTATACTGATTATTCGTTGCTTATAGAGATTGCCAATAGTCATTTTGAATGTTTTTTTACTCATGCCAAACACATCGTAAATTTCATCAGGATCGCTTTTGTCGTTGTAGGATAGATGCCCATTGTTTTCATCTAATAATCGCAAGATTTTTGTTGTTTCATCTTCTACTTTTTTATATCCAGGCTTTCCGGCAACCACATCAATTTTATTTTCTCTTGGATAAATCTTTTTGATAAAGCCGTTAAAAGTATCGCCAGATGTAATATTTCTGAAGATTTCATTGTGATGAATCACTCCAGTATGTTTGTTGTTGATGATTACAACATAACCAATATCAGTTCTTCTGTAAACGGTGAGACTTACTTCTTCTAATTCTTTTACTGTCAACTCTTCATTACTTAAGAAGCTATCAATTTTTTCTGTTGCAGCAATTCTTCCGGTCTGCTCATCCAAAACAATTTTTACCAGATAAGAACCATTGGGGATCATTTTTTGGAGTTGTTGAGATTTAGGAACGAAGATATCTTTCATCAATCCCCAATCCATAAACGCACCTTGCGGAGTAACACTCACCACATTTAATTTTACGATATCGCCTAAAACTCCTTTTGGTTTTTGTGTGGTCGCAATCAATCTTTCTTCGCCATCATGATAAATAAATACACGGATTGTATCACCAACTTTTGCGCCTTCGGGAATAAATCGTTTGGGTAATAAAATGCCATCTTTTCCATCATCCAGATAGAAACCAAAATCAACAGCCCTTGATATTGTTAAATCGTTGTATTCGCCAACTTTTATCATCTTAATTATTTGTTTGCAAGATACACTATAACCCTTCAATGCAGAAATAGACTATCTTCACAAAAATTATTTTCTTTTGAAATTTACAGATTTTGGTTTTGACGACAGGTTGATGGAAGGTATTGATGCCGCAGGTTACACCGATGCAACACCTGTTCAGGAACAAGTGATTCCTCATATATTATCCGGAAAAGATATTATTGCTTCAGCACAAACAGGCACAGGAAAAACTGCTGCATTCTTGCTTCCATTGATTCACAAAATTATTTCTAATAATCACAATCGAGATTCTATTACATCTCTGGTAATAGTGCCAACAAGAGAATTGGCTATTCAAATCTCTCAGCATTTGGAAGGATTTTCATATTTCGCAGGCATCAGCTCGATTGCAGTTTATGGCGGTGGAGATGGTAACGCATTTATTCAGGAGAAGAAAGCGTTAAGCTTAGGCGCAGATATTGTTGTTTGTACACCAGGGAAAATGATGTCGCATATTAAAATGGGTTATGTTAAACTTCATGATTTGAAATATCTGGTATTGGATGAAGCTGACCGTATGCTAGATATGGGCTTTTATGACGATATCATGTTTGTGATTAAGCATTTACCTGTAAAAAGACAAAATCTGCTTTTTTCTGCAACGATGCCACATAAGATTAGAGAATTAGCAAGAAAGATTTTGTATCAGCCCATAGAAGTGAACATTGCAATCAGTAAGCCTCCAGAAAAAATTAAACAATTTGCTTTTTTTGTTTATGATACTCAAAAAATTCCATTAGTTACTTTTTTGCTTAAAGACCAGCAGTTTAATAATACCTTAATTTTTTGCAGTAGTAAACTCAGTGTTAAACAGTTAACCAGAGATTTAAAAAGAGCAGGCTTCAATGCTGATGAGATACATAGCGATTTAGAACAGGACAAAAGAGAAGAAGTATTAAGCAATTTCAGAAGCGGAAAATTGACTGTTTTAATAGCAACAGATATTTTAAGCAGGGGAATTGATATCGATAATATTGAATTGGTAATCAATTATGACGTTCCGCATGATGGTGAAGATTATGTACATCGCATAGGAAGAACGGCAAGGGCTAAAGCCGAAGGAACAGCTTACACCTTGGTTAGTGTTTCTGAACAGAAAAAATTCAGTTCAATTGAACAACTTTTAGAATATTCAGTCCCTAAAGGGTTTGTGCCTGAAGTATTAGGAGAAACACCTGAATATAATCCTCTCCCTCAAAGATCAAAATCTCCTCAAAAGAAATTTTACCCTAAAAATCGTAATCAACGTTAGTTGAATACTGCCTTTCGTTAAATATATTTGTATAAACAATTCAGGTATTTCCAATGTATCTAACATATTGTCGAGCCCTGTTGAATATCTAACAGGAGTAAGTGCTATAAGAGGTGATTTATTGCGCAAAGAACTGAATATTTTCACCTTCAAAGATTTGCTTGAGCATTATCCGCTTCGACATGTTGATAAAACAAAAATAGATACCATCGCTTCGTTGTCAACTGCAATAGATTATGCTCAGGTTGCCGGTAAATTAATCGGTATGCAAATGCTAGGAGAGAAAAGAAGTAAAAGACTGGTTGCTCATTTGCAAGACAATACCGGTATAATCGAATTGGTTTGGTTTCAGGGAATTACTTGGGCTGAAAAACTACTTGAAGTTGGTCATCAATATGTTGTTTTTGGTAAGGTGAGTTTTTTCATGAACAAACCACAGATCGCACATCCCGAAATCGAAACTTATTCACCACAAAATGCAATGGGGAAGTCTTATCTGGAGCCTATCTATCCCTCAACAGAAAAATTAAAAGCAAGAGGACTTAATGGAAAAGCGATAGGAAAAATTACCAAGGATTTGATTTTACGATTAAGTGAAAAAGATTTACCAGAAAATTTGCCAATCTCGATTTTAGAAGATTATAAATTGATGAAGCGGTTTTATGCCTTTCAACAAATTCACTTACCCGCAAATGAAAAAAATTACCAGCAAGCACTAAGAAGATTAAAATTTGAAGAATTCTTTTTTGCACAATTCGCAATACAATCGGTAAAAATTAGTCGAAATCAATTTAGTAGAGGATTGAGTTTTGAAAAAGTCGGAGATCTATTCAATCAGTTTTATGAAAAGGATTTGCCTTTTGAATTAACGAATGCGCAGAAAAGAGTGTTGAAGGAAATCAGAAAGGATACCGCTAGCGGTCACCAAATGAATCGATTGTTACAGGGTGATGTGGGAAGTGGAAAAACAATGGTGGCTTTGCTTTCTATGCTTATTGCTGCAGACAATGGATTTCAAAGTGTGTTGATGGCGCCTACAGAAATATTAGCCCAACAGCATTATAATACCATAGCAGAACAATTGAAAAATTTGCCAGTTAACGTTCAGCTCCTCACCGGTTCAACTAAAGCAAAACAAAGAAAGCCGATTTTAGAAGGTTGTGAAGAAGGGACTATTCAAATATTAATTGGTACCCATGCTGTAATTGAAGATAATGTCAATTTTAAAAATTTGGGGTTTGCAGTTGTGGACGAGCAACATAAATTTGGAGTGGCTCAGCGTGCAAAGCTTTGGAAAAAAAGTATAATACCTCCCCATATATTGGTGATGACGGCAACGCCTATACCAAGAACATTGGCATTGACTGTTTATGGAGATTTAGATTATAGCGCAATTGATGAATTACCTCCAGGAAGAAAACCCATTTCTACTTTTCATCGTTTTGAAAATTCACGTCCACAAGTGATGGATTTCATAAAAAAAGAAATTGCACTAGGCCGACAAGCATACATTATTTATCCGTTGATTGAAGAAAGTAGTAAATTGGATTATGAAAATCTGATGAAAGGCTACGAAGAAGTAAAATCTTTCTTTCCCGAACCGAAGTATTGGATCAGTATGGTTCATGGCAAACAAACTCCTGAGCAAAAAGAATCAAATATGCAAAAATTTTCGTCGGGAGATACGAACATTTTGGTAGGAACAACTGTTATAGAAGTTGGTGTAAATGTTCCTAATGCAAGTGTGATGGTTATCGAGAGTACAGAAAAATTCGGTTTATCGCAATTGCATCAATTGAGGGGTAGAGTAGGAAGAGGTGCTGAAAAAAGTTATTGCATCCTTTTAACTAGTCATAAATTATCTCATGATGCACGTGAACGTATCAAAATCATGGAGGAAACTAACGATGGTTTTAAAATTGCAGAAAAAGATCTAGAACTTAGAGGCCCTGGTGAAATGGAGGGAACAAGACAAAGCGGAGCATTGCAATTTAAGTTGGCGAGTATTGTTGATGATAAGCCAATGCTCGAAGCAGCAAGAAATGCGGTTTCTAAAATTTTAGATGAAGATTATGATTTGACTGCTGAAGAAAATCAGCCTTTGAAAGCATTTTTACAGAGTCAAAAGGGGAAAACCAAGTGGAGTAAAATATCTTAAATTTATCCCTATATTTAATATCGCATAAATCAAAATGGCTTGAATCTCATAAAAAAAATAACATTACTTTTCATTTCACTGAATACTAGTTTGATAGGGTTTTCTCAAATGGAATTCATTGAAAATAAAGGCCAGTGGGATAAAAACATCAAATACAAAGGATCCTTTTCAACTGGTTCTTTCTTTTTAGAACAACAAGGATTTTCCGTTTTAATTCATGATGGGAAAGATTTAAATAAGATTGCAAAATTAATGCATGGCGGAAGTGATAGCACTGCAGTTGAGAATGATAATACAATCCTTCATTCACATGCCTACAGAGTTAACTTTTTAGGCAGTAATCCAAAAAATATAGTTTATGCTGAAAAGCCCATGAATACCTATAACAACTATTATATAGGCGATGATAATTCTAAATGGAAAAGTGGATGTAAGATTTATCAAAGCATCATCTATAAAGACATATACACTAATATTGATGTAAGGTATTACAGTAGTTATAATCAATTGAAATATGACTTTATTGTTAATCCTAATGGCAATGCAACAAATATTGCATTGCAGTTTGATGGAGCAGATAAAATTGAAGTGATAAATAATGAACTTATAATTAAAACCTCAGTTGGAGTAATAAAAGAATTGCAACCCTTTTGTTATCAGCAAAACGAAAAAGGGGAAAGAGAAAAAATATCTTGTAAATATGTACTTGTAAATAATGTTGTTAGATTTCAGTTAGGTAATTATGATGTTAAAAAGCCAATCATTATTGATCCTGCTATTATCTTTTCGTCTTTTACAGGAAGCACTTCTGATAATTGGGGATACGCAGCAACACCCGCCCCTGATGGAAGTTTGTTTGCAGGTGGTATTGTGTTTGGTGATGGGTATCCTATTTCTGTTGGTGCATTTCAAAGTAGTTATTCAAGTGGAGTTATAGAAGGTGACTTAAGAGGTCATGATATTGCAATATTCAAATTTAGTGCCGATGGCGCTTCAAGACTTTATTCAACCTTTCTTGGTGGTAGTGGCAACGAACAACCCCATAGTATGATTTCAGATAAGCTAGGAAATCTTATTGTTGCAGGAAGAGCTTCTTCTACTAATTTCCCAACTACAATTGCAAGAATTGGAACCGGTGGTGGGCATGATATTATTATTTCAAAATTCAATGCTAACGGTACAGCATTAATTGGATCAATAAAAATTGGAGGTTCTTCGAATGATGGAATTAATATCCGTTCAAAATACGAATTGCCTGATGGTGCCGATCGTTTGAGGAGAAATTATGGTGATGACGCCAGAAGTGAATTGATTCTTGATGCAAATGAAAATGTTTTACTTGCTTCGTGTACCCAATCGAGGAATTTCCCGGTAGCAGGAGCACCTTTGAACGTAACCGGTGGATTTGGTGGAGGATTTCAGGATGGATTGATTTTAAAATTCAATCCGGACTTATCTTCTTATTTGTATGGAAGTTATTTCGGTGGCTCTGGTGATGATGCTTGTTTTGTTAACAGTATTAGTCCCCTCACAAATGATATTTATATTGCAGGAGGAACAACAAGTACTGATTTACCCGGCAATAAAGCTGGTGTGCTATATCCAAATTACATGGGTGGTACAACAGATGGTTTTGTGACTCAACTTCGACTCGATGGCTCAGGAATTATCAGAACCTCTTACATGGGTACTTCGGGGATCGATATTGTTTATGGTTTGAAATTCGACAAAAATGGTTATCCATACATCATGGGTACAACAACAGGAGCTTGGCCCGTTTTAAATGCAGCATTCAGTAATCCGGGAAGTTCACAGTTCATCAGTAAATTAAATCCCGATTTTTCTTCTTTTAACTATTCTACTGTTTTCGGTACAGGATCTAATATAACTAATCTCTCTCCGATTGGTTTTATGGTTGACAGATGTGAAAATGTATATTTTTCTGGTTGGGGTGGCGGAATAAACGTGTTTAAAAGATATACATTTGGAACAACCAACGGCTTGCCCTTAGTTAATTCGCTTTCTGGAATTAATGCTCCAGATGGCGAGGATTTGTATTTTTTTGTTTTAAAGAAAAATGCATCTGCCCAATTGTTTGGATCAAATTTTGGTCAGTTCAGAGGAACTGTTGGTGATCATGTTGATGGAGGAACCAGCAGATTTGATGAAAATGGGGTTATTTATCAAGCTATTTGTGCCAATTGTAACGGAGGTGCAGTTTTTCCAACAACTGCAGGAGTATGGAGCAGAAATAATGGAAGTGTCGATTGTAATCAGGCTGTAGTAAAGATAGAAATGAACTTTTCAGGTGTTGCAGCTGCTGTTCGTCCTTCAATTAACACCGTAATCAACGATTCAATGGATTGTGTGCCTTTCAGAGTGGATTTCATTGATACGCTTCAGAAAGGGAAGAAAATGTACTGGGATTTTGGTAATGGAAAAAAAGATACAACTTTTGCCCCCAACTTCAGCACTTTTACCACTTACAATTCTGTTGGGAATTATATAGTAAGAGTGATAGCTGAAGATTCATTAACCTGCAATATCAGAGATACTGTTTTTTTGAAAATCAAAGCTGGTGATAATCTGGCAAACTTAGCATTCAATGCAATCAAAAATCTTCCTTGCACCAATCTTAGTTTTAATTTTAATAATCTGTCAACCCCTACAAGAGGCAATTTTAGTCCATCGAGTTTTACCTGGAATTTTGGAGATGGATCTCCCGAACAGATTTCATTTAATGCAACTCATATTTTTCCTGCTATTGGAACATACACGGTTACTTTAAAATTAAACGACTCTAGTTTTTGTAATTCACCGGCATTTAAAACCTTTTCGTTAAATGTTAATGATTTAGTCAAAGCTAGATTCAATACATCTCCATTAGGTTGCGCTCCATATCTCGCATCATTCTTCAATCAATCTGGAACACCTGATGTGACATGGGAATTCAGTGATGGCACAACAAGTAATCTCGAAAATCCAACCAAGCTTTACAATATCCCTGGAACATATACAGTCAGATTAATCGCGCGAGACCCCAACACTTGTAATAAAATAGACACTTCTGATTATTTCACGATTGTGGTTTCAGAAAGGCCTAATGCTGAATTTGCATGGCAGCCTAATCCACCAGAAAAAAATACACCAACAAGATTTACAAATTTGTCAATCGGAGCCGTAAGGTATCAATGGGATTTTGGAGATGGAGCAAGTTCAACTGATGTAAATCCGGTACACCAATATAATGCTACGGGAAATTATAATGCAGTTCTGATAACTTTTAATCAATATAATTGTACTGACACATTTTCATTGAGGGTTATAACTTCTGTAGATCCCATACTGGATGTGCCCAACGCCTTTACTCCCGGAAAATTCGGTGTAAATAGCATCGTTAAAGTACGCGGATTTGGTATTGCTAAAATGGATTGGAAAATATACAACAGATGGGGACAGATGGTATTTCAATCTCAAAATTATAATGAAGGATGGGATGGAACATTTAAAGGTAAATTGCAACCAATAGATGTATATACATATACTTTGGATGTTGAGTTTACCGATGGCAAAAAAACAAGAAAAACAGGCGATATAACGTTAATAAGATAGATGTTAAATAACAAATCGAACATATCAAAACTCAAAAAGAAAATTGGTATTCAATTTTGTGATTTCGCAATTTTGCGAAATCGATTTTTGGGTGCTGTTATTTTAAGTTGTTTTTTATTCAACTCTGTATCTTCTCAAGATCTACATTTTTCACAGTTTTTCAAATCACCTTTAAGTACAAACCCCGCCAATACTGGATTTATTCCGGATGCTGACTATCGTTTAGGAATACAATACAGAAAACAATTCAGCAATATCATGTCTTCTCCTTACAAAACATTCAGTGTTTTTGGAGATGCTCAAATATTCAGAAATCTGTTTGAAAATGGGTGGATGGGCTTGGGCGGATTATTGTTGAATGATGTTGCTGGAGCAGGCTCGTTACAATCAACAAAGATGTATGGTTCTCTAGCTTATCATCAAATGATAGCCAACAGCAGTTTAATTAGTGGAGGATTCAATTTGGGGTATGTTAGTAAAAGAATCGATCCTTCTAAATTGAAATTTCCTGATCAGTTTGATGGTAAGTTTTTTGACAATTCATTGCCAACAAATGTTGTATTGTCGAATACTGCTGTTAGTTATTTTGATTTGCAGGCAGGGATCAATTATGCCTATTTTCCTTCAGAGAATATATATTTCAACATAGGATATTCTATCCATCACGTTAATCAACCTCGGGAGTCGTTTTTTAATGATCAATCAGAAGAAGGAAAACTTTCAGTTCGACATATCGCGTTTATAAATGGTATTTTTAAAGTAGGAAAGCGGGTTATCCTTGAACCCAATATTTTTTATACCAATCAATCCAAAGCATCTTCCTTGGTTGGAGGTTTATTGTTGAATTATAATCTTTCAGAATTTGACGAAAATGAATTGATTGCAGGCATCTATTATAGAAATCAGGATGCGATAATACCTATGCTGGGCTTGAAGTATAAGCAAATTAAAATTTTGTTTAGTTACGATGCTACCGTTTCACCATTAAACAAATTCAATAATGCTGCCGGAGCAAATGAGCTTAGCATCATTAATAGTGGGTTTTACAGAGATCATTCTGATAGGCAAACTATTTGTCCAAGGTTTTAGCCTTCAATTGCGCTATTCTAGTCAATATCAATTAATTTTACGCCATTAAAAATTGCAATCCAATTGGATATGGTACCTGTTCATTCTCTACTTCCTGATTTAAAGAAAATTGTTGGCGATGATTTTGTTTTTATCGATGATGAAAACAGAAATAAGTATGCCCATGATGAAACTGAAAACCTACATTTTTTGCCGGATGTTGTTATAAAGCCAAGAACAGCTCAGGAAATCAGCGAAGCGATGAAATTATGTAATCACCACAAGATACCTGTTACACCGAGAGGAGCAGGAACTGGTTTGAGCGGAGGAGCATTGCCCCAATTTGGTGGCGTTTTAATTTCATTCGAAAGGATGAATTCCATTTTGGAAATTGATGAAAGAAATCTACAAGTAATAACAGAGCCCGGTGTAATTACCGAAACTTTACAAAACGCAGTTAAAGAAAAAGGATTGTTTTATCCACCTGATCCAAGCAGCAAAGGAAGCTGTTTCATTGGAGGAAATATTGCAGAAAATAGCGGAGGTCCAAAAGCAGTTAAATATGGAGTTGTCAAAGATTACGTATTGAATTTGGAAGTGGTTTTGCCTAACGGAGAAATTATCTGGACAGGAGCGAATGTATTGAAAAATGCAACAGGATATAATCTCACACAATTGATGGTAGGCAGCGAAGGCACATTAGGCTTGGTGACAAAAATTGTTTTGAAATTAATACCACTACCTAAACATGATTTACTCATGTTGGTGCCATTTAATAATCTGGAAAAAGCAGGCGAAGCTGTAAGCGCAATATTCAGAGCAGGTTTTACACCAAGCGCTTTGGAATTGGTAGAGATCAATGCATTGAAAATTGTGAGTAAATTTGTTGACAGTTCTATTGTGCCGGTTACCGATGAAATGGAAGCGCATTTAATTATTGAAGTTGATGGCAATCATTTGGATACGTTGATGGCAGAAATGGAATCCATTGCTAATTTATTGGTTGAATATGAATGTGGGGAAGTATTTTTTGCTGATGATGCACAACAAAAAGAGGCCTTGTGGAAATTAAGACGTCGTGTATCCGAAGCCGTTAAAATTGATGGATATACCATTGAAGAAGATACAGTAGTGCCAAGAGCTGAGTTGCCAAAGTTGATAAGAGGAGTAAAAGAATTAGGAAAAGAGTATCATTTTGATGTGGTTTGCTATGGTCATGCTGGAGATGGGAATCTGCATGTCAGAATAAAAAAACCAGGAAGTATTTATAGTCTTAATAATCCTGATGTTATTCCCGCGCTGAAAGCTTTGTTCAAATTGGTTAAATCTTTAGGAGGAACAATCAGTGCCGAACATGGGATTGGGCTTATTCAGAAAGAGTTTATAGACATTGTTTATTCCTCTGCAGAAATTGAACTAATGAAAGGAATCAAAAAAGTATTCGACCCCAATAATATTTTAAATGCAGGTAAAATTTTTAAAGCTTAACGGAATGAAAAAAGTTTTTTTATTTTTTGTTGTCATTGCGATTTCAACTCAATTAAAAGCACAGGAATCCGAAAGCGCTGAGCCCTTCTTCAAAAAAGAAAATATTTTTACCGGAGGATCATTGGATCTTGGATTTGGAAATCAATCTACTACATTGGGAATCTCTCCCTTTATAGGATATAGCTTCAATAAGTACATTGACTTTGCTGTATCTCCTGGGATTAATTATATTTCAATGAGAGATTATAATGAGGTTGGGGATAAACTGCGACAAACCATTTATGGGCCGGGTTGTTTTGTGAGATTATTTCCTGTAAAGTTCTTATTTGCACAAGCTCAGTATGAATTTAATCTCATGAAAATCAGATACATTTATCCATCTGGAGTTGATGAAAAATATCAATCAGATTCACACAGCTTATTAGTAGGAGGTGGAATCGCAAGCGGTCGTGATTTTAATGGTCAGAAATCTTACTATTATTTTTCAATCATGTGGGATATTGGAGAGTCTATGAATTCTCCATACAAGGATGGTTTACAAAGAGCATTGCCAATTATTAGAGCTGGATACAATATTGCTTTATTTCAGGGTCGTCAACGCCAAAGTGAATCTGGTGAAAGAAGAAGGGGGCGATATAGAGATTAAATTGGCAATCATTTAATAGATACTTTTTTCAATATCAAATCAACTACATGTCGCCAATCATTTTGTTTTCTTTTGTAATCGGTTACTTCCTTATTTTACTGACTGTTGCTTGGTTTACATCAAGAGGCTCAGATAACGAGTCTTTTTTTATTGGAAACAAAAAAAGTAATTGGATGTTAGTTGCTTTTGGCATGATTGGCACCTCTTTAAGCGGAGTTACTTTCGTAAGTGTTCCGGGAGGTGTAGGTAGTGGTAATTTTTTCTATTTTCAAATTGTTTTGGGTTATCTGCTTGGTTATTTGGTGATTGCTTTTGTGCTTTTACCCCTTTATTACAGATTGAATGTAACCAGTATTTATAGTTATCTCGAACAACGGTTTGGCGTTGAAGCACATAAAGTAGGAGCATCTTTTTTTATTTTATCGAGAGTTGTAGGAGCCACAGCAAGACTCTACCTTGTTATTAATATTCTTCAAATCTTTATTTTAAATAAATTAGGAATCCCATTTGTTGTTACTACGTTCGTCATTTTACTGATGATATTACTCTATACTTTTGAAGGAGGTGTAAAAACGATTATATATACAGATACACTTCAAACATCAGGAATGTTGCTGGGATTAGTAGTTTGCATATTTGTAATTATTAAATCATTAGGTACAGATTTTTCAGGGGCACTTAGTATGTTGAACGACAAGGGGTATACGCAGATTTTCAATACCGATATCAAAGCCGGTTCATTTTTTATGAAGCATATTCTCGGAGGTATGTTTATTGCTATTGCTATGACGGGCTTAGATCAGGAGATGATGCAAAAAAATATAAGTGTAAAGAATTTAAAAGACTCTCAAAAAAACATGATGAGTTTTACTGCAGTATTGATGGTTGTTAATTTTTTATTTCTCTTCCTTGGCGGAATACTTTATTTGTATGCACAAAAGATGAACATTCAAGCTGCTCCCGACGATTTGTTTCCAACTATCGCATTAAGTGACGCATTCAGCGGCACAATAGGTGTATTGTTCATTATTGCATTAATTTCAGCTCTTTTTCCAAGTGTAGACGGCGCAATCACTTCACTGACCTCTTGTTTTTGTATCGATATTATCAATATTAACAAAACTAATGATGATGAAAGTGTAAAGAAAAACAAACGTCTTAAAGTGCATCTGGCATTTGCAGTCTTATTTTTTCTTTTGGTACTCGTTTTTAAAGCAATTAATGATAAACTCATTATTGATTTCATTTTGAAATTCGCAGGAATAACTTACGGTCCATTACTTGGGTTATTCGCATTTGGCATCTTAACTAAAAAGACAATAAAAAAAGAGTGGATCTGGACTGTTTGTATTTTTGCTCCTGCATTGGTTTTAGGACTCGACATTTTGAGTAGTCCAGAATGGTACGAAAAGAAATTACATCTAACACTTGGACTTAATGAAATATCTAATACTATTTTTAATGGGTATAAAATTGGTAATGAATTGATTTTAATAAATGGATTAGTTACATTCTTAGGGTTGTCAATCATCACCAACAAATCTCAAAAGGCATCAACTTAATGGAATTGATAAATCCTCTTGCTGAATCGTATTGCAGCATTCATTCGTCTTCACTTGACTCGGTTATTAATGAATTAGAACGATTAATAAATGAATCACATCCTCATGCCCATATGTTAAGTGGACCATTGCAAGGCAAATTCTTGGAAATGATTTGCAGAATGATTAACCCCAAAAAAGTTTTAGAGATTGGGACATTCACAGGGTATAGTGCTTTGTCAATGGCAAAGGGAATGTCTGAAGATGGAATTTTACATACAATCGAATTGAGGGAAGAGGATGCGCAAACTGCTTTAAAATATTTTAAAAAAGGCAATAAAGAACAGCAAATCAAATTGCACGTCGGAAATGCATTAGAAATTATTCCGAATTTGGATGAAAATTGGGATTTGATATTTATTGATGCTGATAAAGTAAGTTATATTGATTACTACGAATTAACTTTGCCCAAATTGAATCGGGGAGGTTGGATGATAGTTGATAATGTGCTTTTCCATGGTCAGGTATTGGAAGATAATATTACCGGAAAAAACGCAAAAGCAATCGATGCCTTCAATAAACATGTTTCAGCCGACCTCAGAGTTGAACAATTGATGCTAACCATGAGAGATGGCTTAACACTGGTTAGAAAAATATAATTATGAAAAAAACAGGTTCGACTATTTTATTGTGTTTAATTTCATTTATCGCTTTTACTCAGAGATTAACTGTCCAACAATATATATCAACCTACAAGGACATTGCAATGAGTGAGATGAGAAGGACAGGAGTCCCGGCGGCAATTACACTTGCTCAAGGTATTTTAGAATCTGAAAGTGGAAATGGAGAGCTAGTAAAAAAATCAAACAATCATTTTGGAATAAAATGTAAGCTCGATTGGGCAGGTGAAAAGGTATATCATGATGATGACGCAACTGGAGAATGTTTCAGAAAATACGACAGCGCGGTTGAAAGCTATATCGACCATAGCAATTTTTTAAAGTCTAGATCACATTACTCTTCTCTATTTGAACTGGATCCTACTAACTATAAAAGTTGGGCAAAAGGATTAAAAAAAGCTGGATATGCAACTAATCCTAAATACCCTCAAATGTTAATCAAAGTCATTGAAGATAATGGTCTGAATGAATATACTTTAATAACACTGAGCAAATCAAATATAAATGATAATATTATTGTAAATGCAAAGAATGATGAGGATAATAATGATGAAAAATATAGAGAACAAACTATTCATGAAGTAAAAAAGAAAGATAACCTCTATGCAATCTCAGTAAGATATAAAACTACAATAGCAGATTTGAAAAAATGGAACAACTTAAATTCAAATGATCTGTATATTGGACAAAAATTAATTGTATCAAAAAAATAATGGTATGACACAAATACAAGTTCATGACAAGCACTTTGAAACTTATTTATCAGCGAATCAAATAGATGAGCAAATAAAACGACTGGCTGGAGAAATAAATAAAGATTATAATGGCAAAACGCCAATTTTTATAGCTGTTTTGAATGGATGTTTTATGTTCGCTTCAGATTTGTTTAAAGAACTTACCATTGATGCAGAAATTTGCTTTGTAAAATTGGCTTCGTATCAAGGAATAAAAAGTACAGGTCAAGTAGTTACTGCAATTGGTTTAGAAGCCACTATTACTGGAAGAGATGTTATTGTTATAGAAGATATTGTTGATACAGGAAAAACTTTATTCGAATTTTTACCACAGTTAAATAATCAGAATCCTGCATCATTAAAAATAGCTACTCTTTTGTCTAAGCCTGAGGCTTTAAAGCATCCTGTGAAATTGGATTACATAGGCTTTGAAGTGCCAAATAAATTCCTATTGGGTTATGGATTGGATTATGATGGGTTGGGTAGAAATCTAAAACAGATATATCAACTCGTATAGAAATTTAGTTTCTGACATTATTTCTGTAACTTAGGAAAACGTAAATTCTTGAAAAAGTTTATTACATACTGCCTATTGTTTTTTTCACTGCCGGTATTTAGTCAGTATTATCTTCGTGGAAGTATCAAAGATCAAAACAATAAGCCGGTTTCAAATGCAAGGATTTTCTCTCATTCCATAAGAGCTTATTATTACACAGGACCAGAAGGAAGTTTTGGATTTGTTGAAAGGAGTTTGTATGATACACTTTCAATTAATATAGATGGGTATGAATCAAAGACGATTTTTATTAAGACCAATGAATGGCAGGATATTTTATTAAAATCAAATACAGATGCTTCTAACAAAAGTCAAACACGACTTGTTTCTGTAACAAAAGATTTTCATCAGTCTTCCGGAGAAAAATTTTATACTGGGGATGAAACCTATTTTCAATTAGTAGAAAACCAATTTATTTCTGCTAATCAATATCCAAGCACTGGATTTTCATTGAACGTCAATAAAGCCTCCTATAGCAATGTGAGAAGATTTTTAAATACAAATAGTATTGTACCTCCAGATGCGGTTAGAACAGAAGAGATGGTTAATTATTTTAATCTTGCTTATAAGTCTCCAGAAAATGACAATCTTTTTAGATTTGAATCTAAAATCAGTAGTTGCCCTTGGAATAAAAAAAATCAATTATTGTATTTGAATATCAACGCAAAGCAAATTAAATCTGATAGTGTCCCTCCAAGTAATTTTGTTTTTTTAATAGACGTATCAGGGAGTATGGATATGCCTAATCGTCTTCCGTTATTAAAGGCAGCGTTTCAACTTTTTGTAAAAAACTTACGATCCATTGATACCGTCTCAATTGTAACCTACGGAGGTTATGTGCAAATTTGGCTGAGACCTACATCCGGAAGCAATAAAGAAAAAATACTCACTTCAATTGAATCACTCGAAGCCGATGGAGATACTCCAGGTGAGTCTGCTATTCGAGTAGCATATCAACTGGCAAAACGCAGCTTCATAAAAAATGGTAATAACAGAATTATTTTAGCAACAGACGGAGATTTCAATGTTGGTGAAACAAGTGAAAAAGCACTAGAAGAATTGATAACAAAACAAAGACAAACTGGCATATATCTTACTTGTCTTGGTGTTGGAATGGGTAATTTAAAAGATTCTAAATTGCAGGTTCTAGCCAAAAAGGGCAATGGAAATTATGCTTATCTTGATGATATTAAAGAAGCCGAAAGAGTATTGGTAAAAGAGATTTCGCAGAATTTATATGCTGTTGCAGATGATGTTTTTATGAATGTCAAATTCAATCCTAATCTGATAAGTCGATATAAATTACTTGGCTTCGATAATAAAAAAGAGGCACTTAAAGATTCCGCAAATATTTTGGAGGGCGGGGAGGTAGGAAGCGGAAGTTCAGTATTGGCTATTTTTGAAATTATACCCAATTCTACTCTAAAAAATGCAGACATGAAAACTCAAGTTTTTGGTGATTTGGAATTGAATTATAAAATAAATAAAGATACAGTATCAAATAAAATGCAATATTCTTTACCCAATAATTTTACATCATTTGATAGCCTTAACAAAGAATACAAATTTGCAACAGCAATAACCATGTTTTCCTTAAAGCTTAAACAATATGATTCTTATAAAAATATATCGTGGAGTCAAATCAAGTATTTATCAAATTCGTCAGCTGATAAGACTAATTATTTACAGAAAGAATTTTTGTCTCTTATTTCAAGAGCTCAAAAAATCTATGGAAAGTTTTAACTCCATCAAATGGTTTACTAACTAAACATTTCTCTTACTTTATCAAAAAATGACTTTTCATTTTTTTCAGGCTTAGGTTCAAAGTTGGGAGACTTTGATAATTTTTCCAAAGTCGTTTTTTCTTCAGCAGATATATTTTGTGGTGTCCATATGTTTACATGAATTAATTGATCGCCTTTTTCATAACTATTCACGTGTGGAAATCCTTTGCCTTTTAATCTGAAAATCTTACCACTTTGAGTTCCTGCTGGTATTTTTATTTTGGCTCTTCCATCAATAGTTGGCACTTCAACTTGTGTTCCAAAAACAGCATCCGGGAATGATATATGCAAATCAAAAGCAACATTTAATCCATCTCTTTGTAGCTGTGGATGCGGTTCTTCCTCTACCAGTACAATCAAATCTCCACTGCTACCACCTCTTTCTCCAATATTCCCTTTTCCATTGATGCTTAATTGCATTCCATCTTGAACTCCTGCAGGAATATCTATGTTGATCGTCTCTTCTCCAAATACTCTACCATCACCTTTACAGCTTGTACATTTAACCGTTATGGTTGTTCCGTCTCCATTACAACTTGGGCAAGTAGTAACCGTTTGCATTTGTCCCAAAAAAGTGTTTTGAACTCTTTTTACCTGACCGCTTCCACTACATGTTCCACAGGTTTGAACACTATTTTTATCTTTGGCACCACTTCCGCTGCAGGTGTTACACTTCACATACTTTTTGATTTTGATGGTTTTGTTTGCCCCTTTTGCCATTTCCTCAAAATTCAATTTCATCTTAACTCTTAGATTGCTTCCTCTGGCACCACCAGCTTGTCTTCCACCTCTACCTCTGTTACCAAAGAAACTACCGAAGCTTTCATCACCAAAAATATCGCCAAATTGACTAAAGATATCATCCATGTTCATCCCACCACCACTAAAACCGCCACCACCACCTCTTCCCTGTGAGAAGGCATTATGACCAAATCGGTCGTATTGAGATTTCTTTTCTGAGTCATTTAAAATTTCGTATGCTTCTGCTGCTTCTTTGAATTTATCTTCTGCTGCTTTATCACCTGGATTTCTGTCGGGATGAAATTGCATCGCTACTTTTCGGTAAGCTTTTTTTATTTCATCTTGTGATGCATTCTTTGATACACCAAGTATTTCGTAGTAATCTCTTTTGTTTGACATATACTTATGGAGTTAAGACATTAAATATCTTGACTGATTTCTTTTTTTTAATTATTTTCCAACAACAACTTTGGCAAATCTGATGATTTTTTCATTTAGGTAGTAACCTTTCACCATTTCATCAATTACTTTTCCTTTTTTATCATCCGAAACTTCAAATTCAGAAATGGCTTCGTGTTTTTCAACATCAAAATCAGTATTAATACTTTCCATTGGAGTCAGCCCCTTTTGTTGAAGGATATTTTTAAGTTTATTAAAAACTAATAAAGTCCCTTCAATATTTTCATTTTTTTCATTTGATAATTTGAGCTGTTTTTCTGCTCTTTCACTGTCATCAAGAACATCCAGAAGAGAAACAATAATTTCTTTACCTGCTGTTTGCATTAACTCAATTCTTTCCTTTGCATTTCTGCGTTTGTAGTTGTCAAATTCGGCAGATAGTCTTAAGAATTTATCTTTTTGTTCCTGCAGTTCAGACTTAACTTTATCCAATTCAGAGTTATCGTTGGCTTTTTCAGTTGTATTTACCTCTTCTTCGGTCATTTCTTTATTTGGGTTTATTTCATTTTCTTCAAAATCCATTTTCTTTTCTTCCATGATGTATTACTTTTTTAGTTCACAAAAGTAATATAGTCAAACATTTTGCCAATATTTTAATTGCAGTCATTTTGACACATTAAAATAGGGGCGAGATAGTTGAAAGAACAGCCAAGATTAAAGAAATCCAAACCCCTTATGGGTGAAATTATTATAAAGTAAAAAGGAGGAAATCCAGAACCCCTTAGGGGTGAAATTATTATAAAGTAAAAAGGAGGAAATCCAGAACCCTTATGGGTGAAATTATTATAAAGTAAAAAGGAGGAAATCCAGAACCCCGTAGGGGTGAAATTATTTTAAAAACACAAACCACATCATCCAAACCCTGTAAGGGTGACATTATTCTAACGTAAAAGGAAGGAAACCAAACCCTGTAAGGGTGGAATTATTTTAAGACCTGAAATTTTCCAGATTCAATAACAGCACCATTTTTATCTCTGAGTTGATAAATGTAAACGCCTCTGTAAAAATTGGAAAGATTAATATTGTTTCTGTATGATGTGTTTCTAAATTCAAATACCTTTCTTCCCATAAAATTATAAACAACCAAAACAGATGTTGGGTCAAAATTCTTTTGAAAATCAAGATTTATAAAGGTTGACGCTGGATTGGGGTATAATTTTACAATACGATTTGTTTCCCCAAAAGTCTTATTTTGAGCATAAGAATATATTCCTAGCCCAAAAAATAGAATCGATATGAGAAAAAATCTTTTCAATTTGTTTTAAAATTCGTCGTATATGAAGATAGCAAATAAATTTATTCTAGAATAGTATTTATCAAAAATAATAGAAACTAAAAATTATTTCAATGATTTCAATTTTTCATTGATTGCATCGAAATTTGGGATATCTCCAGCACTTTCCAATATTTCCTCATATTGTATAACCCCTTGTTTATCAATTATAAATGCAGATCTTTTACTTACCCCTTTCATTCCCATATCTGTAAAAGATTCATATATACTTCCATACATAGATGAAACTTCTTTGTTGAAGTCACTCAGTAACATAAAATTGAGGTCTTCATCTTGCTTATATTTTGCTAAAGTAAAAACAGAATCAACAGATATTCCAATTACTGTGGCACTTAAATTCTGATAATCTTTAATATGGTCTCTTACTGAACAAAGCTCTTTGGTACAAACACCTGTAAAAGCTTGAGGAAAGAATAGGATTAGAATGTTTTCATTCCCAATTAAATCTGATAAAGTAACTTTTTCTTTATCAGAAGAATATAAACTGAAATTTGGAGCTATTGTACCATTTAACATGTGTAAATTATTTTAGAGTGCAAATTAAATTTCTTTTTTCAATTTTTTGTCAATAAATCCATTTTTATTATAAACAGAAGACCCCCATAAAAAATAGGGGTCTTTTTTGTATCCAAACAATCCATAAAAACAATTATTTCGGTTTACTGATTCAAGGACTAGTTTTTATGATTGAATAGGGGATAGTTTAGAATTTTGGACAACGAACAGCATCGATACTGCTATTGTCTTTTTTTGCTTTTTGATATACAAGAGACACTTCAAATCCACCCTGGCCTTTACTTGATTGTTTTAGTTGCGAGATGTTGGCATCATAGCTAACAGCAACCGACAAAGGCTGGAATTCTAATTTTGCTACTGGAATGATTGCGTCTTTCCATCTAAAATATGCACCTGTGTGAAATACGTACTTTGGATCTTCATCATTGTCTAACTTCATAGAATAAAGAACACCTCCAACTACTTCTCTATATTTCCCTTGTGTTGAATAATCTGCTTGTAATGTAAAGAATGAACTGCTTGTCATACCCATTCTCAATCCAATAGATCCAATCATTTTGGGTGTCATTATTTCTTCAGAAACGCTGTAAAAAGATATTTTTTTAGCTTTGTTGAAATGATGATATGCTGCTCCAACATATAAATTATCATCTTCATTTTCGCCAATTTGAGCATTGAAGCTCATGCCAACACTTGCATCAAAATAGGAGTAATTCGGACTATTGAAGGTTTCTCCGTCTGCCAATGATCCATTAAATGAGGTGCCATCGTACTGGCTATTGGTAGTCATTTTATTTCTATCAAGTTTTCTTTGAATCAATCCTCCCATAAATCCTAATGACAAGTACATATTTCTGAATTCACTCAACGATTTTTGATAGTTTATAGCTGGTAAGATTTGTGTTGTTGTTAATGCAACTGTTCCCGCCTTGTCATATACGATTTGGCCTCCAATTGTAATGTAATCATAATGGTTTCCAACCTGTTGTTTGAATTCTCCACTCACTGAGGTAGTTTGATAGGGTGTGGTAACAGAGTTCCATTGTGTTCTGTAAACAGACTGGAATCTGATATCGCCTTTGAATATACCAGCAAGTGAAGGGTTTCTTAATAATGGAGTTTCAAATATTTGAGAGAAATGAACATCTTGTGAGAATGCAACAAATGATTGCATCCATAGTATCGACATCAATAGTCGTTTGGTTGTCTTTTTCATAGGTTTGGATATTAGTAGGATTCTACTTTATAAAACGATTATGAGATTGTTTTATTGTGCCAAAATCAATGAAAATCAAAATTATTTCAATAAAAGAAGGGCCAATAAGAATAAAGGCCCTTTCTTCATTTCATAAAAACAAAAGCTAGATTATAATTATTTTATCAAGGCTACATTGCCTTTGAAACTAAGTGTGGTATTATTGTCACAAGAAACCTCAACGATATAAACATAAACATCTGGATTTAATTTAGCTCCTTTGAATCTTCCATCCCAGCCTGTTGAAGCATCATTAGCTTTGATATTACTCTTTTCATAAATAACTTCTCCCCATCTTGTAAATATTTTTATTCTTTTAATGCTAAAGATGCCAGATCCACGAGGATAGAAGATATCATTAGAACCATCTCCATTTGGAGAAAAAGTATTTGGAATGAATAAATTAGCACCATCACACAATACATTTACTGTAAGTTGATCAGAAGCGGTGCAACCTCCGGCATTTTTAACATCAACTTTATAAGTAGTAGTTTCTCTTGGCTTTACAGTAACTCCTGGGAAACTGTTTCTTGTAAGAGATCCAGTTGGTGACCATTTAGCTTCTATGACATCAGCAGAAATTGTAGGAATCAATTCGATAGTTTGACCCACATTGATTATTCTATCTGGACCTGCATCTACAGTTGGAATTCCATAAACTATTATTGGTACAATTGAAGTGTCAGCAAAACAATGTTTGTCATCGTATCCAATAACTTGATAGTAAGTAGTTCTAGATGGCGATGCAACAGGATTTGCAGAGCTTGAATTATTTAAACCTGTTGATGGAGTCCAAGAATATCTTTCTGCTCCAGTTGCAAAAAGTCTACTGCTGCTTCCACTACATAGCGTATCACCTTTGCTTGCTGTCATGATAAATGGATATTTCACAATAACATTAACAGAGTCAGTTCCTGCGCAACCATGAATAGTTTTACCAGTAACATAATATTTGATTGCTGAATCAGGATTCGCTTTTGGATTTGCGCATGTTGTGCAATTTAATCCTATCGAAGGACTCCAATTATAAGTGTTAGCACCTGTTACGTTTAGATTTACGCCTTTTCCTTTACAAACAAAAGTATCAATACTTGCATTTACATTAGGAAAAGCATAAGCCTCAACTGATGTATTTACGGTGTCGGCACAACCGATTGAATTAGCAACGATTAACTGTACTGGGTAAACACCAGCAACATTATAGGTTTGTGGAGTTGGATTTTTAAGATTAGAAATAGTTCCATTTCCGAAATTCCAATTCCAAGATAGATTTGAGGTATCAGGAACAGCCAAAGCACCTGTAAAAGTTACGATAACACCTGCACATCCATTTGGAGTTTGTGAAGTTCTTGCCTGAGGTGTAGGCATGATTTTAATGGGTAAGCTGCTTAAAACTGTATCAACACAACCATGAACAGTAGTTACAATCAAACTTGGGATAATGTTTCCGTTTAAATTATAGGTATGTGTTGGGTTGTTTAAACTTGTTGTATTTCCATCACCAAAGTTCCATTTAATAGAGTTGATTACATCAGTTGAAGTACTTGTATTTGTAAAGTTTACAACACCAGCATCACATATGTTTCTGTTATTCAAACTAAATCCAGCCTTCAAATCATAAACTTTTATAGTATCTAATCCTGAAATTGAAATGGTACATCCGGCAGTATCTCTTAAAATAACTCTGGGTATATAAGATCCTGCAATAGTATAAATATGAGAGATAGAAGTATCAGTTGTAATAGTTGTATTTCCATCACTGAAATCCCATACGATAGAGTTGGTTCCTTGAGTAGTTGCAAAGAAATTCACATTAAATGGTGTGCATCCTGATAATCCACCATAAGCTATAGTACCTGTTGGACCATTTACCACAATTTTTTTGATGTATGTTGCTTTACATCCACCTATACTGGTAACCGTTAGTTTTGCATAAAATGTACCACTTATAGAATAGAAGTGAGATGGGTTCTCAGTTGTTGTAGATGTGTTGTCTCCAAATTCCCATAATTGTGACACATAATTTGTTGAAGTATTTGTAAATGATACAATTAATGGAGGGCAAGTTCCAACAGAATCACTAACTGTAAAGCTTGCAGTTGGATTGATTACATTGATTAATCCATTTTTAATAACAGTATCAGTACAGCCTATTTGGCTAACAACAATTAGTCTTATGTTAAACCTACCATTATTAGCAAATTGGTGCGTTGGATTTTGTTGAGTTGATGTTGTTCCGTCACCAAAATTCCAGTTGTAAGTTAGGTTTGAACCTGTTGAGTTATTTGTGAAACGCACTATACTGCTAGGACAAGCAATGGTGTCAAGACTTGTAAACAAAGCTTTTGGATTAGAAATATTAATGAAATTGTATTTTGTAAGCTTATGGCTACATCCTTTGCCATCTAATACAGTAAGTGAAACGTTGAATATTCCTGTTCTTGTATATGAATGTGTCGTATTCCCATGATTCAAAGTATCAGAAGTTCCATCTCCATAATTCCAAATCCATTGCTGAATTTGATTTCTTCCATCGCTGATCGAACTATCAGTAAAAGTAACAACACTATTCCTGCAATTAGCTGTTGCTACTGTTCTGAAATAAGCAGTTGGGCCATTTACGACAATATATTTATTTTTTAGAATAGTATCTCTGCATCCATTTTTATCTATAGAAATCAATCTGATATTATACATTCCAGCATTGTAGTAAATCTTAGTAATTGGAGATCCAGTACCAGTGATATTATCTCCGAAATTCCAATTAAACGAACTAAAGTAAATTGAATCGATTCCAACTACATTGAAAGTACTAGAACTTCCTTTGCAAATATTAGTGTCTATGGATACAAAGTTCGGATGTTGATCGATAACATATATAGTGCTTGTTTTTGTATAAGAACAACCACTAGTGTTATTGAAAACAGTTAGTGTAACGATGTAAACACCAGTATTGCTGTAGGTATGGACTGGGCTATATTCAGTTGAAGTTTCTCCATCACCGAAATCCCAAGTGCAGTAATCAGCCCCAATTGAAGAATTCACAAACGTTTTTGTTAATCTGGTTGTACAACTTTTAATAGTTGTGAATTTTGCAATTGGAGAATTTATTTGAATGAAGTCTACAATTTTAAATGTATCTGCGCAACCATAATTATAGGCAACAAGTTGAACTGTCATGAGTCCTGTATCAACATAAAGATGACTTGGGTTTTGTTGATTTGATGTTGTTCCATCACCAAAAATCCATAGCCATTGGTCTACTGAATCAGCAAGGGGAGTTAAATTGGTAAAAACTATAGGAGTAACTGCACATGCATCAGCAGGAGTTGCAGTAAAATCAGGATGAGGTTTAGCACCTGCTTTTACTCCACCAACATAAGTAACAGTGTCTGTACATCCATTAGTAGTTGTAATAATTAATTTTACATCATAAACACCTGCATTATAGGTATGAGAAGGATTCATAGAGGTTGATGTGTCTCCATCACCAAAATACCACAAATAAGATAAAACAGTGTCGCTTGTTACGACACTAGGAGTGAAGTCGCAGATTAATGGCGCGCAACCTCTGTGAGGCATATTCAAAACTGAAGCAACAGGAAATTTAATTTTTATGTATTCATTCTTACTAGTGGTAGCTGAACATCCAAATCTGCTTGTAGCAATTAGAGTAACAGTGAAAGATCCTTCTGATGTGTATGTATGATTTGGATTTTGAAGAGAAGAGTTGGAACTGTCTCCAAAACTCCATACATAACTATATGCATTAGTGCTCAAATTTGTAAATTGAACTGACAACGGTGCGCTACAAGAAGTTAAATGATCTCCTCTGAAATTTGCAATTGGTGGGGCCATTACAACAATTGGTTTTGAGATAGAATCTTTACAAGTCCCTAAGCTGCTTATCAATTTTACCTGATAAACTCCCGGTGCTGTATAGGTTTTTGTGGGACTGAAAACAGTTGATGTTGTACCATCTCCAAAATTCCATAGACTTTGAGTCGTTGTTGAGTAGTTGGTAATTAAAACTGGAGAGTTCACACAAACCGTATCAGGCATGTAAAATGAATCGCTTAAATTTCCAATATTGATCAAGTTTGTTTTAATCAATGTGTCTGAACATCCTAATGAGTTTGTTACAATTAATTTTACAGTATAAACACCGGAACTTGTATAAAAGTGAGTTGGATTTGCTAGAGTAGATGAGCTGCTGTCGCCAAAATCCCAGAAAAAGTTCAAACTTGAAGTGTTGCCATTTACAATTGACATTGTTGTGTCTGATGTATTTTGAAAACTAACTCTAAATGGCACACTACAACTGGTAGTAGCTCCATTTGTAAAAGCAGCAACAGGGGCTTGTTTTATGCTAATAAAATTCAATCTAGTTAATGATTCAATACAACCAAAGCTATTTGTTACTTGTAGAGATACATTGAAATTTCCTGAAGAGGTATAAATATGTGTAGGATTTGCCAAATTACTAAATGTTCCATCTCCAAAATCCCATCTTCTGTTAGCTATTGTTCCATTAACAGGATTGCTGAAGTCTGTAAAAGTTATTGTTGTAGGAGCGCAACCACTGTAATTTGAAGCAGTAAAACTCACTGTAGGCTTTGCATATACAGTGATGTAATTTGTTTTTACTATTGAATCTTTACCTGATGTACTTTTTACAACAAGTTTTACTGTGTATTGCCCTGGATTAATATATACCACAGATGGATTCTTCAAAACCGAAGTAGCGCCATTACCCAAAGTCCAGTTCCAAGAAGTGGGGTTACCCGTTGATTGATCAGTGAAATTCACTAGCAATGGAGAACAACCTGAAGTGGTGCTTGCTGTAAAATTTGCTGAAAGTTGCGCCTGAGTGTTAAGGCTGATCATGGCTCCGAAGACCATAATGCAACTTGATAAGATCAAGTTAGATAATTTCATAGGATTGGCTTTTGGTTTTTACGAATCAAATTGACTTGCGTCAACCTAACTTTCATTTAAACTGAAAAAAAGCCATTTTATTGCCTTGAAATAGAAGTATTTTTTTAAAATAGTATAATATTTTAAAAATAATATTTAAATAATTGAAATTAAGCTTTATATAGTAATTAATTATTAATAATTCATCATTTATATTTATAAATTGTTTTACACTTGCTATTAATATAATTTATAAAGTGTTCGGCATTGAGAACTTCTCCCGTTACTTTTTTACATAGTTCATTTGAATTATAAAACCTTCCCCATGGATAAATGTTGCTCTTTAACCATGAAAAAATACTACTTGAATTTCCAATTTTTAATTGTTCTAACACATCGGGTTGATTATTTTGAATTGCATTCCACATCTGTGCAGCGTATAAGCTGCCAATACTGTAGGTTGCAAAATAACCAAAGCTTCCATGACTCCAATGAACGTCTTGTAAACATCCACTTTTATCATCGGGTACTTTTACTCCCAAATGTTTTAGATATAATTCGTTCCACACAAACGGAATATCATTACTATTTATTGTCCCTTCAATTAATTGTTTTTCGATTTCATATCTGATCAACACATGAAAATGATAAGTCAATTCATCAGCTTCTGTTCGTATAAGCGATGGTGTTACTTTGTTAATTCCCCTGTAAAAATCTACTGTAGAGATATTTTTTAGTTGGTTAGGGAAATATTTTTTCAAGTTAGGAAATTGATGTTCCCAAAAAGCTAAACTTCTTCCAATGCAATTTTCCCATATTCTACTTTGACTTTCATGAATACTCAAACTGCAGTATTCACCGAGGGGTAAACCATATTCTTCATAAGGCAAACCCTGTTCATACAATCCATGTCCACCTTCGTGAATGCAACTCCAAGTCATATTCCCGAAGTCGTATTCGTCAATTCTTGTTGTAAGTCTTACATCTCTGCTACTAAAGTTTGTGGTGAAAGGATGTTCACTGATGTCCTGTCTACCAGCTTCAAAATCAAAATGTATACTTTTCAATAAATCAATACTAAAATCCCATTGTGAATTTTTATCAAAAAACTGAGACAGAAAATCATTTTCAATTTGAGGCACTTCTTTTATTCTATTTAATATAACAGTTAGGTGAGGAATTAGTGCCGAGAATAACACGTCTGTAAATTTTACAGTAAGCCCTTTGTCATATTCATTCATCAATGCATCATAAGGGTGTGAGACATAACCAAGTAGTTCTGTCTCTTCTTTTTTTATGTCTATTACCTCTTGTAATGGTTGTTCAAATATCTTGAAGTTGTTTTCTTTTCTCGCACTTACCCAGGCATGAAAACTTTTATTGATAGCTTCTGTGGATTTTCTTACAAATGCAGAAGGAAGTTTTTTGTTTTTTTTATAATCTTCAAAGCTTAATTCAATGTTGCGCTTTTGTTTACTGCTTAAATCATCTCGCATCATCAATTCATTCAGTAAGTGACCTGTTTGTTCAGATGTGAATTTTTCATGTGCAAGTTCACTTAAAGTTGCAATTTGTCTGCCTCTGGTATCGTTACCTTTTTGAGGTAAATAGGTTTCCTGGTCCCATTGTAAAACAGCAGATGCATATTTAATATCGGCTATTTCCTGAAAATGTTTTTTGTAGGAATCGTATAAATATTGACTTGATGATTTCATTTTTTGATTTTATTGATTATGCAATATAAATGAGCATTCATGACAAAAAAAATATCTATTTTTAATCATGCAAATCTCAAATCTCATTTCAACTTTAGAAAAAATAGCTCCTCTGAAATTACAGGAGTCATACGATAACTCAGGATTGATTGTTGGTAATCCTGATACAGAATGCTTTGGTGTTTTGTTGGCATTGGATGCAACTGAAGATGTAATAAAAGATGCAATAGCTCAAAAATGTAATCTCGTAATTGCACACCATCCTATAGTTTTTAAAGGACTTAAAAGATTTAACGGTAATAATTATGTTGAACGTGCAATCGTGCTTGCCATAAAAAATGACATCGCTATCTATGCTTGTCACACTAATCTTGATAATGTAATACAAGGGGTAAATGGCAAAATTGCTGATCAATTAGGATTAATTAATCGACAAATACTTCAAACAAAATCAGATATTTTACAAAAACTTGTTGTTTATGTGCCCGATTCTCATCTAAAAAAAGTAGAAGATGCCGTTTTTTCTGCCGGAGCAGGTAATATTGGTAATTACAGTGAATGCAGTTTTGTTTCAGAAGGCATGGGTAGTTTTAAGCCCGAAATTGGGGCCAATCCCAAAGTTGGAAATATAGGCACAAGAAATTCTGATAAGGAGTTTAAACTTGAGGTTGTTTTTCCTGCATGGCTAAAAAATCAGGTTGTAAAGGCGATGAAATCAGCTCATTTGTATGAAGAAGTGGCATATGAAATTGTTAATTTAACCAATGATTACCAAGAAGTTGGGGCAGGAATTGTTGGAGAATTACCAGAAGCGATGGCCGAGTCCGATTTTCTGATTAAAATAAAAGAAATATTTAATGTAACTGTAGTGAAGCACACCCCTTTATTGGGTAAAAACGTAAAAAAAATAGCATTATGTGGCGGTGCGGGTAGCTTTTTAACCCCAAATGCAATTAGTTCAGGAGCTGATTTTTTTATCACCTCTGATGTCAAATACCACGAGTTTTTTGATGCAGATGGTAGAATCGTAATTGCAGATGTGGGTCATTTTGAAAGTGAACAATATACAATCGAACTTTTTGATTATGTTTTAAGGCAAAATTTCCCTAACTTCGCAGTCCTTAAAACGAGGGTTAACACCAATCCTGTTCGTTATTTTGTTAGTTGATTTTATATTCAAAGAAATCTTACCAATAAAAATGGAACTAAACTTGGAGTTAGCATTAAGCAATCAAAAAACAAATCAACAAAAATGGCTGCAGTAAAAGAATTTTCGGTTGAAGAAAAATTGTCTTCACTTGTTCGTTTACAAAAAATTGACAGTAAACTGGATGAAATCCAGATTTTAAAAGGTGAGTTACCAATTGAAGTTAAAGATTTAGAAGATGAAATTGAAGGTCTTCATGCGCGTCAAACTCGTATTGAGGAAGAAATCAATGGTATTCAGGAATTCATTGCACAAAAGCAAGAAGGGATTAAAGAAGCTCAGGCTTTGTTAAAAAAATATGAGAAGCAAAGCGATAATGTAAAAAACAATCGTGAGTTTGAAGCAATCAATAAAGAAATTGAAATGCAGCAATTGGAAGAAAAGCTTTGTGAAAAACACATCAAAGATGCAACTGAAGAAATAGCTGACAAAGTTCGTCAACTCGATTTGGCTAAAAAAGCAGTAGCAACTAAAGAAAGTAATCTTACTGGAAAAAAAGGAGAGTTAGAAAAGATTATTAAAGAAACAGAGAAAGAAGAAACTCATTACAATAAATCAGCTGACGAAGCAAGAAGTCATGTTGATGATCGTTTGTTGGCTAGTTATGATCGTATTCGTAATAATTATCGTAACGGATTAGCAGTAGTTCCAGTTGACCGAGATAGTTGTGGTGGTTGTTTTCATGCAATTCCTCCTCAAAAACAAAGTGAGATAAAATTGCGTAAAAAAATCATGGTTTGCGAAAATTGCGGACGAATTTTAGCTGATGCAGATTTAGCAGAATCTGTTGTTGTGAAATAATTTTTACCTAAATAATTGAAAGCCCGGATAATCCCGGGCTTTTTTGTTGATTTCAACTTTTATTTTGATATTTTTCTTCTAAGATGAAACAAAGTTTTCAGTAATTTGCTCCTCCAAATGTTATCCAAACTATTTATACACAACTATGCTATTATAGAAGATTTGGAAATCAAATTTTCTTCAGGGTTCAACATTATTACAGGCGAAACAGGCGCAGGGAAGAGTATTTTGATGGGGGCATTGAATTTGATTTTAGGACAAAGAGCAGACAGCAGTGTATTGATGGATGCTCAAAAAAAATGCATCATTGAAGGAAGATTTCAATTAAAAAATACAGGTACTATTGCTGCTTTTTTCGATGATAACGAATTGGATTGGGATGATGAAATTATTATCAGACGTGAGATTTCATCAAATGGCAAGTCAAGAAGTTTTATTAATGATACTCCAGTTAATTTATCTGTTGTAAAACAATTGAGTTTATTTCTTGTCGACTTGCATCAACAATTTGATACACTTGAAATTAGTTCAGAAAACTTTCAAAGAGAAGTACTTGATGCATTAGCAGACAATATATCTGGTATAAAAAAATTGAAACTCCAATTTGAATCACTTTCTAATGTCAGGAAAGAGCTGAGTCAACTTAAGCATCAGCAGGAATCAGCAAATAAAGAATTGGATTATAATCAATTTTTGTTTGATGAATTAGAGGAGCTTCAGTTAAAAGAAAATGAGTTGGAAGGTCTTGATCAAGAAGTAAAAGTTTTAAACAATGCTGAACACATCAAGCATCAACTGGAATTGCTTTATTCAACTCTGAATGGAAGCGAACAACCAATAGTTCAGCAACTGAAATCATTATTACAAAAATTAAAATCACTTGAATCACTTCATACCAATATTGAAGAAATTTCAAAAAGATTAAACAGCACAACTATTGAATTGGAAGATATCGCAGATGAATTGAATCGATTGGAAAGTGCGGTGAAATATGATCCTGATAAAATTGCTTTGATCAATGAGCGTATTTCTTCAGGATACAAGTTGATGAAAAAACACGGAGTGAATTCAACAGCTGATTTAATAGAAGTGAAGAATAAACTGCAACTTAAACTTGAGGGTTATACCAACATTTCAAGCTCAATAGAAAGATTGGAAAAAGAACTGGATCAATTATATAACGAGTGCTTGACATTGGCAAAACAAATTTCCAAAAAAAGAGTCGGGCAGGTAGATGGTTTTGTAAGTAAAGTAAATCAATTGCTATATCAAGTTGGAATGCCGAATGCAAGAATTAAAGTTCAGATGGATATTGTGGAGCTCAATTCGTCTGGTATTGATACGATTGATTTTCTATTTGATGCCAATAAAAGCAATAAATTCGAATCGATTGGAAAGGTTGCAAGTGGCGGTGAGCTAAGCAGATTAATGTTGAGCATAAAGTCACTGGTAGCTCAAAAATTAGCATTACCTACTTTGATTTTTGATGAGATTGACACCGGTATCAGCGGAGAAGCTGCAAAGCAAGTCGGCATCATCATGAAAGATTTGTCGTCAAGCATTCAGTTGATTTCTATTACCCATCAGCCTCAAATTGCTGCAAGGGCTAATCATCATTATTATGTTTACAAGGAAACCAAATCCAATAAAGTAGCAACAAAAGTGAGTATTCTCAGCAAGGAAGAAAGGGTAATTGCTGTTGCCAAAATGCTTGGTGGTGAAACACCCAGTGCTGCTGCTATAGAGAATGCAAAAGAGATGATAGAAAATTGAGTAAGAAGAAGTAATTTTACAATCTAAAAAAACTATTAAAGCTATGGGAAACAATTTGCTAAAAGGAAAAAAGGGTATCATTTTTGGAGCTTTAGATGAAAAATCTATTGCGTGGATTACAGCTTTGAAATGTCATGAAGAAGGAGCTCAAATTGTTTTAACCAATGCACCTGTAGCAATGAGAATGGGTGAAATCAACAAGCTTGCTGAAAAGATTAGTGCGCCTGTGATTGCTTGCGATGTTAGTAATGGAGATGATGTAGAAAATTTAATCACCAAATCAATGGAGCATTTTGGTGGCGGATTCGATTTTATTTTGCATTCTATCGGAATGAGTTTGAATGTTCGTAAGGGAAAACATTATACTGATATTGATTATACTCATAATCTAAAAACTTTTGAAATTTCTTCTATGAGTCTGCACAGAGTTTTGGCTTGTTGTATGAAGAAAGATGCAATCAACGAATGGGGTAGTGTTATCGCCCTAAGTTATATTGCTGCACAAAGAATTTTTCCTGATTATAATGAAATGGCTGATGCTAAAGCATTGCTTGAAAGTGTTGCTCGTAGCTTTGGTTATCATTATGGAGTTAAAAAGCATGTAAGAGTAAATACGATTTCACAATCTCCAACTAGAACAACTGCAGGTAGCGGAGTGAAAGGCTTCGACGGATTTATCAATTACGCTGAAAAAATGAGTCCGTTAGGAAATGCAAGTGCTGAAGATTGCGCAAACTATTGTGTAGTAATGTTTAGTGATCATACCAGAATGGTAACAATGCAAAATCTTTTCCACGATGGAGGATTCTCATTTACTGGGGTTACTAACGCTGTCATTGAGCAGATGGAAAAATAATTTTCTTCCTCATATCATTTTACAATGGATTCAGCAGAAATTATAGGACACATAGCTTCTGTAATAAGCAGCTTAACATTTATACCTCAAGTATATCATATCTGGAAAACAAAAAGTGTCAGAGATCTTAATTTGTATATGATATTGATTGTTTTTTTCAGTACAATCATATGGGTGATATATGGATCAATGAAGGGATTACTGCCAGTAATCATTTGCAACAGTTTCATTTGTTTTCTTTCCACCATCATGATCTATTTTAAATTGAAATACTCCGACAAATAAAAAGGCTGTTCTTTTGGAACAGCCTTTTTATTTGTATGGTAAAACCATAGGAGTTTAATATTCGTCTTCGTTGAAGAAAAAATCATCCTGACTTGGATAATCTGGCCATATGTCTTCAAGACCTTCATAGATTTCTCCTTCATCTTCTAATTCCTGTAGGTTTTCGATTACTTCAATGGGTGCACCACTACGAATGCTGTAATCAATCAATTCATCTTTTGTTGCAGGCCAAGGAGCATCTTCTAAATGCGAGGCTAATTCTAGTGTCCAGAACATCTTCTTTAAGGGTTTATTTTTTGCAAATGTATAGGTTACTGCGAAATTACCAAAAGTGTTTTTTCACTTCTGATGACTTTATGTGATTTATTAACAAATTCAGGTCATAATTTGTTATTTTTAACCTATGTTAGAAGCAAAAAATATTCATAAAAAATACAGTGATGTAGAGGTATTAAAAGGCGTGGATATTAAAATATCCAAGGGTGAAATTGTGAGTATCATTGGTGCTTCAGGTGCAGGGAAAAGCACGCTGCTACATATACTTGGAACCCTTGATAAGCCTGATTCTGGCAGTATTTCGCTCAATGATATTGAAGTAGAAAAACTATCAGGAAAATCATTGGCAAAATTCAGAAATGATCATATAGGATTTGTTTTTCAGTTTCATCATTTGCTGCCGGAATTTACAGCACTAGAAAATGTTTGTATTCCTGGATGGATTGGTGGAAAAAATAAATCAAATACAGAAAATAGAGCTAAAGAATTACTTGATTATCTGGGGTTGAATAAAAAATTTGAAAACAAACCCGGACAGTTATCCGGAGGAGAACAACAAAGAGTAGCCGTAGCAAGAGCGCTTGTTAATAATCCTTCGATAGTTTTAGCAGATGAACCCACCGGGAATCTGGATTCAACAAATGCAAATGATTTACATCAACTATTCATCAATTTAAGAGGTGAATTCCATCAAACTTTTTTGATTGTTACACATAATCAGGATTTAGCAAAGAAAAGTGACAGAATTCTTCAGATGAAAGATGGTAAAATGGAGTAGTAGTTAATGTTCTAATATTTCTTTTAATTTGGCAGCTACTTTTTCAGCATTAGGCAACATTGCTTTTTCTAATATCATATTCATAGGTACTGCAGGTAAATTAAGTGCCCCCATAACCTCTACAGGCCCATCTAAATACCTGAAACAAGTTTTTGATATTCTTCCGGAAAGTGCTTCAGCAAATGAATTGTTTTGTTGCTCTTCAGTTACAATTAAACATTTACCATGAAGTTTTACTCTTTCAAAAATTAAAGTTTCATCAAGAGGGAATAATGTTCTTAAATCTATGACTTCAATTTGATTGTTGAATTGTTTAGCCGCTGCTTTTGACCAATAAACACCCATACCATAGGTGATAATGCAACAACTTTCACCATTTTCAATGGCTTCATCACTAGCTTCATTAACGATGCAAGCTTTTCCTAGAGGTACAATATAATCTCTGTCGGGCTCTGTGTTCTTTGCTTCTTCTGTACCCGGAACTTTGCTCCAGTATAGACCTTTATGTTCCAGCATTACCACCGGATTCGGGTCTAAAAATGCAGCCTTCATCAAACCCTTCATGTCCGCAGCATTTGAAGGATAAACTACTTTGATTCCCTTAATGGTTAGCAACGTGCTTTCAACACTTCCACTATGATAAGGTCCGCCACCACCATAGGCGCCAATGGGAACTCTAATTAAAGTTTGTACTGGAAATTTTCCGCAACTTAAATAAGCACTTTTTGAAATTTCTGTAACTAATTGATTGAATCCTGGGTAAATATAATCTGCAAATTGTACCTCAACTATGGGTTTCACTCCAACAGCACTCATGCCCACTGTGGAACCAATAATATAGGCCTCTTGTATAGCAGTATTGAATACTCTATGGTCGCCAAACTGGTCAGCTAATGTAGCAGCTTCTCTAAACACGCCTCCTAATCTCTTTCCAACATCCTGACCATATAAAATGGCCTCAGGAAAATCCTCCATGATTTCACGAATGGCAAACAAAGCCGCATCTACCATTAAGATTTTTTCTTTGTTGGATGGAGATCTGTTTCCTTTTTCTGAAATGATGGGAGTAGGTGCAAATACATGTTCCTCTACTTTTAATGGATCAGGCTCAACAGCATTCGCCGCTTTTTCAAAATCAGCAAGCACTTTTTCTAATTCTTCTTTTTCAATTTGAAGTAAGTCTGATTCTGTGACTCCGCTTTTTATCAAAACTATTTTAAGTAGAGGTCCAGGATCATTTTTGTAAGAGCTTGCAAGTTCATCTTCTTTTCTATAAAACTCTTTTCTAACGCCACTCGTATGATGTCCAAGTAAAGGAACTTTGGCATGAACTAGCCAAGGCTGACGTTTTTCTCTAACCTCATCAATTACCTTTTTCATGGTTTGATAAGATTCAGAGAAGTCACTACCGTTAATGCTTACACTATTAATTCCTTTAAAACCTTTTATGAATTCAAAAGCATTGTTTGTTCTTGCTTCTGCTGATGTAACACTGATGCCCCAGTCATTATCCTGTACCAAATAAATGATGGGTAGTTGATGTAATGCTGCAAATTGAAAAGCTTCGCTTACTTCACCTTCAGTTACTGATGCATCTCCAAGTGAGCATACAATAACAGGCGAGAGGTTATTGGTTGAATGATGATTTATTTTTTCCAAATACTGAACGCCCTGAGCAATGCCTGTTGTGGGTATAGCTTGCATCCCTGTTGCACTGCTTTGATGAATGATGGTTGGCTTGTCGCTGCCGCGATAATTAGGATGATTGTAGTATTCTCTCCCTCCAGTAAAGATGTCATCGCCCTTTGCTAATAATTGCAACATCAGTTGATAAGGACTGAATCCTAATCCAAGCATGATGCTTTCATCGCGGTAATAAGGGCTCACATAATCGCAGGGCAATAAATTAAACGCAGTAGCCAATTGAATAGCTTCATGTCCTCTCGAAGTGCTGTGAACATATTTGCAAATCGCTCTGTTAGATTCGTAGGTATCCGCCATCGCTTTTGCAGTACACATGTGCCTGTATGCTTTGAGTAATATATCGTTAGAGAGTTTTGACATTCAGGTGCAATTGTATAAAAAAAATCTCTCTTTTTTGTGGAGAGATTTTAATTTTTTTATTTCATTTTAAAAGATTCCATGAATTTTGTGGTAAAGTTACCTTTTCTGAAATCTTCATTCTGCATCAGTTGTAAATGGAATGGAATGGTGGTTTTAATTCCTTCAATCACATATTCACTTAACGCCCTGTGCATAGTATCAATTGCTTCTTCTCTGGTTTGAGCAACAGCAATCAACTTTGCAATCATGCTGTCGTAATAAGGAGGAATCACATATCCTGCGTAAACATGGCTGTCTACACGAACACCATGTCCACCTGGAGTATGTAATACAGTTATTTTCCCTGGACTAGGTCTGAAATCATTGTAAGGATCTTCGGCATTTATTCTGCATTCAATAGCATGCATTTTTGGATAGTATGAGGTTCCGGAAATTTTTTCTCCAGCTGCTATTTTTATTTGTTCTTTAATTAAATCGTAGTTAATCACTTCTTCTGTTACACAATGTTCAACCTGAATACGTGTATTCATTTCCATGAAATAGAAATTACGATGCTTGTCAACCAGGAATTCAATGGTGCCAACGCTTTCATAGTTGATGGCTTTAGCAGCTTTGATAGCTGCGTTACCCATTTTCTCTCTGAGTTCATCAGTCATGAAAGGAGAGGGAGATTCTTCAACCAGTTTCTGATGACGACGTTGTATAGAACAGTCTCTTTCGCTTAAGTGACAAACATTTCCGTATTGATCACCTGCAACCTGAATTTCAATATGACGAGGTTCTTCAACGAATTTCTCCATATAGATTCCATCATTTTTGAATGATGCAGCTGCTTCAGTTTTTGCTGTTTCAAAAGCTTTTTCAATTTCACTTTCTTGCCACACCACACGCATTCCTTTTCCACCTCCACCAGCAGTAGCTTTTAATATTACCGGATATCCCACCTCTTTCGCAGATTTTTTTGCATGAGCTACACTTTCAAGTAATCCTTCAACTCCTGGAACTACAGGTACTCCTGCTTTTATCATTGTTTCTTTTGCAGTGATTTTATCACCCATTGAATTGATCATTTCAGGTGTGGGTCCAATAAACTTTATACCATGATCACCACAAATCTTTGCAAACTTGCTGTTCTCAGCAAGAAATCCATAACCCGGATGAATACCATCAGCATTAGTAATTTCAGCTGCGGCTATAATATGAGGGATATTCAAATAACTATCCAAACTTGAAGGCTTACCAATGCAAACGGCTTCATCTGCAAATTTTACATGTAAACTGTCTTTATCTGCAGTAGAGTAAACCGCTACAGTTTTGATACCCATTTCTCTGCAAGTTCTGATTACACGAAGAGCGATTTCACCTCTGTTTGCAATTAATATTTTTTTAAACATATCTGTTAGAATGTAGTTGTAGAAATAATAAGAAAATAAATCAGCTTTATAGCTAAGCTGAATTATGCAGGGTCTACCAAAAATAAAGGTTGGTCGTATTCAACAGGACTTGCATCATCTACTAAAACCTTAACAATTCTACCTTTTATTTCGCTTTCTATTTCATTGAATAGTTTCATGGCTTCGATAATGCATACTACTTTACCTGGAGTAACTTCATCTCCAACACTTGCAAAAATGGGCTTACCTGGTCCTGATTGACGGTAAAATGTGCCAATCATTGGACTTTTTATTGTGATGTAGTTATCTGTTTTAGCTTCAGTTTTTGGAGCAGCAGTCGTATTTGATGGTGCAGCCTGAGGTGCGGGAACAGCTGCAGCTGTCTGATTATAGGTTGGGGCAGGAGCAGCTATAATATTTTGAACCGGATCGTTTTTCTGCTTGATCGTTATTTTCTTTCCGTTTTCTTCGATAGTGATTTCTCCGATTGATGTTTTGTTGATGAGCTTTACCAGCTCTTGAATTTGTTTGATATCCATGTGAATAATTTGAATGATAAAAAATAGAAAATCAAATTGAAGCGCTAAGGTAGGAAATTACAATTACAACGTTTGATTTCTGT